>DASZLB010000137.1:0-10390 GCA_035552575.1 Solirubrobacteraceae bacterium | reverse complement strand
CTACGACCTGACGACGCTTCAGCGCGAGGCGAACAACCGCTACGGCTTCTCCGCCAAACGCACGCTCGGCGCCGCGCAGCGCTGCTATGAGGAGCACAAGGCGCTGACCTACCCGAGGACGAACTCGCGCTACCTGACGAGTGACATGGTCGCCGAAATCAAGCCGATCGCCGAGCTCGTCGGTCACGACAGCGCTTACACGAAGGGCGCCGAATACGTGATCGGCCTCGACCTGCTGCCGCTCGCGCGTGTCGTCAACGACGAGAAGGTCACCGACCACCACGCGATCATCCCGACGCGCTCCGAGCACAACCTCGAGAAAATGAGCTCCGACGACCGTCGCATCTACGACATGGTCACGCGGCGCTTCCTCGCGGTCTTCCACCCCGAGGCAGTGTTCGAGAACACGCGTGTCGAGACGACGGTTGGCGACGGCGATGGGCACATCTTCCGCACGCGCGGCAAGCTGCTCGTCGTACCCGGCTGGCGCGGCGTCTACGACGAGGTCGCCGCCGAGTCGCGCCCGAAAGGCGAGGAGGACGAGGGCGCCGACCAGCAGCTGCCGAAACTCGAGGACGGCGAGACCGTCAAGACGCTCGAGATCGCAAGCGACCGCAAGGAAACGAAACCGCCGCGCCGCTACTCGGACGCTTCGCTGCTCGGCGCGATGGAGACGGCCGGCAAGCTCGTCGACGACGAAGAGCTGCGCGAGGCGATGAAGGAGTCGGGCATCGGCACGCCGGCCACGCGTGCCGCGATCATCGAGCGGCTGATCACCGTCGGCTACGTCGAGCGCGACGCGCGCGCGCTCGTCGCCACCGAGAAGGGCCTCAACGTGATTCGCCTGCTCGACGCGCACATGCTGACCTCGCCGGAACTGACCGGCAACTGGGAGCACCGCCTCGGCAAGATCGAGCGCGGCGAGGACTCGCGTGAGAAGTTCATGAGCGACATAGCGGGCTTCGCCGAGCAGACCGTGCACAAGCTCGACGAGACGCTCAAAGACGTCAAGATCCCGCGCGCGAAGCTCGGGCCTTGTCCGGTCTGCGGGCACGAGATCAGCGAGAACCGCAAGGGCTACTCGTGCTGGGCGCGCGAGGACCCAGGCTGCGGCTTCGTCATCTGGAAGGCCAAAGCGGGCAAGACGCTGACCGTGCCGATCGCGCGCGAACTGATCAAGACCGGCTACACGGAGAAGCCGGTGACGGGCTTTCGCGGGCGCAGCGGGCGCTCGTTCCGCGCGCACCTGGCGATGCAGCAGACCGACGAGGGCAAATGGCGCGTCGAGTTCGACGAGGAGTGGGCCAAGGAGGGCGCGAAAGCGCCCGAGGCCGAGGCGCAGGACGACGAGCTGACGGTCGCGAAGTCGAAAGCGAAAGCCAAGAAGAAAAAAGCCGCGTCGGTCAGCGAGCGCAGCGCCGCGTAGCGCCTCGCCGGGTCGCTCTGCTCACATCCGCAGGACGCCTTCGCACGCCAGGCGCGACCGGCCGGCTGCTCGGGGGAATGTCGGCCAGTTGCGCGAGGATGGATGTGAATGGCGATCACGCTGATCACAGGTCCCGCGAACGCAGGGAAGGCCGAGCTCGTGATCGAGGCTGTGCGCGGTCACCTCGCGCGTGGCGAGGAGCCGCTCTTGATCGTGCCGACGCGGGCCGACGTCGAGCACTACCTGCGCGAGCTCGCCGGCGATCGCGCTGCGATTGGCGTGCGCGTCGAGCGCTTCGCCGGGCTGATCGGGGAGGCTGTCCTGCGCGCCCGCATCGCCCGCCCGGTGCTTGGCGGGCTCGCGCGCGAGCGCCTGCTCGAAGCGCTCGCGGCAGGCGAGGACCCGCTGCTGCGCGGCCGCTCGCGCCGGGGGTTCACGCGGGCGCTGGCGGAGCTCGTCAGCGAGCTGCAGGTCCGGCGGGTGTCGCCCGGAAGGCTGCTGAGCGCGCTGGAGAGCTGGGGCGCAGCCGACCGCGATGGCACCTCGGGTCAGGGCGGCCTCGGCCGGCTGTACGTCGACTATCGAGACGCGCTGCGGCGACTCGGACGCCACGACGCCGAGCAGCGCTCGGTGCTCGCGCTCGACGCTTTGCGCGAGCGTCCGGCGCTGTGGGGCCGTACGCCGGTTCTGCTCTACGGCTTCGACGATTTCACGACGCTGCAGCTGGACGCGATCGAGACGCTCGGCAGGATCGTCGACGCTCCCGTCACGGTCTCACTGCCCTATGAGCCTGGCCGCGCGGCCTTTGCCGGGCGCGCGAGCACCTTCCAGACGCTCTTGCCGCTCGCCGAGCGCGAACGGCGGCTTCCGCCGCGCGCAGAGCACTACGCGCCGCACGCCCGCCGCGCGCTCGGCCAGCTCGAGCGCTCGCTGTTCGAGCCGCGCGCCGCACGAGTGCCCGCCGGGGGAGCGGTGCGGCTGCTCGAGGGCGGCGGCGAACGCGCCGAGCTCGAGCTCGTCGCGGGCGAGATCGCGGCGCTGTTGCAGCGCGGCGTGCCCGCCGAGCAGATCGGCGTGCTCGTGCGCCCGGCCGGCACTTCGCTGGAGCTGCTCGAGGAGGTCTTCTCGGCCGCTGCGATCGCGTTCACGGCGCAACGAGACCGCCCGCTGCGCGATGCGCCGACCGGGCGCGCGCTGCTCGGGCTGCTGCGCTGCGTGGCGGGGCGCGACGGCGAGGCGGCGACAGGCGAGCTCGGCGATCTGCTCGCATGGCTGCGCGCGCCGGGCCTGCTCGAGCATCAGTCGCTCGCCGACTGGCTCGAGCTGACTTGCCGGCGCTCCGGGGTCCAGGGTGCGACCGCGGCGCGCGAGGTCTGGCAGGCGCGGCACTGGCGACTGGATGCGATCGACCAGCTCGAGCAGGCACAGCAGCGCGGTCCGGCGGCCCTGCTCGATCGCGTCGCGCGCGAGCTCTACTGGCTGTTCTGCGCGCCGCGGCGCTCTGCCGCAGAGGTGCTCGGCTCGGGCGAGCGAGACGAAGCACGCGCCCTCGCCGCCGGGCGCCGGGCGCTGGCTGAGCTGCGCGAGCTCGCGCGGGGCGCGCCCGAGCTCGCCCCGAGCAGCGCCGGCGAGCTCGCCGAGGTGCTCGAGCACGTTGTCTTCCCCAGCGGTCACGGGCCGCAGCCGGGCGCCGTCGCCGTGCTCGACCCGCTCGCGCTTCGCGCGCGGCGCGTGCGCGCGCTGTTCGTCTGCGGCCTGCAGGAAGGCGTCTTCCCCGCCCGCGCACGCCCGCAGCCGCTGCTCGCCGAGGAGGATCGGCGCCGGCTCGCCGAAGCCTCCGGGCTGCGCCTCGGCGAGCAGGAAGATCTGCTCGCGGTCGAGCGCTACTTGCTCTACGCCGCACTTTCGCGCCCGCAGGAGCAGCTGATCCTCAGCTGGCACGCCTCCGACGACGAAGGTCAGCCGACATCGCGCTCGCTGTTCGTCGATGACGTCTGCGACCTGTTCGAGGAGGACCTGCTCGGTGAGCGCGCACGGCGTGCGCTTGGCGCCGTCGACGATCTTCCGCCTGCTGCGGAGGTATTGCCCGGATCGGCAGGCGCGGCGCGGCCGCTGCACGACGAGCGGCTGCTCGCCGAGCTGGCCGCGCGCCCTTGGTCGGCGTCCTCGCTCGAGAAACGGATCGACTGCCCTGTCGCGTGGTTCGTCGAGCGCATGCTTCGTCCGCAGGCGCTCGAGCCCGACCCCGAGCCGCTGGTGCGCGGCGCGCTCGCGCACGCGGCGCTGAAGGACACGCTCGAGGGGCTGCGGCGCGAGACCGGCAGCGCTCGTCTGACGCGCTCCTCGCTTCAGCGTGCCCGCGAGCTGCTCGGCGAGGCCTTGAGCGTCAACGAAGCCGAGCACCCGCTGTCGGTCTCGCCGGAGCGGCGCGCGGCCGTACGGCGGCGCCTGCTCGCCGACCTCGAGCGCTATCTCGCGCTCGCGGCGGAGAGCGAGAGCCCGCTCGAGCCGGCCGAGCTCGAGCTCGGCTTCGGCTTCGCCGGCGACGACGATCGCGGTGAGGCGAGCAGCCTGCCGGCGCTCGAGCTCGGCGGCGGGATCACGTTGCGCGGGCGGATCGACCGGATCGACGTCGGTCCCGGCGGCGAGGCGGTCGTCTACGACTACAAGGGCAAAGACCCGCCGGCGGCGGCGCGCTGGATCAAGGACGGCAAGGTGCAGGTGGCGCTGTACATGCGCGCCGCCGAAGAGCTGCTCGGGCTTCCCGTCGCCGGTGGCTTCTACCAGCCGCTGACAGGCGCCGACCTGCGCGCCCGCGGCGTGCTCGACGGCGATGCCGGGATCGAGCTGGACTGCGTCGCGAAGGACGTGCGCGAGCACGACGAGCTGCGCGAGCTGCTCGCTGAAGCGCTCGCCACGGCGCGCGCGGCGGCGGAGCACGCCGTCAGCGGCGCACTCGATCCGCGCCCAGCCACGTGCGCGTGGAAGGGCGGCTGCATGTACCCGACGATCTGCCGTTGCGAGCGATGAGCACGCGCCGGGCGCCGCAACTGGAGACGTTGCCGGGAATGGGGCTCGATGTCGAGCCGCCGCGCGACGACGGTCCCGCATTGACGGCCGAGCAGCAGCAGGCCGTCGCGCGCCGAGCCGAGCCGCTGCTCGTCTCGGCGGCGGCCGGCAGCGGCAAGACTTCCGTGCTCGTCGAGCGTTTCGTCAGGGCAGTGTGCGATGACGAGATCGCGCCTGGGCGGATCCTTGCGATCACGTTCACCGAGCGCGCCGCCGGCGAGCTGCGCGAGCGAGTGCGCGCGCGCCTGCTCGACCTCGGCGAGCGCCAGGCCGCGCGCGACACCGAGGCGGCGTTCGTCGGCACGTTCCACGGCTTCTGTGCGCGACTGCTGCGCGCACACCCGCTCGCGAGCGGGCTCGACCCGGACTTCGCCGTGCTCGACGAGGGGCTGGCCGGACGGCTGCGCGAACGGGCGTTCCAGGAGGCTGTGCGCGAGCTGCTCTCGAGCGAGCACGAGCAGAAGCGCGAGCGGCGCCAGGGCGCTCCGCTCGACGTGCTCGCGGCATACGGCATCGATCGCGTGCGAGCGATGGTCGAACACGTCTACCTGGAACTGCGCAGCACAGGCCAGCGCCTGCCGCGGCTGCCTGCTCCAGCCCTCGCGGCCGACGCCGACGCGCCTGACGCCAACGCTGACGCGGCCGCCGACGACGCCGATGCGGCCGCCGTCTGCATCGTGCTCGGTGAGCTGCTCGAGCTCTTCGGGCTCGCCTACGAGCGGCGCAAGCGTGCGCGTGCGGCGGTCGACTTCGACGATCTCGAGCTGCTCGCGCAGCAGCTGCTCGAGCACCACGAGCCGGTGCGCTCGAGCTGGTCGGAGCGCTTCGAGCTGTTGATGGTCGACGAGTTCCAGGACACGAACCCGCGCCAGCTCGCGATCCTGCGCGCGCTCGACCATGGCAACCTGTTCACGGTCGGCGACGAGTTCCAGTCGATCTACGGTTTCCGTCATGCCGACGTCGAGCTGTTTCGCGCTCGGCGAGTCGAGCTGGGCGAGCGTGGCGGCAGCTTGTCGCTGACGCGTAACTTCCGCAGCCGCACGGCACTGCTCGACGTCGTCAACGCCGTCTTCGCGGAGCGCTTCGCCGAGTTCCCGGCACTCGTCGCCGGGCGTCAGGCGATTGCCGGGGAGAGCGAGCGTGAGGCCGAGCCCGCGGTCGAGCTGCTGCTGAGCGATGCAGGCGGCTGGGAGGAACGCGAGGAGCTCGCCGTGGCGGTTGCCGGCGGCCTTCCGCCCGCGCCGTTGTGGCGCCAGGCCGAGGCGCGAATGCTCGCCCAGCGCGTCAGCGAGCTCGTGCAGAGCGCCCGCGCGCGCGCGGGCGACGTCGTCGTGCTGCTGCGCGCATCCGGAGACCTGGAGGTCTTCGAGCGCGCATTGCAGTTGTGCGGCCTGCGCACGCTCGCCGCCGTCGGCACGTTCTGGGGCCATCAGCAGGTCGGCGATCTGCTCGCCTACCTGCGAGCGCTCGCCAACCCGCTCGACGAGGAAGCGCTTTACGGACTGCTCGCTTCGCCGCTCGGAGGCTGCTCGCGCGACTGCCTCGCGCTGCTCGCGCAGGCCGCGCAGGCGAGCCGACGTCCGGCATGGGAGACGGCGCAGTCGGCCGCCGCCGGCGAGAGCGAGCTCGCGCAGCGGCTGTCTCCGTTCGACCTCGAGGCGCTCGCCGAGGCCTGCGTCCTGATCGCGCGAGAGCGCGCCGGCGCGTCGCGGCGGGGCGTCGCCGGGCTGATCGAGCGCGCGATCGACGCTACGGGCTACCGCGAGCACGTGCTGGCGCTCGACTGGGGCGAGCGCCGCCTCGCGAACGTGCACAAGCTGCTGCGCCTCGCGCGGCGCTTCGAGGCCGGCGAAGGCCGCGACCTGCGTGCGTTCCTCGACCACGTCGAGTACCTCGAGCGCGCGGCCCGGGTCGAGCCGGACGCGCCAGTCGAGGGCGTCGAGCCGGATGCGGTGCGCTTGATGACTGCGCATGCCGCGAAGGGTCTCGAGTTCTCGGTCGTCTGCGTGGCCGACCTCGGCCGCCAGCCGAACGTGCGCACGCCCGACCTGCTGCTCGACGGTGAGCGCCTCGGGGTGCGGCTGATGCGACTCGACGGCGAGCGCGCGACGCCGGCGCTCGCCTACGACGAGCTGTGCGCCGAGCGTCGCGCGCGAGAAGCCGAAGAGGAGGACAGGGTCCTCTACGTCGCGATGACGCGCGCGCGCGACCTCTTGCTGCTGAGCGGCAGCGTCGACTTCGACCGCTGGCCCAGGCAGGGCCCGTCGAGAACGCCGATCTCGTGGCTCGGCCCGGCGCTCGCCGCGGCGCTGCCCGAGCTGCTCGCCTCGCGCCAGACGTCGCTCGGCGATCTCGCCGTCGGCGACCGCGGCGCGCTCGTTCGCTACCGGCTGAGCTCGCCGGACGCGCCGCTGTTGGGACCGGTCGGGGAGTCGGGCGGCGGGCCTCGCGGCGTGGGATCGAGCGAGACCGCGCACGACGTCGTTGCGGGCGAGGCACAGGTAGACGCGAGGGCTCTCGCAGCGAGCGGGGCCGCGGGCACGCCCGACACCCCCGACACCCCCGGCACGCCCGGCGCCGCCGGCACGGCCGGCACGGCCGGCACGGGAGCGAGCGTCCGCTTCTCGGTCGCGCGAGCGGCGCCGCCGCCGCTGCTCGCGCCGGAGCAGGAGCGCATCGCAACTCTCAGCTACAGCTCGCTGACCGAGCTCGAGCGCTGTGGCTATCGCTACTACCTCGAACGCGTGCTCGGGATCGGCGAGGATCGCGCTGCGGCACGTGCCGAGGCCGCCACGGAAGGCCTCGAGGCACGCGCGCGCGGGACGCTCGTGCACCGCCTGCTCGAGCTGCTCGACTTCGCTCGCCCGCAGCCGCCGACGGCGCAGGACGTCGAAGCGTGCGCGCGCGAGCTCGACCTGCGCGTTGGCGCGCACGAGCGCGAGGAGCTCGCGCGATTGATCGCGACGGCGTGCCGCGCGGACCTCGCCGAGCGTGTCGGGAATGCTGCTCACGTGCGGCGCGAGCATCCGTTCGCCTTCTCGCTCGCTCTCGAGCAGCCGCTCGTCACGGGCGTGATCGACCTGCTGGCGATCGAGGCCGACGGGTCGCGTCTCGTGCTCGACTACAAGAGCGATCGCGTGGCGGGCGATGTCGACCTCGAGGCGCTCGTCGAGCGCGAGTATTCGATCCAGCGGCTGCTCTACGCGCTCGTGATCCTGCGCGACGGCGCACCTGCGGTGGAGATCGTGCACTGGTTCCTCGAGCGCGACGAAGCGGTTACGGCTCGCTATGCGGCCGGTGAGCGGCTCGTGCTCGAGCAGCAGCTCGCCGAGCGAATCGCGCGAGCGCGAGTCGAGCCGTTCGCGGTCAGCCCGCTGCCCCATCGCGGGCTCTGCCTGACGTGTCCGGGCCGTGCGGGGCTGTGCTCGTGGGGCGAGGCCGAGACGCTGCGCGAGCTGCCCTGAGCAGCGCCGCGAGGCCGCAAAGCCCTGCCTGGCGGTCCCGATTTTGCTTGCCGAGCGGCTGGATTCCGACGGTCGTCCGCTGCTACGCTTTCGGGCTCAGCCTCACCGCCTCAGGTGCCCGCCTGCCCGCGCTACGGGGTACGCACCGCCCCAAGGGAGCACTTCCATGACTTCGCACAACAAGCAGCCTCCACAGGCCGTCGGACTGTACGACCCCGGCTACGAGCACGACGCGTGCGGCGTCGGCATGGTCGTGCGGCTCGACAACCAGCCGACGCACGAGGTCATCACACGGGCGATCACGGCTTTGGAGAACCTCGAGCACCGCGGCGCCTCCGGCGCGGACCCGCGCACGGGCGACGGCGCGGGGATCCTGATGCAGATGCCCGACGAGCTGCTGCGAGCGGTCGCCGGCTTCGAGCTGCCGCCGGCCGGACAGTACGGCGTGCTTATGTGCTTCCTGCCGACCGACGAGGAGGCACGAGCGGGCCTCGAGCAGCTGCTCGAGCGCACGGTGCAGGCCGAGGGCCAGCGCCTGCTCGGCTGGCGCGACGTGCCGGTCGACCCCGCGCACGCGGGCGAGACCGCCGGCGCCTGCCGCCCGGTCGTCCGCCAGCTGTTCGTCGGCGCGGAGGGGGCGCAGGCCGCCGACCAGGACTCCTTCGAGCGCAAGCTCTACGTGATCCGCCGCGTTTGCGAGCTCACCGCCGAGCACCCGGGCCTGTATGTCTGCTCGAGCTCCTCGCGCACGATCAACTACAAGGGGATGCTGATCAGCTACCAGCTCGCGGCGTTCTATCCGGACCTGCGCGACGAGCGCGCGAAGAGCGCGCTCGCGCTCGTGCACTCGCGCTTCTCGACGAACACGTTCCCGAGCTGGGAGCTCGCACATCCGTATCGGGTGATCTGCCACAACGGCGAGATCAACACGGTGCGGGGCAACGTCAACTGGATGCGCGCGCGCGAGAGCGAGCTGCGTAGCGAGCTGTTCGGCGAGGACCTGCCGAAGATCCTGCCCGTCGTCAGCGCCGGCAACTCCGACTCGGCGACGTTCGACAACGTGATCGAGCTGCTGCTGCTCGGCGGGCGCTCGCTGCCGCACGCGGCGATGATGATGATCCCGGAGGCCTATCGCAAGCGCGAGGACCTGCCGGAGGACCTGAAGGGCTTCTACGCGTTTCACTCGTGCCTGATGGAGCCGTGGGACGGGCCGGCCTCGGTCGCGTTCACCGACGGGCGCGTCGTCGGTGCGACGCTCGACCGCAACGGGCTGCGCCCGGGTCGCTGGGTCGAGACGACCGACGGGCACGTCGTGCTCGGCTCGGAGATCGGGCTGCTCGACTTCCCGCCGGAGCAGATCCGCAGGCTCGGGCGGTTGCAGCCGGGCAAGCTGTTCCTCGTCGACCTCGAGCGCGGGCGGATCGTCGAGGACGAGGAGGTCAAGCGCGACGTCTCGACGCGCAAGCCCTACCGCGAGTGGTACGAGCAGAGCGCCGTGCCGTTCGCCGAGCTCGAGCCCTCCGACCAGGTGACGATCTCAGACCAGCCGCTGCGCACGCGCCAGCGGGCATTCGGCTTCACCCAGGAGGATCTGCGCGTGCTGCTCACGCCGATGGCGCGCGACGGCGCCGAGCCGATCGGCTCGATGGGCAACGACCAGTCGCTGGCGGTGCTCTCCGAGCAGGCGCCGCCGCTGTTCTCCTACTTCAAGCAGCTCTTCGCGCAGGTCACGAACCCGCCGATCGACCCGATCCGCGAGGAGATCGTGATGAGCCTCGCGACGAGCCTCGGCTCGGAGCGCAACCTGTTCGAGGAGACGCCCGAGCACGCGCACAAGCTCGTGCTCGAACAGCCGATCCTGCTGAACCGTGAGCTCGAGACGCTCAGGCACGTCTCCCACGACGTCTTTGCCGCGCGCACGATCAACACGACGTGGTCGCTCGAGACGGGCGCCACGGGCATGGCCGAGGCGCTCGAGCGGATCTGCCGTGAAGCCTCGGAGGCGATCGAGGAACGCGTCAACATCATCGTCCTCTCCGACCGGCTCGTCGGTCCGCGCCGCGTCCCGATTCCTTCGCTGCTCACGGTCGCCGCGGTCCATCACCATCTCGTCCGCGAGGGCACGCGCCTGCGGGCGGGGATCATCCTCGAGTCGGGCGAGCCGCGCGAGGTGCACCACTTCGCGACTTTGATCGGCTATGGCGCCGTCGCGATCAACCCGTACTTGCTGCTCGAGACGCTCGACGACATGGTCTTCAACCAGGGCGCGATCAAGCGTGTACAGGGCGACGGCAGCGAAGTCGCCGTCGGCGCAGTCGAGGCCGCCGAGAACGTCGTCAAAGCGCTCGGCAAAGCGCTCTTGAAGACGATCTCGAAGATGGGCATCTCGACGATCCAGTCCTACTGCGGAGCGCAGATCTTCGAGGCCGTC
>DASZLB010000136.1:0-1558 GCA_035552575.1 Solirubrobacteraceae bacterium | reverse complement strand
GTCTTGATCATCGGCGACTACACGGCGCGCGTCGGCGACCCGTCGGGGCGCTCGAGCCTGCGCCCGATGCTCTCCGGCGAGCAGATCGACGCGAACGCGAAGACGTTCCAGGCGCAGGCGATGCGGATCCTCGACGAGGACAAGGAGCTGCTCGAGGTCCGCTACAACGGCGAGTGGCTCGACATGCCGATGACGGAGCTGCTCTCACTCGTGCGTACGACGACCGTCGCGCAGCTGCTCGAGCGCGACGACTTCTCTAAACGCTTCGCCGCGAACGAGCCGATCTCGCTGCTCGAGCTGCTCTACCCGCCGCTTCAGGGCTATGACTCGGTCGCGATCGACGCCGACGTCGAGCTCGGCGGGACCGACCAGAAGTTCAACCTGCTGCTCGGCCGCGACATCCAGCGCTCCTACGGCAAGCCCGAGCAGTCGATCCTGACGATGCCGCTGCTCGTCGGCATCGACGGCAGGCGCAAGATGTCGAAGTCGCTCGGCAACCAGATCGGGATCACGGACCCGCCGCAGGAGATGTACGGCAAGGCGATGTCGATTCCGGATCAGGTCGTCGGCGAGTACCGGCGGTTGCTGCTCGACGATCCGGGGGGCAACAATGCTGCCGGCAGCGGGGATGAGCACGCCGCCGGCGTCGTTGGATCGGATCGGATCGGGGATGGCGACGGCGGCTCGGCGGGCTCGGGATCGGGATCGGGCCAGGGCGTCGGCGCGGCGCAGGGCACGGACAGCGGGGGTAAGGGAGGCAGCGCAGGAGGCGGGGATAAGCCCGGCAGCGCGGGCAGCGCGGCGCGCGATGCCAAGCGCGCGCTCGCACGGGATCTGGTCGCGTGGCTCTACTCGGAGCAGGACGCAGCAGCGGCCGCACAGCACTTCGAGCGCGTCTTCGTCTCGCACGAGGCGCCGGAGGAGATCGATGAGGCGAGCTTCGTCGCCGAGGACGGCAACGTGCACCTGCCGGGCGTCATCGCGACGGCCTTCGGCGTCTCGAGCTCTGAGGCGCGACGGCTGATCGACCAGGGCGGCGTGACGCTCGGCGAGGCGTCCGTCGCGGCGGGTGAGTACAGTGTCCCGAGCGCGCGTGCCGATGGGCAGGTGTTGAAGGTCGGCAAGCGCCGCTTTCGGCGCCTGCGTGCGGCGTAAGCGCTATACTCTGTCGTTCGCCCTAATCGCGTCTTCGGACGTTGGGCGGGATGGGTCTCCTCGAGAAGGAAGCACCTTCCGAGAGGCTTGGCGGTCTTTGAAAACTCAACAGCATGCGCATCTACGATCGATTTCGATCGTGGTGTGCGTCCAGGTTCGACCCGTCAGCGGGGCGCTTCGGCGATTCGCGTGACGGCAAAGAGTCAAGTAGAGCAGTACCCCGTCATGGCTTCGAGACCACGGTGTATGGGTCTCGTGCAGTTCCATGACAGCTTTTCGTGAAGTTCTTCACGGAGAGTTTGATCCTGGCTCAGGACGAACGCTGGCGGCGTGCTTAACACATGCAAGTGGAGCGACGAACCAGGGCTTGCCCTGGGGCAGAGCCGCGAACGGGTGAGTAACA
>DASZLB010000135.1:0-12990 GCA_035552575.1 Solirubrobacteraceae bacterium | reverse complement strand
GCAGGCTTCAGCTCGGGCATGCAGCGAGTCTAGGCGCCGCGCCCGATGCGCTACCTCACGACGAGGTTCACGAGCTTGCCCGGCACGACGATCTCCTTGACGATCTCCTTGCCGTCGATGTGCGCCTGCACGTTCGGCGCCACCTTGCACAGCTGCTTCAGCTCGTCCGCGCTCGCGCTCGACGGCGCCTGGACGCGGTCGCGCAGCTTGCCGTTGACCTGGCAGACGAGCTCGTACTCGTCGCGCTCGAGCAGCTCCTCCTCGGCGCGCGGCCAGTCGGCCTCCCACACGCGCGCACCCGTCAAGCGCTCGTAGACGTCCGCGCAGACGTGCGGCGCGAACGGGAACAGCAACGACGCGGCCGTCGCCAGCGCGAAGCGCTGCACCTCGACATCGACCGAGTCGCGCAGCCGCGAGCAGTCGTTGAGCAGCTCCATCACGGCCGAGATCGCAGTGTTGAACGCGAAGCGGCGCAGATCGCCGCTGACCTTCTCGATCGCCCAGTGCGCCTTTCGCAGCAGCACGAGATCCTCGCCCTGCATCGCCGGCGAGACGTTGAACGACTCGCTCGCCGCACCCGAGCGTTCGGCCGTCTCCGCGGCGAGGCGCCACAGCCGGCTGAGGAAGCGGTGCACGCCCTCGACGCCCGTGTCCGACCAGTCCGCGTCCTGGTCCGGCGGTCCGACGAACAGCGTGTAGCAGCGCGCCGTGTCGGCCCCGACGCGCTCGACGATCGACGCCGGCGAGACGACGTTGCCGCGCGACTTGCTCATCTTTGCGCCGTCCTTCGTGACCATTCCCTGCGTGAACAGCGCCTGGAACGGCTCCTGGAAGTCGACGTGGCCGAGGTCCGCGAGCGCCTTGCAGAAGAACCGCGCGTACATCAGGTGCAGGATCGCGTGCTCGACGCCGCCGATGTACTGATCGACCGGCATCCACTCGCGCAGCGCCTCCGGGTTCCACGCCGCCTCGTCGTTATGCGGGTCGCAGTAGCGCAGGAAGTACCACGACGAGTCGACGAACGTGTCCATCGTGTCCGTCTCGCGCCGCGCCGCGCCGCCGCAGCTCGGGCAGCTCGTGTTGACCCAGTCCTCGGCCGCCGCCAGCGGCGAGCGGCCCTTCGGCGTGTAGTCCTCGACGTCAGGCAGCTCGACGGGGAGCTGCTCATACGGCACCGGCACGACGCCGCAGCTGTCGCAGTAGAGGATCGGGATCGGCGTGCCCCAGTAGCGCTGGCGCGAGACGAGCCAGTCGCGCAGCTTGTAGTTGATCGAGGCGTGCCCTTTGCCTTCGACGTCGAGCCAGCGGACGATCTCGCCGAGCGCCTCGCGGTTCGCCAGCCCGTCGAAGTCCGCGCGCGAGTTGACGAGCACGCCGTCGCCCGTGTACGGCAGCGCCTCGTCGTCGGCCGCATCGCTGCCACCCGCCGGCTCGATCACACGGCGGATCGGCAGGTCGAATGCGCGTGCGAACGCGTAGTCGCGCTCGTCGTGCGCCGGCACGGCCATGATCGCGCCCGTGCCGTACTCCATCAGCACGTAGTCCGCGACGTACATCGGGATCTGCTCGCCGCTGACCGGGTTCGTCACGGTGCGCCCGAGCGCCGCGCCCGTCTTCGGCTTCTCCGCGTTGCCGCGCTCCTCGTTCGTCTCGTTCAGCGCGACGTTGACGTACTCGCGCACTTCGTGCTCGCGCTCGGTGCCCTCGACGAGGCGCATCACGTCCGGGTGCTCCGGCGCCATCACGAAGAACGTCGCTCCGAACAGCGTGTCCGGGCGCGTCGTGAACACCGGGTAGTCGATCCCGAGCTCCTCGCAGCGGAACGTCACCTCGGCGCCCTCCGAGCGCCCGATCCAGTTGCGCTGCATCGTCTTGACGTTCTGCGGCCATTCGATCTCCTCGAGGTCGCCCAGCAGCCGCTCGGCGAAGTCCGTGATCCGCAGGAACCACTGCGTCAGCTGACGCACTTCGACGAGGTTGCCGCAGCGCTCGCAGCGCCCCTCGGCGTCGACCTGCTCGTTCGCAAGCACCGTCTGGTCGTGCGGGCACCACTTGACCGCCGCCTCCTTGCGGTAGGCGAGGCCCGCGCGGAACAGCTCGAGGAAGATCCACTGCGTCCAGCGGTAGTAGCTCGGTTCCGAGGTCGCGAGCTCGCGCGACCAGTCGATCGAGATCCCCCACGAGCGGAACTGGCGCTGGAAGGAGGCGATCGACGCGGCCGTCGAGTCGCGCGGATGCTCGCCCGTCTTGATCGCGTGGTTCTCCGCCGGCAGCCCGAACGCGTCATAGCCCATCGGGTGCAGCACGCGGCGGCCGAGGCGGCGGTGGAAGTGCGCGATCGCGTCGCCGACCGCGTAGCACTTGAGGTGGCCGATGTGCGGCTCGCCGCTCGGGTACGGCAGCATCTCGAGCACGTACGAGTTCGTCGATCCGCCGCCCGCGTCGTGCTCGTTCGTCACCTCCCACGTGCGCTCGCTCGCCCACACGCCCTGCCAGCGTGCCTCGATCTCGCGAGGGTCGTATACGTGCTCTGGGGCTTGCTCGGCCATCGAGCGGCAGGTTATCGGGAGGCGAGCGCCTCCTCGCCTGCGACGAAGCGGCTGCGCGAGCGCAGCCGCTCGACGATCTCCGCCGGCGCCTTGTGCGGCGCACCGGCGTCGAACGGCGGCTGCGGGTCGTACTCGATCCCGAGCTGGATCGCCTGCGCGACCGGCACGCCCGCGATCTGCGCGACGAGCGCCAGCGCCATGTCGATCCCCGCCGAGACGCCCGCCGCCGTGACGATCTTGCCGTCGATCACGAACCGCTCCGAGACCGGCTGAGCGCCGAGCTCGCCGAGCTTGTCCATCGCCAGCCAGTGGCCCGTCGCGCGCCTGCCCGCGAGCAGGCCCGCCGCGGCGAGGATCAGCGATCCCGTGCAGACCGACGTCGTCCACGTGCTCGTCTCGTGCGCCGTCCGAAGCCAGCTAAGCGCCGGGCCGCTGGCGCGTTCGGCGACCTCGCCCGGGCCACCCGGGACGAGCACGATCTCCGGCGCTCGGAGCTCCGCGAGTGAGCGCTCGGCTTGAACCGTCAGCATGCCGTTGTCCGTGCGCACCGGCCCTGCCTCCGCGGCAATGAACGTCACGCTGCCGCCGGGCAGCCGGCTCAGCACCTCATACGGCCCGATCGCGTCGAGCGCCGTGAAGCCGTCGTACAGCAGGATCGCCGTGTTCATCTCCGTGCCTCCTCTTGATCGATTGAAAGCGTCTTCGGTACTCCGCCGGGCCGACCTCGAGCGCGCGCACGAACACGCGCCGCATCGTCTCCGCCGTGCCGAAGCCGCATGCCGTCGCGATCGACGCGATCGGCTCGGCCGTCTCCTCCAGCCGCCGTCGCGCAGCCTCCAGGCGCACGCGCTCGACGTAGCGCGCCGGCGTCACGCCCGTCTCCGCGCGGAACGCTCGCGCGAAATGGCGCGGGCTCATGCAGGCGTGCGCCGCCATCGCCTCGACCGAGTGCTCGCCCGCGACGTCCTCGACGACGCGCTGCTGCACCTCGCGCAACGGCGCGCGCTCGGGCTCCTGCGCCGCGAGCGTCGCGCTGAACTGCGACTGGTTGCCGGGGCGACGCAGGAACAGCACGAGGTGGCGCGCGATCGTCAGCGCGACCTCGCGGTCGTGGTCGTCCTCGACGAGCGCCAGCGCGAGGTCCATGCCCGCCGTGACGCCCGCCGATGTCCACAGCGCGCCGTCGCGGATGAAGATCGGATCCGGATCGACGTCGATGCTCGGGTGCATCTGCGCGAGGCGCTTCGCCGCCGACCAGTGCGTCGTCGCGCGGCGGCCGTCGAGCAGGCCCGCCGCGGCGAGCACGAACGCACCCGTGCAGACCGACGCCGTGCGTCGTGCGCTCGCCGATGCCTCTCTCACCCAAGCGAGCAGTCGCTCGTCCGCTGCCGCTGCGCGCGCGCCGCGGCCACCCGGGACGATCAGCGTGTCGAGACGCGAAGGCCCCTCTACGAAGCTGCCGTCAGGCACGATCTCGAGGCCGCTCGACGTGCGCAGCGACGCGCCGTCGCTGCTCAGCGTCGTGATCTCGTAGCGGGGCGGTGCAGCGGCGGCCAGGCTCGTCTCCGAGTCCAGCTCCGGTCCCGGCGCTCGTCCCGGCCCCAAGCCCGCCTCCGGCTCGCGCGAGGCGAGCACGCGCCCGGTCGCCGAGAAGACCTCGAGCGGACCCGTCACGTCGAGGCTCTGCACGCCGTCGAACAGCAGGATCGCGATCTCGCGTGCTTTCGGCTGCTCGGGCATCGCTCGATCATCGCCCAACGGCGCGTTGTCCGCAAGGACGCATATCCAACAGATCCTGCCACGACATCGAAACGCCGACGCGCGCTCGCCGTGTGTCGCGCAGGTCTACCATTGGCGGATGGAGCCGCAAACGCCCGGCGCCGGCGACCACGACACCGAGTGCGACGCGCTGGAGGCCGCGCCGAGCCGCGTCGCCGGCATCGTCGACGCTGCCGAGCGCGCCGCAAGCGAGCTGCGCGAGCAGGCCGAGGCTCGCAGCCGCGAACGGATCGCCGAGGCAGATCGAGCCGCGGCCAACCGTGTCCGCGCGGCCGAGGACGAAGCCGAGGAGCTGCTGCGCGAGGCGCGCGCGCAGGCGGAGGACGCGCGCAACGACGCCGTCGCGGCCGTCGGCGCGATTCATGCCGAGGCCGAGCGCGTGCGCGTCGAGGCGCAGACGGAGGCCGTGCAGTTGCGCGGCGCGGCGCAACGTGAAGCCGAGCAGGAGCGTGAGAGCGCTCGCGAGCAGAGCGAGCAACTGCGCACGAGCCAGGGCGCACAGGCCGAGCAGACGCTTGCCGAGGCGCGGGCGCTGGCCGAGCAGGAGCTCGCCGGCGCGCGAACCAAGGCCGAGGCGCTGATCGCCCAGGCCCGCGAGCAAGCCGAGCGGCTGATCGCCGACGCGAAGGCTCAAGTCGAGCGCACCGTCGCCGCGGGCGGCGAGGATCTAGAGAAGCTGCGCGCCGATGCTGCCGAGCAGGCTCAGCGCGTGCGCTCGAAGGCACGCGAGGACGCGCGCGAGATCGTCGGCGAGTCGCACGTCGTCGCGCGCGAAGTGCTGCGCGACGGGACCGAGCTGTCGCGCAACCTGCGCGAGCTGTCCGCATCGCTGCGCAACAACGCCGAGCGGCTGCTGCGCGACGTGCGCCTCGCGCACGGCAGCATGACCGCGCGCCTCGATCAGGCCGGGCCGAGTGGCGGCGTCGCGCCGCGCGCCGGCCATGCGCGCGGGCTTGACGAGCCCGACGAGGATCTCGACGTTCCGGAGTTCATTCCGCCTGAGTGAGCCGCCGCGGCGCTCAGCACCTCGGCCACAACGCAAGGCCGTCGAACCGTCTTCATGTAGACAAAGCACCGCACGATTGTGTCCTAAGTAGCGCGTACCCTGCAGGCATGAAGACGCTCACGCCGAGCCAGAAGGGCGCCGCTGCCGAGGCCGCGATCACGGCCGCGGTGATTCAGCTCGGCTTGACCGTTTTGCGGCCGCTGTGCGAAGGACGGCGCTATGACCTGATCGTCGATCTCGAGCCGACGCTGCTCCGGGTCCAGTGCAAGTTGGCTCGACGAGTGCGCGGCGTGCTCGCGATCAATCTTCAGACCTGTCGGCACACGCCCCGTGGGTACATCCGTACGAGCTATTCAGCGTCGGAGATTGACGCGGTCGCCGTGTACTCAGCCGAGCTGAATCGGAGCTTCCTGCTCCCGGTGGCCGACGTCGCCGGAACGCGCGACGTCTCGCTCCGCTTGGATGCGGCACGTAACAATCAGGCCCACGGCATCAGATGGGCGAGTGACTATGAACTCGCGGCGATGATCGCGAGGCTTCGGAACGTGCCGCTCTAGACGATCCCCACGTGGGGTAGCTAGACTTCAGGAGCAGGATCCCGGGGCTATAGCTCAGCTGGGAGAGCGCTACCGTGGCACGGTAGAGGCCGTCGGTTCGAGCCCGACTAGCTCCATCTCCGCCATTCTGTCATCGAGGCGATGAGGTCGCGAGTAGCACCGCCGGCTCGAGCCCCCGACGGGGACCGCGGCATCGCCGAGCGCGCCGTAACTGTGTGCCCGAATCATGCTCGGCGCGCAGGTCGGAGAAGAGGCTGAGCGGTCAACCGGGATCGCCAGCCAGGCCCGCGTGCCGCAAGCTCGCGTGGCTGCCATACGCAACCCATGGTTGCTATTCTGCAGCAACGTCCCGCAACCGTCGGTTGCGCATACACCAAAGGAGCCGCGTGCCCGCCACGAGCGTCGAACGAGAGATCTTCATCGAAGCACCCCCAGAGATCGTCTGGGGCGTCATAACCGAGCCCGAGCAGATCAGCTCCTGGTTCAGCGACGACGCGGACATCGAGCCACGGTCGGGCATGGACGGCACGCTCACCTGGAAGCCGGGAGGCCGCGGCGGAGAGGTGGAAGCCGACCTCGTCGTGCCGATCCGCGTCGTCGACGCAGAGCCGTTTCGCCGCTTCTCGTTCCGCTGGAATCATCAGCAGGGCGTTGAGCCGGACGAGAGCAACTCGGCGCTCGTCGAGTTCCGCCTGATCGAGGAAGACGGCGCTACGCGGCTCAAGGTCGTCGAGAGCGGGATCGACGCCGTGGCGCACGACGTGGAGAGCAGCACCCGGTATCGCGCTGAGCACGAAGACGGATGGGAAAAGCACTTCGCCGAACTGCTCGACTACCTGGCATCGAACGCCGGCAGGGCAAGCTGATGACCGGCGCACTCGCCGAAACCGAGGACGACGCCCTGTGGGCAGCCGTCGCCGACCCGACGCGCCGGCGCGTGCTAGACGCCCTGCTCGAGCGCGGCGAAGCGACGACGACGACGCTCGCCGAGGGGCTCCCGGTCACGCGACAAGCCGTCGCGAAGCACCTCGTCGTGCTTGACCGTGTCGGCCTCGTTGCGGGCCAACGCAGCGGCCGCGAGGTGCGCTACGCAGTCCGCCCCGAGCGTCTGGACGACGCCGCGGCGGCGATGGCTCGCGTAGCGGCGCAGTGGGACAGGCGCCTCGCACGGATCAAGCGGCTCGCCGAGTCCGTGCAGGCCGAAGCCCGAATCGATTTCCAACACCGACAAGGAGAAGCGCGATGACCGACCACAGGACTGGAACCGCCGAGGAGTGGCTCTCGGCGCGGCTCGAGCTGCTCGACGCCGAGAAGGAGCACACCCGGCGCGGCGATGAGTTGGCCAAGATGCGACAGCAACTGCCCTGGGTTCCGATCGAGAAAGAGTACGCCTTCGATACGGACGACGGACCGGCGTCGCTTGCCGACCTCTTCAGGGGTCGCTCGCAGCTGCTTGTCTACCACTTCATGTTCGGCCCCGACTTCACTGCCGGATGCCCGTCCTGTTCGGCGATCGCCGACGGCTTCTCCGGCTCGGTTGCGCATCTGGTCAATCACGACGTCGCTTTCACCGCGGTGTCGCGGGCACCGCTGGCAAAGCTGCAGGACTACAAGCGACGGATGGGCTGGGACTTTCCCTGGGCGTCTTCGTTCGAGAGCGATTTCAACTACGACTTTCACACATCGCACTCCGATCGGGAATGGCAGTCGGGCGCAGTCGATTACAACTACCGCACGACCGACTTCCGCCCCTCCGAGCAGAGCCCCGGGCTGATCGAGATCTCCAAAGGCGCCGGCGTCGATCCGGTGACGTTCAGAAAAGAGGGACCCGGGATGAGCGCGTTCGCGCTCGAGGATGGCGTCGTGTTTCACACCTACTCGGCATACGGCCGCGGCGTCGACGGCGTTTGGGGCATGTACTCGTGGCTCGACCGCGCTCCGCTCGGTCGCAACGAGTCCGGCATCTGGTGGCGTCGCCACGACGAATACGCGAGGTCTGCACCGTGATCGTGGCGTCGAGCGCCGGGACGAGGAGCAGTTCTCCGCTGATGGCGATGCGCGCCGAGTTGGCGATCGTCGCGGCGCTACTCGCGGCAGCCGGATTGGCGTGGTGGGCCACGGCTGAGCGGATGGCCGGGATGAACGCGGGGCCGGGTGCCGCGCTCGGCTCGCTCGGCTGGTTCACGGGCGTGTGGGCGACGATGATGGCGGCGATGATGCTGCCGTCGCTCGCGCCCGCGGCAGCCGTCTTCGGGGCATCCATCCGACGCGAGCTCAGCCGGGTCGTGCTGTTCGTCGGCGGCTATCTGATCGTCTGGAGCGTCGCCGGCGTCGGCGTCTACGCCCTGTGCGAGCTGGCGAGACGCCTGTGCGCAGGCGCGCTGGCCTGGCACAGTGCTGGCCGCTGGCTCGCCGCGGGCATGCTCGCACTGGCGGCGCTATACGAGCTGACGCCGACCAAGCGCACGTTTCTGTCGAGATGCCGTGGCGCCATACGCCTCCAGGGCGGCTCCTCGCAGGGAACGAGGCGCGGAGCGCTCGAGGCTGGGCTGCGCAACGGCGGATGGTGCCTTGGCTGCACGTGGGCTCTGATGGCTGCGCTGTTCGCGCTCGGCGTGATGAGCCTTGCCTGCATGGGACTTGTCACCGCGCTCGTGGCTGTCGAGAAGGCCGGGCCGTGGGCGCGCGGGGCGCGGCTCGCGACCTCGGCGATCCTGATCGTGCTGGCGGGCGGGATTCTCCTCGTCCCGCACGAGATCCCAGGGTTTGTCGTCCCCGGCTCGCGCGACTTACCGCACGCAACGATGACGATGAGCCGTGGCGCAAGGGCCCATCGCCCGCTCGTCAGATAGATGAGAAATCCCTTAAAGGGTTTACGCCGCCCCCTCCCCCGGGTATTCCGATATGCGGTTCACAAACAACCGGGGAGGTTCCCTCATGGGACTCGTAGAGCTGCTGCTGATCGTATTGGTTATTGCCGCGATAGCCGGCGGGATCGGCGTCAGCCCGCTGCTCTGGCTGCTGCTGCTCGTTGCGCTCGTGATCATGCTCACAAGCGGCGGGTTCGGCTACCGCCGTCGGGGCGGGCGAATCTAGCGATGCCGCTAGGGACCTCGATCTTCCTCATCGCCGTCGGCGCGATCCTGCGCTACGCCGTGACGACGCATGTTTCTGGCGTGTCGATCACAACCGTCGGGCTGATCCTGATGATCGCCGGCGTCGCCGGCGCGCTGCTGTCGCTGCTGTACATCGCCACGGCGAGAGGCAGGCGCGGCGTCGTCCACGAGCGCGTCGTCGCACGCGACCCGTACGACGAACCGCCTGTCTGAACCTCGCTTCGGCCCAGGGTCGCGATGCGGCCCTGGGCGCTGACGTCAGCCGCCAGGGGGTCAGCCGCTGAGCGATGCGGCGACGCGCTGCGTCGAGACGTTCGTCAGCGCGATCGTCACCGAGACGTGCAGCTTGCCGTGGTGGCGGCGCAGCAGCGCACGCGCTTTCTTGCCGAGATGCAGCGTCACGGCGAACTGGTCGCGACGCACGCCGAAGGCCGCGTGGGCCAACGCGACGCGCACGGTCGCGCGCCGGCGATGGCTGCCGCGCCCTATGTGCGTCGTGAGCAGCGCCGCGAGTCCGACCGAGCCGTGACAGCTCGCGGTCGAAGGGGGACAGCGCAGCACTACGCGAACGCGGCCTTTCCGGTCGGCGCGCAACTTTGTTTTGACGAGCACGCCGAACGTGCTCGGCGGATGCACGGTCGTCCCAATCGGCAGCGCCGTGCCGCCCGGGCCGGTGCCTGGCGCGGTCGAGGCGATCACTGTCCCTACCTGGAAAGCGCTGACGGTCGAGCCGGTCGAGACGAGCACACGCCCGCCACCGGCGCTCGGCGAGGCGAAGTGGTCGGCGGCCGGGCTCGGCAGCGTCTCGGTGTAGCGAACTTTGCCTGACGCCGGTTCGAGCCCGTACAGCTTCGTGCCGCCGCCGCTGAAGCCGCCCGAGGCGACGTCCCAGACGAGCCCGGCCGAGACGATCGGCGGCCCGAAGGCGTCTTTCGGCCCCTGCCAAAGTGGCGTGAACGTCCGTGCTGCGGCGTTGTAGGCGAGCGCCTGCGTGCCGTTCGTGCAGGGCATGTAGATAACGCCGGCCACGTAGGAGTCGCCGCCGAAGCTGCCCGCGCCGGCGCAGACTTTGCCGCTGAAGACTTCCGCCGCGCCGCTGGAAAGCGTCGACTCGTCGATCAGGTAGCCGACCCCGGTCTTGCCCGCCTGGAACACGAGCCCGCCCGGCAGCAGCTCCGGCGCGGCCGAGGAGAGGTCGAGATCGGCGTTGCTGTCGTGCTGCCACGTCGGCGGTTTGAAGAAGCCCGTCAAGCCGAGCGCCGGGTTGAGCTCGACGACGCTGTCGGAGTAGTCGTACGTCGTCGCTTCCTGCCCCGACGGCGGGTTCGGGTTGCCCGTGCTCGCGAACACGTTGCCGACCGCGTCGACAACCGGGCCGCCAGTCGACCACACGGCGCCGCCGCCGGTCGAAGGCGCGGCGATCGGCACCTGCCAGTACGACGGCGCGGCGCCGCTCTCCGGGACGGAGACGACGGCGCCCTTGTAGACCGAGCAGTCGCCGTCGTTGCCGCCGTAGCCGAACACGACGTTCGATCCGCTCAGGTTCAGCGCCGTACGTTGCAGGATCGCCATCGGATCGGCGCCCGGCGGGTCGACGACCGTGCTGAGGACCTTTTCGCCGGTGCTCAGGCGAAAGCCCTCGAGCACGTGCTGGGCCTGGTTGCCGTTCCACGTGTCCGCGACCGCGTAGAGCACGCCTGTCGCCGGGTCGATCACGGGCGTGCCGACGATGCCGACCGTCGGCGTGATGTCGCCGCACGGCAGCTTGCTCGACGGCACCGGCGTGCCGGCGCTCGCGTGCCACGCGATCTGGCCCGTCGCCGCTTCGAGCGCGTAGACGTCGTCGCCGACCGTCGCGACATACACACGCGAGCCGACGACGAGCGGCTGGCTCCAGATCGGCGCGCCGAGGTTCGGCGACTGCCACGCGAGGCTCGGCGTCTGCGGGCTGATCGCCTGCGGGTCGTTGCCCGTCCGCGTCGCATCGCCGTGATAGGTCGTCCACGCGGCTTCGCTCGTGCTCGCGCCGGCCGCGGCCGCGAACAGCATCATCGTCGCGAGAAGCAGTGCGAGGAGCAACCCGGCGAGGGCGATCCCGCGCCACGGCCGCGACCGTTCGGTGCTCGTCGCGGTCGGCAAGCGCATGACTCTATCTTGCCCGGCAGCCCCGCCGGCTCGAGCGCCGCTGGACGAACGGACGGCCGACGCGGACGAAGCTCTACGCGACCGGATCGAGCCGTGCGTTCGGCCACTTCTCGCGCCCGACCTTTGCGACGGCGCTGCCGTCGACCTCGACGATGTCGGCCGTGAAGTCATGCGTCCCGCGCAGCAGCGACGAGCCGACGCCGTACGCATCGACGGGCAGCGCCTCGCGCTCGTATCGCTCGATCCGCTCCGCATCGAACCCTCCTGAGACGACGATCTTCACCTCGGCGAAGCCGGCCTCGTCGAGCTGCGCGCGTACGTGGCGAACGAGCGCCGGGCTGACGCCGCGAAGCTCCGCGTCCTCGCCGGGCGCGCCGGCGAGCGAGCGGTCGACAAGCGCCTCGCTCGTGTCGAGGCGCACGCCCCACAGCTTCGGCCCGAGCTCGCGCGCGACCTCGATCGCCGTGCGCGGCGAGTCGTTCTCGAAGTCGACGAGCACCGTGATGTTCATCTCGCGGCGATAGCGCTCCGCGAAGGCGCTCGCTGCGGCAACCGTGTCGCCGCCGTACGCCGCGATCAGCGAGTGCGGCACCGTGCCGACGCCGCGCCCGCCCCACCACGATGCCTGCGCGTCCGTCGAGACGCCGATCGCGCCGGCTACGTGGGCCGCCCAGCCGTCGCCCGTCTGCACGAGCCAGTGGTCGTGACGCGCCGGGAAGAAGATGATCGGCTTGCCGCGTGCGGCTTCGACTACGCGCGCGACATTGCTCATCACCTTCGTGCGCCGGCTGAGGCAGCCGAGGTAGACCGTCTCGAGATGCGCGAACAGGCTGTAGTCGCCCTCGATGCTGAGCACGACCTCGCGCGCGCCGATTCGATCGCCCTCCCACAGCGCATGCACGTCGAGCTGCTCCCAGCCAGACTCCCACGAACCGTCTGCCAGCACGCGCCCGGAGCACTCGCGCAGCACGGCGAGCGCCTCGTCGATCCCGCCGAGCACCGCGTGCTCGTGCTTCTGAAACGCCTGCAACAGCACGCGCGGGCGGCGCGCCTCGGCTTCGAGCAGCTCCTTCGTGTAGTTGAAGTACGCGTCGGTGTAGTAGCCCGCGCGGATCCGCTCGACCGGCAAGCGGAACACCTCGGCCCCGAGTCGCTCGCGCCGTCCGCGCCCGGATCTGCCCATGTCGATCTAGCTATCCGCGCAGGGCCGCACCCAAACGAGCCGACTCGAGGACAGACGTCCTGGCGCGGGCCGGCAACGAATCGCGCGGATCTGCGTCTCAACTCGGTAAGCGGCGACGAACACGCCTGCGACGCGCACGAACGGTGAGGAGCGCGTTAGGCGATCCTAACTTAGGGTACCCTAAAGAGGCCCGGCTTCTCCGACGCCGCCTCCAGGAGGCCCTTTGCTCTCTTCCTCGTCCACCGCCGCGCACCGCAGACGGTCGGCCGCCGCCTCTGCGGCAGCCGTGATCGCCGTGCTGGCGGCGCTCGCGTCCGGCTGCGGCTCGTCGTCCTCCGCGCCCTCCGCGGCAAGCGTCGGCCAGTCCTCTGGTGGCACGCTGACGCTGTACAGCGCGCAGCACGAGCAGATGACGAACGCGCTCGCAAAAGCCTTCGAAGCGCAGAGCGGCGCGACAGTGCGCGTGCGCTTCGGCGAGGACGAGGGGCTCGCGAACCAGATCGTGCAGGAGGGGTCGGCCTCGCCGGCCGACGTGCTGCTGAGCGAGAACACGCCACCGCTCGAACTGCTCGCCGAGAAGGGTCTGCTCGCGAAAGTCGATCCGCCGGCGCTCGCGCAGGTCCCTTCGCGCTATGACTCGAAGGACGGCGACTGG
>DASZLB010000134.1:0-21990 GCA_035552575.1 Solirubrobacteraceae bacterium | reverse complement strand
GCCGCCGGTGGAGGACTAGACTCCCACCGGTGGCGAGTCCCGCGCGAGCCCCAGAGCAAGGCGCAATCGGCGAGGTGCTGGTCAGCGCCGAGGACGTGCAACGTCGCGTCGCCGAGCTCGGCGAGGAGATCTCACGCGACTACGCCGGGCGCTCGCTGCTCTTGATCGGCGTGCTCAAGGGCGCGGTGTTCTTCCTCAGCGACCTGATGCGCTTCATCGACATCCCGGTCGAGGTCGACTTCATGGCGGTCGCGTCCTATGGCTCGGCGACAGACTCCTCCGGAGTCGTGCGGATCCTCAAGGATCTCGACGCTGCGATCGAAGATCGCGACGTGCTGATCGTCGAGGACATCGTCGACTCGGGCCTGACGCTGCAGTACCTGATGCGCAACCTCGGCTCGCGCAACCCGCGCACGCTCGAGGTCTGCGCGCTGCTGACGAAGCCGGAGCGCCGCAAGGTCGATCTGCCGACGCGCTACGTCGGCTTCGAGATCCCGAATCGCTTCGTCGTCGGCTACGGGCTCGACTACGCCGAGCGGCATCGCAACCTGCCGTTCGTCGCCGTGCTGGAGCGCTAGATACCTCGATCTGACACGCGCGCACGCCGAGCTCCAACGGCCGGACGCCGGGCTGCCCCATGGTACGCTTGGGTACTGGTGAGCACGACTTCTCGCGGCGCCAAAGGACCTGAAATCACCCCATGAGCCGTTTCTTCAAGAGCGCCGCCTTCCCGATTCTGATCGTCGTCGTGCTGGCGTTCCTCGCCGTCAAACTCGTCAATCCAGGTTCGAGCACGCATCGGCCGCACAGTTATCAGACGCTCGTCGCCGAAGAGCTCCCGAAGGGCGAAGTCAAGTCGGTCGAGCTGAAGAACAAGGGCAAGTCGCTCGAAGTCGAACTGAAGAACAAAGAAAAGTACGAAACGGGCTTCATCGACCAGGCTGCTCCGGAACTGATCAAGGAACTGCGCACGGCCGGCGTCAAGTACAACGTCGAATCGGAAAAGAGCAGCGCGCTGTTGAGCCTGCTCACGTACATCATCCCGTTCGTCCTGTTCTTCGGCTTCTGGATCTTCTTGATGAACCAGGTCCAGGGCGGCGGCTCGAAAGTGATGTCGTTCGGCAAGTCGCGCGCGAAGCGCCTCTCGGCCGACTCGCCGAAGATCACATTCCGCGACGTCGCCGGGGTCGACGAGGCCGTCGAGGAGCTGCACGAGATCAAGGAATTCCTCGAGAACCCGAAGAAGTTCCAGGCGCTCGGCGCGCGGATCCCGACGGGCGTGCTGCTCTACGGGCCTCCGGGAACCGGCAAGACGCTGCTCGCACGTGCGGTCGCCGGCGAGGCGGGCGTACCGTTCTTCTCGATCTCGGGCTCTGACTTCGTCGAGATGTTCGTCGGCGTCGGCGCCTCGCGAGTTCGCGACCTGTTCGAGCAGGCCAAGCAGAACAGCCCGTGCATCATCTTCATGGACGAGATCGACGCCGTCGGACGCCACCGCGGCGCGGGTCTCGGCGGCGGCCACGACGAGCGCGAGCAGACTCTCAACCAGCTGCTCGTCGAGATGGACGGCTTCGAGGCGAAGGACAACATCATCATGATCGCGGCGACGAACCGCCCGGACATCCTCGACCCGGCGCTGCTGCGCCCGGGGCGCTTCGACCGCCAGATCGCCGTCGATCGCCCGGACCGCAAGGGCCGCGCGAAGATCCTCGAGGTCCACACGCGCGGCAAGCCGCTCGCGAAGGTGATCGACATCGACGCGCTGTCGGGCCAGACGCCGGGCTTCACGGGCGCGGACCTGTCGAACCTGATCAACGAGGCGGCGCTGCTGGCGGCGCGCACGGGCAAGCGCGAGATCGGCCAGGAAGAGCTCGAGGAGGGGATCATGCGAGTGATCGCCGGCCCCGAGAAGAAGACGCGCGTGATGAGCGAGAAAGAGCGCCTGATCACGGCCTACCACGAGATGGGCCACGCGCTCGTCGGCCACTTCCTCGAGCACTCCGACCCGGTCCACAAGATCTCGGTGATCTCACGCGGGCAGGCGCTCGGCTACACGATCTCGATGCCTCAGGAGGACCGCTTCCTGACGACGCGCGCCGAGCTGAAGGACACGATGGCGATGACGCTCGGCGGGCGCGCCGCGGAGGAACTCGTCTTCGGCGAGATCACGACTGGCGCGTCGAACGACATCGAGAAGGTCACGGCGACGGCGAAGCAGATGGTGATGCGCTTTGGCATGAGCGAGAAGCTCGGCCCGCGCGTGTTCGGCCACGACCACGGCCAGCCGTTCCTCGGCCGCGAGTTCTCCTCGGAGCCGGACTACTCCGACGAGATCGCACGCGAGATCGACGACGAGGTGCGGCGGATCATCGAGATGGCCCACCAGCGCGCGCGCGACATCCTCACCGAGCACGAGAGCGAGCTGAAGAAGATCTCCGAGATCCTCGTCAAACGCGAGACGATCGAGAAGGAGGAGTTCCTCGCGCTGCTCGCAGGCAAGAGCGAGGAGGAAGTGTTCGGAATCGAAGAGGCGCCGAAGCCCGAGCTGCCCTCGCCGCCTGTGTCCGCCGATCGCGGCACTGCCGAGCGCGAAGCGCCGCGCACGCTGCCGCGTCCTGGCCTCGCCGGGGGAACCGCAGAGATGCGCGGCAACGGCCCCGAGCGCGCAGAGCCAGTCTGAGCGACGCCCTGTGAGGCGGCGGGGTCCGATGCAGAGCTCGTCGCCTAAGCGAAGGTTGCATCTTCGCTCGTTGCGGCTCGCGGTCGTGCCGGTCGCAGTCGCCGCAGGACTGGCGCTGGGCCCGGCACAGTCATCGGCGGCGACGGGCGAGCGCACCGCTGTCGCGACCGGGGCGACCTTGGAAACGTGGAACGACGAAGGCGCTCAGCGCGCGGCCGAAGAAGCGCCGCGGCTGGAAGCGGAACGCGAAGCGAAGCGCAAAGCGGAAGAAGAACGCCCCGCCAAGGAAGCGGCCGAAAAGGCGGCGCACGACCGCGAAGTCCGCGAAGCCGGCGAACGCGCCGGGCGCGAAGCGGCCGAACGAGCCGCTCGCGAAGCGGCCGAACGCACCGCGGGCTCGCACGCTGCGCGATGCGTGGTTCCGCGCTTGAGCGGCGATTCGCTGACTGCGGCGCGGCGCGCGCTGCACAGGCTTCACTGCGCGCTTGGCCGCGTGACGATGCCACGCGCTCGTCACGGCGCGCTGGTCGTCGCCGGGCAGAGCATCCGGCCCGGGCGCGAGCTCGCCGGCGGGGCGAAGGTGGCGATCGTGCTGGCGCCGCCGAAGCGCCGCTGAGCTGCACACTCCAGGAGACGGGTAGGTTGCGCTCGTGAGCCCGTCCTTTCGCCTGATGGGGATCGTCAACGTCACGCCGGACTCGTTCTCCGACGGCGGGCTCTTCCTCGAGGCCGAGGCGGCGATCGAGCACGGCCTGCAGCTGATCGAGGAGGGCGCGGAGATCGTCGACGTCGGCGGCGAATCGACGCGGCCGGGGGCCGAGCCGGTGAGCGCGGAGGAGGAGCTTCGCCGCGTGCGCCCGGTGATCGAGGGGATCGCGTCGGCCGGCGGCGGGCGCGTGCGCGCGCAGATCTCGATCGACACGAGCAAGTCTTCGGTCGCGCACGCGGCACTCGAGGCGGGCGCGACGCTCGTCAACGACGTCACCGCGCTGCGCGGCGATCCGCGGATGGCGAGCGTCGTCGCGGAGAGCGGCGCGGAATGCTGCCTGATGCACATGCTCGGCGAGCCGCGCACGATGCAGCAGGAACCGCGCTACGACGACGTCGTCGACGATGTCAAGGCGTTCCTGCTGGCGCGGCTGGAGCTCGCGGTCGGCGAGGGCATCGCCGAGGAGCGGATCATGCTCGACCCGGGCATCGGCTTCGGCAAGACGCTCGCACACAACCTCGAGCTGCTCCGCCGCCTCGGCGAGCTCGCTGAGCTGGGCCGCCCGCTCGTGATCGGGACCTCGCGCAAGAGCTTCCTCGGGCGCCTCGCTGGAGCGCCTGAGGGCTCGCAGCGCCTCGCGGGGACGCTTGCGACGAACGTGCTCGCGCTGGAGCGCGGCGCGCGTGTGTTTCGCGTCCACGACGTCGCGCCGGCGCGCGAGGCGCTCACGGTGGCTGCTGCTACGTTGGGCGAGCGATGGACGGCGAGCGGCCAGGCGACGACGCGGACGACCTAGAGGACGAGGACTCGCGCGAGCCGGGGGAGGACGACGAGCAGGCCGCGGAGGCCGTAACGGTCGAAATCTCGGGCCTTTCGCTGTACACGCACCATGGCGTGAGCGAGGCCGAGCGCGAGGTCGGCCAGCGGCTCGTGCTCGACTTGCGTCTCGACGTCGGCGAGACGGACGCGACGATCACGGACTCGATCGAAGACACGGTCGACTACGCGGAGGTCTGCCAGCTCGTCGCGCTGATCGCGCAGCAGCGCTCGCACAAGACGCTCGAGCGTCTGTGCAGCACGATCGCGAACCGCCTGCTCGCCGACTACGAGCTCGAAGGCGTGTGGGTCAAGGCGACGAAGCCGGAGCCGCCGATCCCGCTGAGCGTCGACGAGGTCTCGGTCGAGGTGTGGCGCGAGGGCGAAGCGTAGGCTTGGTAACGCACGGGTCTTCGCGGCAGATGGGGGCAGATATGAGCACGACTGGAACAGGCATGAGCACGGCCGAGAGCTTTCGCGCGGCGGTCGAGTCCAAAGACCTCGCGGCTGCGGGCGAGCTGTTCGCGGCGGACGTCGTCTTCCATAGCCCCGTGACCTTTCACCCGTTCCTCGGGCGCGAGACGGTCTCGGCGCTGCTCGGAGAGGTCGCGCAGGTGTTCACTGACTTCCGCTACACCGACGAGCTCGAGATGGATGGCGCGCACGCGCTGATCTTCCGCGCGGGCGTTGCCGGCACGGACCGCGAGATCGAGGGGATCGACCTGCTGCGCTTCGACGCAGATGGATTGATCGCTGACTTCACGGTCATGCTGCGCCCGCTCTCGGCGCTCGTCCCGTTCGCGCAGGCGATGGGCGAGCGCGCGCAGGCCGCCGGGCTGCAGACGACGCGCGCTTGATCGTCCTGCTCGGACTCGGCTCGAACGTCGGCGACCGCCGCGCCGAGCTGCAGGCGGCCGTCGATGCGCTCGCGGACGCCGGTGTGAGACCGCTCGCGAGCTCGTCGGTGTACGACACGGATCCGGTCGGCGAGGTGCTCGACCAGCCGAGCTTCCTCAACGCGTGCGTGCGTGTCGAGACGGAGCTCGAGCCGCTGGAGCTGCTCGACACGATCAAGCGTCTCGAGCGCGAGCTCGGGCGCCGCGCGGGCGGCGCGCGCCATGGACCGCGCGCGATCGACATCGACGTGCTGATGCTTGGCGAGATCGAGCTGCAGCACGAGCGCATGACGCTGCCGCACGCGCAACTGCTCAGCCGCCGCTTCGTGCTGATCCCGGCGCTCGAGCTCGACTTCGACGCGACGGTGCCCGACGGCAGGCGGCTGTCGGATGCGCTCGCGGCACTCGGGCTCGAGGAAGGCGTGCGGTGGGCGGGGCCGGCGCTGGAGCTGCCGGGCGGCGACGCGCCGGGTTGACGCTTGCTCGCAGCTTGGTGGCGCTCAGGAGCTGATCGAGCGGCGCTCGTCCCAGCCGGCGAGGCGCAGCAGCGTCGCGCCGTCGACGCCACGACCGGAGACGACGCATAGGTGGCCTTCGCGCAGCCACGTGACGACGGGCGCGCCGTTGTAAGTGAGCAGCCGATAGGACGTGCCGTCGTGTTGGGAGACTACGCCGCCGCTGCCCTGCGACGGGGCGGTGCCGGCGACGATCGCGTAGCCGACGCGCCTGTGGCCGCTCGCGTAGAACGTAGTCGTCACGGAGCGCCCGTCGACGCTGTCGGTGCGCGTGCCTGTCGAGCGCCAGCCGAAGTGTCCGCCCCAGTAAGGGAACGACACGCCATCGACAGAGACGGCGAGCTCGGCGCGATCGCTCGGGTTCTCGGCGGGCGCGGCGTGCGTCGCGGGACGCGTCGTGAGGGCGGCGGCATCGCGCACGCTGAGCGTCGAGGATCCGCCGCTCAGGCCGACGGCGACGGCGAGCGCGATCAGCGCGGCGGCGATCGCGCCGACGCCGGCGAGCCGCGGGCGCAGGCTGAAGCCGCGGGAGTCCGCGGCGCCGCGCTGTCCGAGTGGCGCGCGTGAAGAGCGCGAAGAGCGCGAAGGGCGCGAGGCGATCATCGCGTCGATCTTGCGGTGCAGCGACTCGGGCGCGCGCGCGTCGCTCGATCGCACGAGCTCGACGAGCTCGGATTCCGTTGGCGGGCGTCTCTCGGTCATGGCGTGTCCCTGCTAGGAAGGACTCCGCCGGGGCGCAATCGTTCCCGGCGCGTCTGTGCAGGCCCGTCGCGGGGCTCGCCTCGCACGGCGCTGTCCTCGCGCGGCGTCGCGTCGGGCTCGTCGGCGAGTCGTGCGGCGACCTGCTTGCGCGCGCGGAACAGCCGCGTCGTGATCGTCGCCTCGCGCACGCGCAACGCTCGTGCGGCTTCGCGGTAGGAGAGGCCGAGGACGTCGATCGCGACGAGCGCCATGCGGAAGTCCTCGGGGAGCTTGGCGATCGTCGCGTAGACCTCCTGGATCTCGATCGCCTGCTCGGGCCTGCCGATCGGCCTCGGATCGGCCGTGACGACATCGTCGAGCGTCGCGACGGTCTGCGGGCGGCGGCTCGCGGTACGGCGGTTCGTCAGGAACGTGTTGCGCAGCACGCGTATCAGGTAGAAGAGGTCGTCGTCGCCGTGGATCACGCGCGGGCGCGAGAGCACCTTCGCGAAGGTCTCCTGCACGAGGTCCTCGGCGTCCTCGCGTGAGCCGCACAGCCCCCACGCGGCGCGGTAGAGGCGGTCGACGTGCTGGCTCAGTGACTGTGGGTCGAGAACTCGCATGGCTGCGGGCCTGCTGCGTCCGGCGAGCGGCGCGATCGGCCCTTCGGCGACTGTAGCGCCGTGGCTAGGCGACTGTGGCGGAAGGAAGCCACGAGGCCGGGAGCACGCCTGCCGGGACTTCGCCGATCATCGCCGGGAAGTAGCGGGTCAGCTCGGCCGCGGGGCGCCCGGCGATCAGCGGGCGAACGTCGGCGATCGTCAGCAGCAGGCGGATCGTGCTGCCGATCTGCAGGTCTGCGGCGTTCGGCTGCTCGTCGCCGAGCAGCCCGTCGGCGATCCAGCCGTCGATCCGCTCGAGCTGCGCCGGCAGCGCGGCGAGGTCGGCGCGCACGGCATCCTCGCGCGCTTTGTTCTTCATCGCCATCAGCCGCGCGGTCAGCGGCAGGGCCGGCCGCATCAAGCCGATCGGCAGCGGCAGCTTGGCGTCGCCGACGTACGTCAGCATCGCCTCGGGGCGGCTGAGGAAAGCGAGGTCGAGCACGCGCCGCGGGACGCTTTGGAAGACTTCGTCGCCCCAGCGCTCGGCGTCGAGCACCTGCGCGTAGGAGGGAGTGCCGGGCGCCGGAAGCAGCGCGGGCTCGGGCACGAGCTGATCGAGCCGGCGCAGGATCTGGCGTGAGCCGACGAGCCGCTCGCGGTCGAGCCGCAGGCCGGGCACGGTGCTGCCGCCGTAGCGCAGCGGACCGATCAGCATCTGGCTCATCGGCAGCAGGTCGACGCGGTCGAACGGCATCGACTTCATCTGCAGCGCGGCTTCGACGGCGGCACACGGGTGCGAGCCGGGGAGCACGTAGAGCTTGGCGGCACTCGTCGACATCGCGCAGCCGAGCATAATAGTCGCGGATGCTGCTCGTCGTCGACGTCGGGAACACACAGACCCATTTCGGCACGTTCCGGGGAGAGGAACTCGTCGAGCATTGGCGTTTTGCGACGGTGCGCCAATCGACGGCGGACCAGCTCGGCGCGGCGCTGCGCAACCTGATGGAGCTGCGCGGCTACGGCTTCGGTGAGATCGAGGCGTCGATCGTCTCCTCGACGGTCCCGCAGCTCGAGCCTGAATGGACGGCGATGGCGCGCCGCTACTTGCGCCACGAGATGCTCGTCGTCGGACCGGGCACGAAGACGGGCATGGCGATCCGCTACGACAACCCGCGCGAGATCGGCGCGGACCGCCTCGTCAACGCGGTGGCGATCCGCGAGCGCTTCGACGGTGCGGCGGTATGCGTCGATTTCGGCACGGCGACGACGTTCGACGTTGTCTCCAGCAGCGGCGAGTATCTCGGCGGGGCGTTGATGACGGGCATCGAGATCTCGCTCGAGGCGCTCTCCGAGCGCGGCGCACGGCTGCCGAAGATCGAACTCGCGCCGCCGAAGAGCGTGATCGGCAAGAACACGATCGACGCGATCCGCTCGGGCGTCGTGTTCGGCTACGCCGGCGCGATCGACGCGATCCTGCGTCGGCTGTACGCGGAGCTCGGCGAACGCACGGCCGTGATCGCCACGGGCGGCCTTGCGGGGCTCGTCGTGCCTTACGCCGAGGAGCTCGACGAGGTCGATGAGTTCTTGACCTTGACGGGGCTCAGGCTGCTGCACGAGCGCAATAGCTAAGGCCGAGTTTTTTTATGGGCGGCCTTTCGGCCGCTTGTTGGTTGCGTGGCGGAGGAAGTGGGCGGGGTTGGCGAGGCGTGGGGTCTTGATGGCCTGCGTCTCGCGCTGTTGCGAACGAGCGGTTTAGACGGCATCCAGCCTTTTAGTCGAGCCGGCCTCCGCTCTTGGAGTGAACTTGAGAACGCTCCGGCCGCCACGACATGGACCGGGCTGGCCATCCGGGCCGCCTGTGGATGCGACAGGCGCTGTTCGGGGCTTCGCCCCGCCACGGCCATAATTGAGCTATGTCCGTTTCAGAGCGCCTCGCGGAATCTTGGATGCTTGGCGAGCTTCGCGTGCCGAATCGGGTGCTGCTCGCTCCGCTGGCGGGGATCGGGAACTGGTTCGTGCGGTTGCAGGCGAAGCGGTTCGGGGCGGGGATGGCGGTTTCGGAGATGGTCTCGACGCATGCGATCCACTACGGCAACGAGAAGACGTGCGTCGAGATGCTGCGAATCGATCCGCGCGAGCGCGAGAGGGGGCCGGTCTCGATCCAGCTATTCGGCGAAGACCCGGCGTTCATGCGCGAGGCGGCTGAGCGCGTCGTGGCGATCGGCGCGGATGCGATCGACATCAACATGGGCTGCCCGGTGCCGAAGGTCTGCAAGACGGGCGCCGGCGCTGCGCTGCTCGCCAATCCGCAGCGTGCCGTCGAGCTAGCACGCGCGGCCGTCGAGGGTGCGAGCGCGGGCGGGCGAAAGCTGCCGGTGACGGTCAAGCTGCGATCCGGTCTGCGCACGGGCGAGACGAGCGGGTTCGATCTCTCGCACCGGCTCGTCGCGGAGGCGGGCGTCGCGGCGATCGGCTTTCACCCGCGCTCGGCGGCGGTTCAACACAAGGGCGTTCCGGACTACGCGCTCGCGGCGCGGCTGGTCGAGTCGCTCGGCGCGCCGGTGATCTTGACGGGCGGCCTGAGCGATGCGGCGCACGTCGGCGAGGCGTTCGAGCGGACGGGTGCGGCGGCGGTGATGCTCGCGCGCGGCGCACTCGGCAACCCGTGGCTGTTCGCCGAGCTCGTGCAGGGACGCGCGGCGGCGCCGACGCGTGCGGAGGTCGTCGAGGAGCTCGATTGGACGATCGACCGCGCCGTCGAGCACCTCGGCGAGGCGCGCGCGACGCGCTACCTGCGCAAGTTCTATCCGTGGTACGTCGCGCGTCTGGAGCTCGACGCACACGACGCGAAGCGCCTGCAGGCGGCGTTGCAGGAATCGGAGACGCTGACGGCCGTGCGGGCGCTGCTGCAAGCGCACGCAACGCCCCTCGCACTGGCCGTTTAATCCCTTGCCAAGAGGGATTCGGGCCCCGCTATACTGCTGCGCTCTCTGGGGGTCGCCCGCCGCGATTACCCCGCTTGCCGGCGGGGTTTCAGCACAGTCGGCTCCAACCTGCAATTCGCGATCGAGGGTCACATGCCGAAGGACGTCATCCTCACTCCTGAGGGTCTGAAGAAGCTGCAAGACGAGCTCGACCTGCTCTCCACGGAGAAGCGCCGCGAGGTCGCCGAGCGGATCAAGGAGGCGAGGGAGTTCGGAGACATCTCCGAGAACTCGGAGTACGACGACGCGAAGAACGAGCAGGCGATGCTCGAGAGCCGCATCGCGCAACTCGGCGAGAAGCTGCGCATGGCGACTGTGATCGAGACGAAGGACCTCTCGACGGACGTCGTGCAAATCGGCTCGGTCGTGCACGTCAAAGACGAAAAGACGGGCAAGTCGGTCAAGTACACGATCGTCGGCTCGGCCGAGGCGAAGCCGGAGGAGCAGAAGCTCTCCAACGAGTCGCCCGTCGGACGCGCGCTGATCGGCCACAAGCGCAACGAGACGGTCGCCGTGAAGGTCCCGCGCGGCCCCGCGCGCAAGCTGAAGATCACGAAGATCGACGTCGGGCTTCAGTAAGCGGGCCGGATGGCGGCGCAGACCCTTGGCCATGGAAGTCGGCCGCGCTGGTTTGCAGAGCGCCTCGGCCATAGAGTTAGCGGGCCCGAATGGCCCGCCCGCTAACTGCCGTGGCGGCCGGAGCGTTCTCAAAGATGATTACCTCCGCGAGACGTCCGGTCTCGCGGGATCGGAGCGGCGACCTCGTGTCGCCGTCTAGAAGCAGAGGCCGGCTCGGCAAGAAGGCCGGATGCCGATCTCAGACGCCCGTCCAAAGCACGATGACCGACACTCCAACCGACCCCTCCAGTCCCCCGGAGCCCGCCAAACACGGCCTGCCCGAGCTGATCGCCGAGCGCCGCGCCAAGCGCGAGCGCCTGCGCGCGGCGGACGCCGGCGCCTATCCGCACGCCTTCCCCGGCGTCGAGCCGGTCGACGCGGTGCTCGACGACTACGAGCACCTGCAGGCCGGCGAGGAAACGGACGAGCGCCACCGAGTCGCGGGCCGGATCGCGGCGCGGCGCGGCTCGGGCAAGGCGGCCTTCCTCGACCTCGTCGATCGCACGGGCAAGATCCAGCTCCACGCGCGACAGGACGTGCTCGGCGAGGAGCGCTACGCGCTGCTGACCTCGCTCGACCTCGGCGACCTGCTCGGGGTCGACGGCAGCGCGATGCGCAGCCGCCACGGCGAGGTATCGCTGCGCGTCGAGCGCTTCGAGATCCTCGGCAAGGCACTGCGCCCGCCGCCGGACAAGCATCACGGTCTCTCGGACGTCGAGACGCGCTACCGGCACCGCGAGCTCGATCTGATCTCGAGCGAGGAGAGCAGGCGGCTGTTCATCGACCGGGCGCGGATCGTCTCGGCGGTCCGCGCGGCGCTCGACGGCGACGGCTTCGTCGAGGTCGAGACGCCGGTGCTCCAGCCGCTCTACGGCGGCGCGATGGCGCGGCCGTTCACGACGCACCACAACGCGCTCGACCGCAACCTGTACCTGCGGATCGCCACGGAGCTGTACCTCAAGCGGCTGATCGTCGGCGGCTTGGAGCGCGTCTACGAGCTCGGCAAGGACTTCCGCAACGAGGGCGTCTCGCACAAGCACAACCCCGAGTTCACGATGGTCGAGTGGTACGAGGCCTATGCCGGCTACGAGGCCGCGATGGAGCGCACCGAAGCGATCGTGCGGGCCGCCGCCGCGGCGATCGGCTATGCCGGGGAGCTCGACTTCGCCGCGCCGTGGCCGCGGGTCGGCTTCGTCGAGGCGATCCAGGCGAAGACCGAGATCAACCTGCCCGACTTTCCCACGACCGAGGCGCTCGTGGCCGAGATCGAGCGCCGCGAGCTCGCGATCGAGACGAAGCGCAACGACGTCGCCTGGTTCCAGCTCGCCGACGACCTGCTCGCCAGGTACGTCGAGCCGACGTTGACGCGGCCGTCGTTCGTCGTCGACTACCCGAAGGAGCTCTCGCCGCTGGCGCGCGAGCGTCCTGACAACCCGGAGATCGTCGAGCGCTTCGAGGCGTTCGCGGCAGGGATGGAGATCGCAAACGGCTTCAGCGAGCTGATCGACCCCGACGAGCAGCGCGAGCGCTTCCGCGCGCAGGACCGGATCGACACGCTGACGGACGGCGAGGCGGAGACGATGCCCTACGACGAGGCCTACGTCCAGGCGCTCGAGCAGGGCATGCCGCCGACGGGCGGCGTCGGCCTCGGAATCGACCGGCTCGTGATGCTGTTGACGGGGCGCGACTCGATTCGCGAGGTCGTGCTGTTCCCGGCGATGCGCGACTGAGCCGCGAGCGGCCAGTGCGCCGCTCACGCCTCAAGCTGAGCTCGCGCGATGACGATTGACCCTCACGGGGCCGTGTGGTCGGTTGGTAGACTGCCGTTGAGGCCTCAGCGGACCAATATCTCTCTTGAGGCGCCGTCCTCGCAGGAAGGAATCAAGCATGTTCGAGCGATTCACAGAACGGGCCCGCCAGGTCGTCGTTCTCGCGCAGGAGGAGGCGCGGACGCTCAAGCACAACTACATCGGGACCGAGCACATCCTTCTCGGACTGCTGCGCGAGGAGGAGGGGCTGGCGGCCCGCGTGCTGGAGAGTCTTGACATCACCGTCGAGCGTGTGCGCGCGCAGGTCGTGCGGATCGTCGGCTCCGGCGAGGAGGTCACCTCCGGGCAGATTCCTTTCACGCCGCGCGCCAAGAAGGTACTCGAGCTCGCTTTGCGCGAGGCGCTCAGCCTCGGCCACAACTACATCGGCACCGAGCACATCCTGCTCGGGCTCGTGCGTGAGAACGAGGGCGTCGCGGCACGGATCCTGCTCGACTTCGACGCGGACTCGGAGAAGATCCGCAACGAGGTCATCCGCATGCTCTCGGGCCCCGGCGGGCGCCGCCAGGGCCAGTCCAGCGGCGCCGGCTCAGGCTCGGCGTCTGGACCCGGTGAGGGCAAGAAGTCCTCGAAGCTGCTCGACCAGTTCGGTCGCAACCTGACGAAGCTGGCCGCCGAAGGCAAGCTCGACCCGTGCGTCGGACGCGAGACGGAGATCGAGCGGATCATGCAGATCCTCTCGCGGCGCACGAAGAACAACCCGGTGCTGGTTGGCGAGCCGGGCGTCGGCAAGACAGCCGTCGTCGAGGGTCTCGCGCAGCGGATCACGAGCTCGGACGTGCCGGAGCTGCTGCGCAACAAGCAGATCTACACACTCGACCTGGCCGCGCTCGTGGCCGGCTCGAAGTACCGCGGCGAGTTCGAGGAGCGCCTGAAGAAGGTGATGAAGGAGATCACCCAGCGCGGCGACATCATCCTCTTCATCGACGAGCTGCACAACCTCGTCGGAGCGGGCGCGGCCGAGGGCGCGATCGACGCGGCCTCGATCCTCAAGCCGGCGCTGGCGCGAGGCGAGCTGCAGACGATCGGCGCGACGACGCTCGAGGAGTACCGCAAGTACCTGGAGCGCGATTCGGCACTCGAGCGGCGCTTCCAGCAGATCCGCGTCGACGAGCCGACGGTCGACCAGACGGTCGAAATCCTCAAGGGCCTGCGCGATCGCTACGAGCAGCACCACAAAGTGCAGATCACCGACGAGGCGCTGCGCGCGGCCGGCGAATTGGCGAGCCGCTACATCTCGGACCGCTTCCTTCCCGACAAGGCGATCGACCTGATCGACGAGGCCGCGTCGCGGATGCGGATCAAGTCGATGACCTCGCCGCCGGCGAACCGCGAGCTCGAGAGCGAGGTCGAGACGACTCGCCGCGAGAAGGAGGCCGCGATCGAGGCGCAGGAGTTCGAGAAGGCCGCCGCGCTGCGCGACACCGAGCGAAAGTTGACAAATAAGAAACGCGAGCTCGAGCAGGAGTGGGAATCGGGTGAGTCCGGCGAGCGTCCGTCGATCGGCGAAGAGGAGATCGCCGACATCGTCTCGATGTGGACCGGCATCCCCGTGTTCAAGCTGACCGAGGCCGAGACGCAGAAGCTGATGCGGATGGAGGACGAACTGCACAAGCGCGTGATCGGCCAGCACCCCGCGATCGAGGTCATCTCGAAGGCGATCAGGCGCTCGCGCGCCGGTCTGAAGGACCCGAAGCGCCCGACGGGCTCATTCATCTTCCTCGGTCCCTCGGGCGTCGGCAAGACGGAGCTCGCGCGCACGCTCGCCGAGTTCCTGTTCGGCGACGACGACGCGATGATCCGGATCGACATGTCGGAGTACATGGAGAAGCACGCCGTCTCGCGACTGGTCGGCTCGCCTCCGGGCTACATCGGCTACGACGAGGGCGGCCAGCTGACCGAGGCGATCCGCCGCAAGCCCTACAGCGTGCTGCTGCTCGACGAGATCGAGAAGGCGCACCCGGACGTCTTCAACATCCTGCTGCAGATCCTCGAGGACGGCCGCCTGACGGACGCCCAGGGACGCACGGTCGACTTCCGCCACGCGATCGTGATCATGACGTCGAACATCGGCGCTTCGGAGATCGCGCGCAACACGCCGCTCGGCTTCGCCGTCTCCGAGGACGAGACGGGGATCACCTACGACGACATGAAGGGCCGCATCATGGGCGAGCTGAAGAAGGTCTTCTGCCCTGAGTTCCTCAACCGCATCGACGACGTGATCGTCTTCCACAAGCTGCAGAAGGACGAGATCAAGCAGATCGTCGAGCTGCTGCTGCTGCGGATCCGCGAGTCGATGGCCGAACGCGAGCTGCAACTCGAGCTGACCGGAGAGGCCAAGGACCTGCTCGTCGAGAAGGGCTGGGACCCGTCGATGGGCGCACGGCCGCTGCGTCGCGCGATCCAGCGCTACATCGAGGACCCGCTCGCCGACTTCGTCCTGCGCGAGGAGCTGACGCCCGGAGCGACGATCGTCGTCGATCCCACGCCGGAGGGCGAGGAGGGCGAGGTGCGCCTGACGATCGTCAAGCCGAAGAAGCAGAAGACTCCGGTCGGCGTCGGTGCTGAAGGCGGCGCAGCCGAGGAGTTGACCGAGGGCGCGGACTCGGCGGCAGACGACGCACCGGAGATCGAGCCCGACGGCGAGTAGCAGCGGGTCGCGCTCGTTCCCGCGCAGTTGACGATCTCGCAGATGACGCCGGCCGACTGGCCGGCGATCGCGCGAATCTACGAAGCTGGGATCGCCGGTGGCAACGCGACGTTCGAGCCGAGCGCGCCGTCCTTTCAGACTTGGCGCGAGGCGCACTTCGAGGAGCCGTGCCTCGTTGCGCGGGCGGCCTCCGACGGTGAAGCCGACGTGCTCGGCTGGGCGGCGCTCGGGCCGATCTCGCCGCGTCCGGTCTACCACGGCGTGGCCGAGGTCAGCATTTACGTCGACCCGGACCACGCGCGCAAGGGCATCGGGACGGCGCTATTGAGAGCGCTCGTCGAGCGCGCCGAGCAGGCCGGCTTCTGGACGCTCGTCGCAGGCATCTTCCCGGAGAACACAGCTTCGATCGCGCTGCACTTGGCGTGCGGCTTCGAGCCTGCGGGACTGCGCAAGCGCGTCGGACAGATGCCAGGCGGCGGCCCTTGGCGCGACGTCGCGTTCTACGAGCGGCGCAGCGGCGTCGTCGGGCTCGACTGAGCAGCGGCGTCCCCGCCGCCACGTAGGCTCAGGCGATGGCCCGCGAGACCACTTATACGTGCACGGAGTGCGGCCTGCAGTCGGCGCAATGGCACGGGCAGTGCCCGGGCTGTGAGGCATGGAACACGCTCGTCGAGGAACGAATCCCGGCCGCTATACGCGGCGGCGGCGGCGGCCGCCGCGGCGGCAAGCGCGCGGTCGGCTCCGGCGCGGGCGGCGCCAAAGGTCCCAGGGAGCGGCGCCCGACGCTCGCCGCGCGCCCGCTGCGCGAGGTCGGCGCTGCGCCGATCGAGCGCATGTCGACGGGCATCGGCGAGCTCGATCGCGTACTCGGCGGCGGTCTCGTGCCGGGCTCGCTCGTGCTGCTTGGCGGCTCGCCGGGGATCGGCAAGTCGACGCTGACGAACATGGCGCTCGGGCACCTGCAGGACGCCGGCCTGCGCACGCTCTACGTCAGCGGCGAGGAGTCTGCGGAGCAGGTCAGGCTACGCGCCGAGCGGCTCGGGCCGGGCGCGCTGAAGGTGCCGATCCTCGCGGAGACCGATCTCGACACGGTGCTCGACGCGATCGCCGCAGAAGCGCCGGCGGCCTGCGTGATCGACTCCGTGCAGACGCTCAACTCGGGCGAGCTCTCGGGCGCGCCGGGCTCGGTCGGTCAGGTTCGCGAGGTCGCCGGGCGAATCATGGAACTGGCAAAGACCCGCGGCACGGCTGTGATCCTCGTCGGGCACGTGACGAAGGAGGGCGCGCTGGCGGGGCCGCGCGTGCTCGAGCATCTCGTCGACTGCGTGCTGCAGTTCGAGGGTGAGCGCGAGCGTCCGTACCGCGAGCTGCGCGCGCTGAAGAATCGCTTCGGCTCGACGAACGAGGCGGGCCTGTTCGAGATGCGTCAAGGCGGGCTCGTCGAGGTGCTCGACGCCTCGGCGCGCTTCGTCGCCGAGGCCACGCGCGCCCCGGGCAGCGTCGTGCTCGCCGCGATGGAGGGCTCGCGACCGCTGCTCGTCGAGGTCCAGGCGCTCGTCGCGCCGTCGGAGCTCGAGCAGCCGCGTCGCGTCGTCTCGGGGCTCGACCGCAATCGCCTCGCGCTCGTGCTCGCGATCCTCGGGCGCCACGGGCGGATCGGCACCGGCGGCGCGGACGTGTTCGTCAACGTCGTCGGCGGCGTGCGCGTCGACGAGCCCGGCTGTGACCTCGCGGTCGCATTGGCCGTCGCCAGCGCGAGCCGCGGCGTGCCGCTCGAGGGCACGCCACGGGCGTGCTTCGGCGAGCTCGGGCTGACAGGAGAGCTGCGCTGGGTCGGACACCCCGAGCGGCGCCTGGAAGAGGCCGCCAAGCACGGCTGCGCGAACGTCATCGCGCCGCCCGACAGCGGCGCCGGAGCGCGCGAGGCGGCGACTCTGCGCGAGGCGCTCGCGCTTGCGCTGCCGGCCAATTCGGCGCGCCTGGCGCAGGCTGTCGCCTGACGCGTCGTACAGACGTGTACGAGACGCTAAGAAAAGGCTAAATGCCCTAGAATGCAGGGAAGTGGCTCTACGATCCGGCGAAGATTTTCACACTGAAGTAAGGCCGGAGCCGGGGTTGATGAAGGCACTGGAGATGATCGCTCCAGGCACGGCGCTGCGCGAGGGGATCGAGAACATCCTCCACGCTCGCACCGGTGGCCTGATCGTCATCGGCGAGCCTGAAGACCTCAGCTTCTTGAACTCCGGCGGGATCAAGCTGGAGATCGACTACACGCCTGCGTTCCTCTACCAAGTGGCGAAGATGGACGGCGCGATCGTGCTCAACGCGAACGCGACGAAGATCACGATGGCCAACGTGCAGCTGATGCCCGATCCGACGATCCTCTCGCACGAGACGGGCACGAGGCACCGCACGGCCGAGCGCGTCTCGAAGCAGACCGACGCGCTCGTGATCGCCGTCTCGCAGCGCCGCGAGGTCGTCTCGGTATACGTCGACGGCGCGAAGTACATCCTCGAGGACATCCCTGTCGTGCTCGCGAAGGCCAACCAGGCGCTCGCGACGCTCGACAAGTACCGCACGCGCCTGGACCAGGTCTCCACGCGCCTGACGGCGCTCGAGTTCGAGGGCGGCGCGACGCTGCACGACGTGCTCACGGTGCTGCAGCGCTCGGAGCTCGTCACGCGGATGTCGGTCGAGATCGAGCGCTACATCGTCGAGCTCGGCAGCGAGGGGCGCCTGATCGAGATGCAGCTCGAGGAGACGACCGTCGGCACAGCCGCCGAAAAGGCCGCGCTCGTGCGCGACTACCTGTTCGCCTACTCCGACGAGGCGTTCGCCGCCGGCCTCGAGGAGATCGGCCGCCTCGCCCACCAGGACCTGCTCGACTTCGGCCGGATCGCCGAGCTGCTCGGCTACGACCGCAAGCTGAACACGCTCGACTATCCCGTCTCGCCGCGCGGCTATCGCGTGCTCGGGCGCATTCCGCGCCTGCCGAAGATCGTCGTCGCCGAGATCGTCAAGGAGTTCGGCGGTCTCGACGAGCTGCTCGCGGCGACCGACGCCGAGCTCGAGGCCGTCGAGGGGGTCGGGGAGATCCGCGCCAAGGACATTCGCGAGGGCCTGCGCCGGCTGCAGGAGATCAACCTCGTGGATCGCTACCTACAGACTTGAAGAAAGGCCGGCATCGGCCGGCCGAGACAAAGGAGAACACCATTCCGCCACAAGCAACGCAAGAGGATGAAGCGCTGGACGTTGAGCTCGAGGTCACACGCGAAGTCGAGTTCATCGAGTTCGAGCTCGGCGACCACGTCGTCTACCCCCATCACGGCGCCGGCAAGGTGCTGAAGAAGGAGGAGATGGAGATGCTCGGCGAAACGCGCGAGTACCTCACGATCAAGATCCTCCACAACGACATGACCGTCCGGGTGCCCACCGAGAACGCGGCGATCGCCGGGTTGCGCAGGGTGATCGACGAGGAAACGGTCAAAAAGGTTCTCGACGTGCTCCGCGACAACGTCTCGGAGATGCCGAAGAACTGGAACAGGCGCTTCAAGCACAACCGCGACAAGATCAAGACGGGCGACATCTACGAGCTTGCCGAGGTCGTGCGCAACCTCTCGCTGCGCGAGAGCGAGAAGGGTCTGTCCACGGGCGAGAAGCAGATGTTCACGCGCACGAAGAAGATCCTCGCGTCCGAGCTGATGTACGCGCTCGACAAGGACGAGGAAGAGGCCGAGAACTACCTCGACGAGCTGCTCGCCGACTCGGCGACCAGCCAGATGGCCGGAGCAGCGGCCGAGTAACGGGCTTTCGCGCACGCTCCAGCGGCGGGGACGGCCTGCCTGGAGCGTGCGCGGCAGTCTCCGCACATGGCCATCGCCCTGATCGTCGCGGCCGGCTCCGGGCAGCGACTCGGAGCAGATCGCCCGAAGGCGCTCGTCGAGCTCGCCGGGCGCCCGATGCTGCAGTGGTCGCTCGACGCGCTCGCGGACGTTCACGAGATCTCGCAGATCATCGCCGCGATGCCGCCGGGCGTTCAGGCGCCGGCCGGTGCCGAGGGGGTCGAGGGCGGCACGACGCGCTCGGACTCCGTGCGCCGGGCGCTCGCCGCTGCCGCGCCGGGTCCGGCGGAGGAGCCGGTGCTCGTGCACGATGCGGCACGCCCGCTGCTGACGGCGGCGATCGTGCGCGAGGTGATCGGCGCGCTCAAGCACGAGACGTCGGCCGACGCTGCGATCGCCGCAGCGCCGGTCACGGACACGATCAAGCGCGCCGACGCCGCGAGCAACGTGCTCGAGACGCTCGATCGCTCGAGCCTCTGGGCGGTGCAGACGCCGCAGGTCTTCCGCCGCGGCGCACTCGAACGTGCGCTCGACGTCCCCGACGACGTGCTCGCCGAAGCGACCGACGACGCGTGGCTAATCGAGCGCGCCGGCGGGCGCGTGCTCGTCGTCGCGATCGCGGCCGAGAACCTGAAGGTCACCACGCCGCTTGACCTGGAGCTCGCGGCACGACTGCTCGAGCGCCGCGCCGCCGCGGCGCGCGGCTGAATCCTGCTTGAATCGCTGGCCGCCCGATGCTGACGGACTACCACCTGCACCTGCGCCCCGACGAGCTCGACGCGCGCCCCGAGCGCTACTTCGCCGACGCGAACGTCGAGCGCTACCGCGCCGTCGCCGACGAGCAGGGGATCGCGGAGCTCGGCGTCTCCGAGCACGTCTATCGCTTCGAGCAGGCGCTCGAGGTCTGGCGCCACCCGTTCTGGGTCACGTATGCGCTCGACGACATCGACGCCTACTGCGCGTTCATCCGCGAGCAGACCGACCTGCGCCTCGGCATCGAGGCCGACTTCGTGCCCGGAGCGGAGGATCGCATGGTCAACCTGCTGCAGGCGCGCGACTTCGACTACGTGATCGGCTCGGTGCACTTCATCGGCGACGGCGCTGTCGACATGGACGACTACAGCGTGTGGGACTCCGGGCGCAGCGTCGAGGACGTCTGGAAGCGCTATTTCGAGACGCTCGGCGAGGCTGCGCGCAGCGGCATCTTCGATGTGCTCGCGCACCCGGACCTCGTCAAGGTCTGGGGTGCCGAGCGGCCACAGCCCGCCGGCGACCTTCGCTTCTACTACGACCTCGCGATGGACGGCATCGCCGAGTCCGGGATCGCGATCGAGGTCTCGACGGCCGGCCTGCGCAAGCGCGCGAAAGAGCTGTATCCGGCGCCTGCGTTCCTCGAGATGTGCCTCGAAGCCGGCGCGCCGATCGCGCTGTCGAGCGACGCGCACCGCCCCGAGGACATCGGCGCCGACTACGACAGTGCGATCGAGCTGCTGGCGCGGTTCGGCATCACCGAGCTGAGCGTGTTCGACCATCGCCGGCGCCGCCTCGAGCCGCTCGGCGCGAGCGAGCGAGACGCGTGAGCACGCTCGTCGGCATCGGCTATGACTCGCACCGGTTCGCGGCCGGGCGCAAGCTCGTGATCGGCGGCGTCGAGATCGAGCACGAACGAGGCCTCGAGGGGCACTCCGACGCCGACGTGCTCGCCCACGCGGTGACCGATGCGCTGCTCGGCGCAGCCGGACTCGGCGACATCGGCGAGCACTTCCCCGACACCGACGAGCGCTGGCGCGACGCCGATTCGATCGCGCTGCTTGCAAACGTCGTCTCGCTGATCCGCGACACAGGCCACGAGATCGTCAACGTCGACTGCACGCTCGTGATGGAGCGGCCGAAGCTCGGTGGCCAGAAGGTCGCGATCCGCGACTCGCTCGCGGCGGCGCTCGGGGTCGAGACGCGCCGCGTCAACGTCAAGGCGAGCACCGGCGAGGGGATCGGCTTCGTCGGGCGCGGCGAGGGCGTCGCGGCGCTCGCCGTCGCCGGCCTGCGGGCCGCTTCCTGAGCGCACGACGCACCGCGCACGTTAAGGTTGCCGCGCGATGCGCTCCGTAAGGATCCACGACACGCGCAGCGGCGAAGTGCTGCCGATGCAGCCGACCGACCCGGCGCGCGTCGGCGTCTACGCGTGCGGGCCGACGGTCTACAGCCGGATTCACATCGGCAACGCGCGCCCGTTCGTCATCTTCAACCTGCTCAAGCGCTTCCTCGAGCACGAGGGCTACGGCGTGCGGCTCGTCGTCAACGTGACCGACGTCAACGACAAGATCTACGACGCCGCGCGCGCGCAGGCTCGCCCGAGCGCGGAGCTCGCGGCCGAGATGACCGCTCTGTACCGCTGCGACACGGATGCGCTCGGCATCGGACGCCCCGACGAGGAGCCGCTCGCGTCGGAGACGATCGGACCGATCGTCGAGCACATCGCGGCGCTCGTCGAGCGCGGGCATGCCTACGCGGCCGCCGGCGACGTCTACTTCCGCGTGCGCTCAGACGACGGCTACGGCACGCTCTCGCACCGTCAGGTCGACGACATGGATCAGGGTGAGGGCGTCGAGGGCTCCGAGCGCAAGGAGGACCCGCTCGACTTCGCACTGTGGAAGGGGCACAAGGACGGCGAGGACACCGTCTGGGACTCGCCCTGGGGCGCTGGGCGCCCGGGCTGGCACATCGAGTGCTCGGCGATGGCCGAGCAGCTGCTCGGCGTCGGTTTCGACATCCACGGCGGCGGCTCGGATCTCGTCTTTCCGCACCACGAGAACGAGGCCGCGCAGACGCGCGCCGCGCGCGGGGAGGAGCTGACGAAGCTGTGGATGCACAACGGCATGATCCAGTTCACCGGCGAGAAGATGGCGAAGTCCGTCGGCAACATCGCGCTGCTTCACGAGGTGATCGGCGAGTACGGAGCAGAGGCGGTCGTCATGTACCTGATCTCCGGGCACTACCGCCAGCCGTTGGCGTTCTCCGAGGCAGCTCTCCAGCAAGCGCGGGCGAACGTCAACCGTATCCGTGAGGCGGGCCGGCGACTGCAGGCAGGTCCGTCGCGCGCCGATCTCGCGCCGTTGCGCGATCGCTTCTTCGATGCGCTCGCGAACGACTTCAACACGCCGACGGCGC
>DASZLB010000133.1:0-3825 GCA_035552575.1 Solirubrobacteraceae bacterium | reverse complement strand
CAACGTGCGCACGCTCGACCACGTCTATCGCTACGGCGGCGAGGAGTTCGTGATCGTGCTCCCGCTGACCGACGAGGCGCGCGCCCTGGCCGTCGCCGAGCGGGTGCGCAGGGTCGTCGCGGCGAGCCGGCCGGCCGGCCTGGAGATGACGATGTCGATCGGGGTGAGCGTCGCCGGGCGCCAGCGAATCGAGTTCGACGATCTGCTGATCGCGGCCGACCGGGCGCTGTATCGCGCGAAGGTCGAGGGTCGCAACCGGGTTTGTCTCGGCAGAGCCTACGACGGCGTCAAGCTCGAGATCCCGGTGGCCTCGATCGCGGCGCGCGCCGCGGAGGGCCACACGGCGCCGGCACCGCAGAGGAAGGCCACGCCTGCCGACGCCTTCGAGTTGGCACGGCAGATGCTGATCAAGGGCGAACCGGTCGAGCTGGCGAAGCTCGCCGAGCGGCTCGGCGTCGGGCCGGAGCGCTTGGAGGAATGGTGCGGCGACCGCAAGTCGCTGCTCGGCGAGGTCGTCGCGGCGCTCTCGACGGACCTGATCGTCCGCGCGAAGCAGCAGCATCGCGAGCTGCGCGGCAACGAGCGAGTGCTCGCCGTCTATGAGCAGTTCACCTACGCAGTCGCGAACTTCCGCCCGTTGCATGTGCTGCTGCAGGACGATCCGCAGGCAACGCTCGAGATGCTGACCTCGGCCGGCGGCCACGTTCACCCGGCGGCCGTCAGGCAGATCCACGCCCTGCTGATCGAAGAGCATGCCTGTGGCGCGCTGAACACGCCAGAGAGCGAGCTGCGCAACCTCGCATACGCGATCGTCAGGCTGGCCGAGGCGTTCCTCTACGAGGATGCGGTGCTGGCGACGGAGCCGCAAGTCCAGCGCACGAAGAGCGTCGTCGCGCGGCTGCTCGACTGAGCGCCGCGCCAGCCGCGACTATTTGCCGGTCGGAGCGCCGGCGCCGCCGGTCGGGCTCGAGCCGGCGGCCGATTTTTCGCTGGCCGATTCTTCTTTTTCGGCCGAAGCGCCGCCCGAGGGAGTCGCGGTTTCTTCACCGGCACCGCTCGAGCTGCCGCCGCTTTCGGGTTCTTCGGTGGCTTCGTTGCCGCCCGATTCGCTGGCCGCGCTTTCGCTCGTCGACGTCTTGGTCGTCGTCGAGGTCGAGGTCGTCTGCGCGGCGGCCTTTTCGGCGCTCGTGTCGTTCGGTGCGGTTATGTCCGGCGTGCTCTTCGGCACGGCGTCGGAGGGGCTGCTGCCGCCGCCACAGGCGCCGAGCGTTCCAGCGGCAAGGAGCAGCGCCAGGGCGACGACGACGACGCGCGCGCTCAACGATCCCCCGCCCGCGATCCAAGCGGTCCCATGCGCCGGCCGCAGGTGGGGCAGTCGTTCAGGTCCTTCTGTGCGTGCTGTCCGCACCAGGAGCAGAACCTGAGGTTCTCGACGGCCCACGGCAAGCGCGAGCTCGACGGCGCGAGCGGCAGCACCATCCCGATGACCTCGAGCTGCTCGCCGGTGTCGCGATCGAGATAGACCTCGCCCGGCTCCGCCTCGAGGACGATCTCGCGCCCGCTCGCGGGGTTGCGCAGGCGATAACGCTGGCTGGTGCTCATCGGCGGGACTTTATCGGAGCGTCCCCCGGGTAGGGGGTCTGTAGGCTCGCGCGGTGCGCATACTCGTCTTTCACGGCTACCTGCTCGACGGCACCGGATCGAACGTCTACAACGCCCGTCTGGCGGCCGCTCTCGTCGCGCAGGGCCACGAGGTGCACCTGCTCAGCCAGGATCGCCACGCCGAGCGCCAGCCGTTCGTCGACGCCGTCGGCGACTGGGATTCGGGCGGCCTGCGGCTGCGCACGCTGCGCGAGCCGGTGCGCTGCACGGTGTACCGCCCCGACATCGGCGGCCTGCTTCCGGTCTACGTCGCCGATCGTTACGAGGGGATCGAGGCACGGACGTTCGCCGAGTGCAGCGACGAGCAGGTCGCGGCCTACGTCGAGGCCAACGTCGCGGCCGTACGCGAGCTCGTCGAGCGCGTCGCTCCGGACGTCGCGCTGGCAAACCATCTCGTGATGGGCCCGGCGATCCTCGCGCGGGCCCTCGCCGGCGCGGTCCCGTATGCGGTCAAGGTGCACGGAAGCGCGCTCGAGTACACCGTCAAGCCGCAGCCCGACCGGTTCCTTTCGTTCGCGCGCGAGGGCCTCGAGCGGGCGAACGGAGTACTCGTCGGCTCCCGTCACACAGCCGCGAGCCTGTGGCGGGCGCTGGCCGATCCACGGCTCGAGCAGCGCACTCGCCTCGGTCCGCCCGGTGTCGACGTCGAGCGCTTCGCGCCTCGCTCGCCAGCCGAGGCGCTCGCCGGCGTGGAGCGGCTCGCGGCTCGCCTGCAGGCCAGCGAGCAGCAGCCGGGCGCGGTCAGCGAGGACGACGCGTTCGCGCGCGACGATCGCGCGGCAGGGCTCGCGCTGGCGAGCCTGCGCCCGGGCGAGGACAGGCTCGTCGCGTTCGTCGGCAAGCTGATCGTCAGCAAGGGCGTCGACCTGCTGCTCGCCGCGTGGCCGCTCGTGCTTCAGCAGGTCCCGGCCGCACGGCTCGTCGTCGTCGGCTTCGGCGCCTATCGCGAAGGCTTCGAGCGGCTGCGTTCGGCGCTCGCGAGCGGCGATCTGGACGCCGCGCGCGAGATCGCAAGAGCAGGCCGCTCGCTCGAGGACCCGGCGCTCGAGCCCGCGCCGCTACGCCACCTGCTCGCCTTCTTCGACGACCTCGAAGGGACGGAGCTCGACCGGTATCTCGCCGCGGCGAAGGAGCTCGAGCAGCGCGTCGTGCTGAGCGGTCGCCTCGACCACGAGGAGCTGGCCGAGTTGCTCCCGGCATGCGAGGCGATCGTCGTGCCGAGCACGTTCCCGGAGGCGTTCGGGATGGTCGCCGCCGAGGCGGCCGCGTGCGGTGTGCTGCCGGTCAGCGCCGCGCATTCAGGGCTCGCCGAGGTCAGCGACGCGCTCGCACGGAGCGTTCCGCAGGAGCTCGCCGGACTGCTTTCGTTTCCCGTCGACGACGGCGCTGTGCGGGCGCTGGCAAGCCGGCTCGGCGGCTGGCTGCGCGCCGATCCGAAGCTCCGCGCGGCAGCCCGCGGCGGTCTCGTCGAGGTCGTGCGCGAGCGCTGGTCTTGGGACGGCGTCGCGCGCGGCGTGATCGCGGCCGCGCGCGGGGAGCTGGATCGGCTGCAGGCCCCATGAAACCGGCGCTCGCGGGCGCGTAGCGCGGGAGCGAGCGGCCGTCGAGCCACCCGCCCGTTCGGATAGTGTTTCGCCCGCCGATGAGCCGAGCCGACGCCGAGACCGCAGCGGATTACCCCGCCCGCCGTCCTTTCAGGGGCGCAGTCGCGCGCGCGTCGGCGCTCAGCGCGCTCGCGGCCGTCGCGCTCGTCGCGAGCGGCTGCTCCGTGAAGGGCGGCGACAACGCGAACGTGATCTCCGGCAAGAAGATGTTCGTCGCGAAGTGCGGCTCCTGTCACACGCTCGCGCGCGCCGAAACGAAGGGCGTTGTCGGGCCGAACCTCGACGAAGCCTTCCGCGCGAGCCTCGACGAAGGGCTGAAGCGCGACACGATCCGTGGGGCGGTCGAAAAACAGATCGAGATACCGAACCCCGAAGGAGCGATGCCGAAAGACCTCGTCAGCGGCTCGGCGCTGAAAGACATCGCCGCATACGTCGCGCAGTCGGCCGACGAGTCCGGCAAAGACACCGGCTTGCTGGCGAGCGCCGTCAAATCGCCGGGCTCCGGCAAGCCGGCCGAAGAGAAGGGCGGCAAGCTGTCGATCCCCGCCAACGCGCAGGG
>DASZLB010000132.1:0-4252 GCA_035552575.1 Solirubrobacteraceae bacterium | reverse complement strand
GCCCGTGTAGAGCGAGCCGTCGGCGCAGCGCAGGATGTAGACCCAGGCGTCGCTCATCAGGGGTTTCGATACGCCGCCGGGGAGTGGATGCCTGCTCGATTTGTCGTCCCGCCCCGGCCGCCGCGTCGGAGACAGCGACATGGCGAAGAAGGTTCACGAGTGATCTCGATCCTCGAGGCTCACGGATGGAAGCAAGTTCGTGTGCGAGGTAGCCACCGGCAATTCAGGCACCCGAGACACCGCGCGGTGCTGACGGTCTCAGGCAAGCGGAGCAGTACCATCCCGGTTGGTCAGCTGACAAGCATCGGGCGAAAATCTGGAATCGAGGAGCTGCGGTGACCGAGTACCTGGTTGTTTACGAGCGAGGCGAAGATGGAGGCTGGGGCGCTTCATCCCCCGACCTGCCCGGCTGCATCGCGGTCGGCGAGACGCGCGCGGAAGTCGAGCAGTTGATCGGCGAAGCAATCCCGTTGCACATCGAGTTGATGCGCGAGCCGGCGATCCGGTCCCAGAGCCGCACCACATGGCCGGCTCCGTTACGGCCTGAGCTATCGCTCGGTCGTGGTCGCGCCCACCGCTGCAGCGGACGCGGGCAGCGGCCCGAGCTTGACCGGCGCGGCGTGCATCGTGCGCAGGCGCACGTCGCGCCAGGAGAGGCCCTCGTTGAGCAGCGCCGGCAAGCCCATCAGCAGCGCGGCAGCGACCTCGATCGCCTGCAGCACGATGCCGTAGGCAATCGCGTCGGCAGTGGAGACGTGGTAGGCGCCGGCGAGCACTGCGACGCATGCGGCCTGGAAGACGCCGACGTTGGCCGGCGTCGCGGGCATCACGGCGGTCACGTTCACGGCGAACAGCACGCCGGCGGCCGCCGCGGGCGGGTCGGGGACGCTGATACCGAGCGCGGTCAGCAGCAGCCAGCAGGAAAGCCACTGGAGCGTCCAGGCGCCGAGCTGGATCGCGGTCGCACGCGCAGCCTGGCGCGGCCGGCGAAAGACGCGCAGCCCGTCGCGCAGGCGCCGCAGCGAGCGCCGCATCGCGGCCAGCAGCGCTTGCAGCCGACGCGAGCGAGAGACGGCCGCGGGCGGCACGAGCACGGGCGCGAGCAATACGAGCAGCAGCGCAGCCAGCGGCGCGAGCGCGATCAGCAGCAGCGCGCGGTCGTGGCCGTCGAGCACGCTGACGCTCGACAGCGTCGCGGCACCGAGCAGCGTCAGCGCGAGCAGGTTGATCAGCGTCTGCGAGACCATCGTGCCGAGCACGACGGGAAGCGTCTCGCGCGCACGGCCGAGCCGCCGTGAGACGATCAGCGCACGCGAGGGCTCGCCGAGTCGCGCGGGAAGCGTCGAGGACATCAACACACCGATGAACGTCCCCTGCATCGCGTCGCGCCGTTTCGCGCGGCGCCACGTTGGCGCGGCGGCGAGGATCGCGTGCCAGGCAATCGCGCGAGCGAACATCGCGGCACACATCAGCGCGAGGCCGGCGAGGATCAGCCCGGGCTTCGAGGCGACGAGCGAGGTCGCGACATGCGTGACGCCGACTCGCTCCAGTGCCAACGCGCCGAGCGCGGCGCCCGCGAGCGAGGTGCCGGTCAGCGCGACTCGGCGCAGCGTGCGCACGCGGCGCGCGCGCCCGACGAGCGGCGCCGCCGCGGGTTCGAGCGACGGTAGCCGCTGTGCAGGCACACGCGGCTGCAGATCGGCCGGCGCGATGCCGGCGCGAAATGCCGCACGCGTGAGGACCCCGCGCGGCTGGCGGACGCCTTGCGCGGCGAGCGCGATCGCGTCCTCGTAGGTGTCGAGCACTTCCGCGGCGACGTGCGGCCAGGCGAAGCGCTCGGCACGCTCGCGCGCGGCGAGCGCCATGCGCTCGCGACGAGCGCTGTCGAGCGCGAAGCGGCGCAGCTCCTCGGCTAGCACGAGCGGGTCGCCGGGCGCGACGAGCCGGCCGTCGACGCCGTCGCGCACGACATCGCGGTAGCCAGGGATGTCAGAAGCGAGCACCGGCGTCGCCGCGGCGAACGCCTCCGTCAGGATCATGCCGAAGCTCTCGCCGTGCAGCGAGGGCGCGCAGAGCAGGTCGGCGCGCGCGAGCTCGGCGAGCTTCTGCTCGTCTGAGACCTTGCCGAGCGCGCGGATGCCGCGATCCTCGAGCGTCATGTGCGCAACCTCCCCCGGCGCGGCGCCGACGAGCGTCAGCGTCGCCGGTACGTGCTCACGCAGCGCCTCGAAGGCTCGCAGCAGGATCGGCAGCCCCTTGCGCTCGACCGACTGCCCGATGAACACGATGCGCAGCTCGCCGGCGCTCGGCGTGCCGTGCCGCGCGTCTTCGCCGCCGGTCGCGCTGCCGGCGGCGCTCGCGAGCTCGGAGTCGGTCGGGATGCGCACGCCGTTCGGCACGATGCGGTAGCGGCCACCAAAGAAGCGGCGCGCCGTCCACGCCGCCGTCTCGGACACGGCGATGCGTGCATGCAGGCGGTTCATCCGCCTGCTGCCGCCGAAGCCGACGCCGATCAAGCCGTTCGTGATCTGGTTCTCGGAGTAAGTGTGGAACGTGCCGACGAGCGGCAGCTCGCCCGCCGAGCAGAGCGCGTCCCAGCCGACCGTCGGCACGATCGGCTCGTGGATGTGCGCGATGTCGTAGCCGCCGCCGCGCAGCTCGTGCCGCAGCGCCGAGACGGCGGCAGGCGTGAGCGCCATGTTCGACACGGCGCCGTTCGCGGGGATGCCAACTGTGCGCCCGAGTGATACGAACCCGTCCGGGGTCGGGTGGCGCTGGGGACGCGCGCCGCGGTGCAGGCGGCGCGAGAGCGCGTCGTCGGGGTCGAACGGCGCGAGGATGCGTGCGTCGTGCCCCGCCTCGCCGAGCTCACGCGCGAGCGCCTCGATGTGGCGAGTGACTCCACCCGGGTACGTCCACGAGTACGGCGAGAGCAACGCGATCCGCACGCCCCAACTCTATCCACCGAGCGGGTCGCTCCGCGTCCGGTGAGAACGCGGCGGCTGCGATAATCGAGCGATGAGCGCGCGCCACTTCGTCAAGTACACGTTCGTCAAGCTCGACCCGGCCTGGCGCAGGCGAGACGACGGGCTGCGCGAGCAGGACAAGCGCGAGTTCCTCGCGGCTTGCGAGGACTTCTCCGACGGACACCTGCTGCAGAGCTTCTCACTCGTCGGCACGCGCGGCGACGCCGAGCTGATGCTGCTCTCGGAGGCCGAGAACCTCGACCGGATCCACGAATTCCACGTCGTGCTCGCGCAGAGCGGGCTGATGAAGTGGGCGCAGATCTCGCACTCCTTCCTCGGCATGCGCAAGAGCTCGGAATACTCCGACGACGAGCGCACGGTGCCGCGCGGCTTTCGCGGCAAGTACGTGTTCGTCTACCCGTTCGTCAAGTCGCGCGAGTGGTATGCGCTTCCGGCCGACGAGCGCTGGCGGATCATGCAAGGGCACATCGAGGTCGGGCGCGAATACCCGGGCGTCGACAACCACACGACGTACTCGTTCGGCCTCGACGACCAGGAGTTCGTCGTCGCATTCGACACCGACGACATCGGCACGTTCCTCGACCTCGTGCAGCGCCTGCGCACTACGGAGGCCTCGCGCTTCACGGTGCGCGACACGCCGAGCTTCACGTGCCTGGCGATGTCCCTCAAGCGAGCCTTGAACGCGCTCGACGGCGAGCCGATCGCGCTCGCGCTACCGAGCTCGTAGGCTGTGGCGCCGCGCAAGGTCTCGATCCGCAAGGCGACGGAGCACCTGCACGCGAGCGACGCTGTGCTCGCGGACGTGATCGATCGAGTCGGCAAGTTGCCGGCGGCGCGCCGTGGACGTCCGGAGCTCGACGACCACTACGGCGCGCTCGTGCGGACGATCGTCGGGCAGCAGCTCTCGGTGCTCGCCGCGCGTGCGATCTACGGACGCCTGACGGAGCGCTTCGGCGGGCGCCCGCCGACTCCGCAGGAGATCCTCGCGGACGAGCCCGAAGAGCTGCGCGCGGCGGCGGGGCTCTCGCGCGCGAAGGTCGGCTTCCTGCGCTCGCTCGCCGAGCACGCGCTCTCGGGCGAGCTCGAGCTCGACCGGTTGAACGAGCTCGACGACGAAGCGGTGATCGCCGAGCTCGTGGCGGTCAAGGGCCTGGGCGAGTGGACCTCGCACATGTTCCTGATGTTCCACTTGGAACGGCCAGACGTACTGGCGGTCGGCGACCTGGGCATACGCCGGGCGATGGAACGCGCCTACACCCTGGACG
>DASZLB010000131.1:0-24825 GCA_035552575.1 Solirubrobacteraceae bacterium | reverse complement strand
TCGCACCTTGAATCGTGGCGTAGTTCGGCTGCGTGCAGCTCTTGCCGCCGGGCACGACCGGCGATGAGCTCGAGACGTAGACGCTCGCGGCATTCGCGGCTGCCGGCACGGCCAAGCCGCACAGCACCGCGCAGGCGCCGATGATCGAGCGGGTCCTTGCTGTGAACACGTTTCCCCCTTGTACTCGTTGATGAGGACTCCGCTTTCATCGGAGCTGTCGCGCTTTCAGCGAGCACAGGACCACGCATCGAGACACGTGCCGCCCACCCTCCAGGGTCGTCCGCAGGCGCGATTCCGACGATCCTAACTTGCCGCCATAGTCGATGCAAGGCAAGTACGCAAATCGGCAACGTCCGGCAACGTCTTCGTTGCGCAGGCAACGGCGTGCGGCGTCACGCCGGCAACGGCGTGCGGCTTGACAACATGGACTAGGCTGGACCGGTGAGCGAGCGAGGGGACGGTCGGTCAGAGCGGGCGCGGCCTGGGCGCGCGCCGGCGGCGTCGCGCGAGGCCGTGCTCGCCGTCGCGAAGGCGAGCTATCTCGCCGGCAAGCGTGTCGACGTGCAGGCAACCGCGCGCGAGCTCGGCCTCGGCCGCGTGACGATGTACCGCTGGTTTCAGACGCGCGAGGGACTGCTGGGGGAGGCGATCGCCGAGATCGCCGAGGAACGGCTGCGCGCGATCCGCGCGCGTGTACGCCGCCGCGGCGCAGAGGGGCTGCTCGAGGTCTTCGACCAGTTCAACCGCGACGTGATCGAGGCCGACGGCCTGCGCGTGCTGCTCGAACAGGAGAAGGAGCGCGCGCTGCGCCTGTTGACGTCCGCGAACGGGCTCGTCCAGCCACGGATCCTCGCCGCGACGCAGGCGCTGATCGACGAGGAAGCAGACGCCGGCAGGTTCGTCCCCGCGATCGACTCAGGCCTGCTCGCATACGGCATCGTCAGGCTCGGCGAAGCGTTCCTCTACAACGACGCGCTGTTCGGCTTGCGCGGCGACACCGAGCACCTCAAGGAGATCGAGGCCGTGCTGCTCGGGCTGCGCGGCGGCGACGTGCTCGCGGCCGGCAGCGCGGAGCGCGTGGCCGCGCGTTCGGCACCGGGCAAGCCCGGGCGCGAAGCCGCCTCGAAACTGTCGCGGGCGACATCGGGTGGCGTCGCGCGCGCGGCATCGCGCAAGCCGAGTCGCGCGCCCGAGCCGGCCGCGAGCACGGGCAAGCTGACACGCCCGAGCGCTCACGAGAGCGCTGGCGCGGGGTCGAGATAGGCGCTCGAGCGAGGCGCAGTTCGCGCGAGCACACGCTCGTGCGCCGCCAGCGTCTGCAACTGCCGCTCGAGCAGGCATTCGAGTTCTACGCGCAGGCACGCAACCTCGAGGCGATCACGCCGCCGTGGCTCGGCTTCCGCGTGAAGACGCCCGGTGAGATCGAGATGCGCGAGGGCGCGCTGATCGAGTACCGGCTCGCGCTGCATCGGATCCCCGTCCGCTGGCGCACGCGGATTGAGGCGTGGGAACCGCCCGTGCGCTTCGTCGACGCGCAGCTGCGCGGGCCGTACGCGCTGTGGGTGCACACGCACACGTTCCAGGCCGACGGACCGGAGGCCGTAGTGATCGGCGATCACGTGCGATACGCGCTGCCGTTCGGCGCGCTCGGCACGCTCGCCCACGCGGCGTTCGTCCGGCGCGATCTCAAGCGGATCTTCGACTACCGCGCGCAGGCCGTCGCCGCGCAGTTGGCCCCTTAGCGGCGCCGAGCACGGCGGAGGCGTCCTGGGTCCCGCGATGCGGCGCAGGTCAGGCTCGACAGGTTCGCTGCGGCCTCGCGCGGGTAAGGGCTCTAGCGGTGCTTCGCTTCCTGCTCAAACGTGGACCCGTCAAGCGCTTGCTGCGCGGCGTTCCGCTCGTCGCGTTGCTCTCCGCCGCCGAGGTCGCGACGATCGCGAAGGACCACCTGGCGAAGCTCGACCCGAGCGAGCGCCGCCGGCTCGTCGCGCTCCTCGCCCGCGCGCGTGGTCGTCCCGCGTCGCTGAGCAAGCCCGAGCGCGAAGATCTCAGTGCGCTCGTCGCGAAGCTCGAACCACGTATGTTCGTCGGCTCCGCAGCCGACCGGCTGAGCCCGATGCCGGTGCCCAAGCGGCTGCTCTACGGGCCGAGGCGCAAGGCGGCTGTCGCGGACGAGCGCGGTTGACGGTGCCGCGGGCGCTCGCCTCCGCCGCGCGCGAGTTGCACGACGTCGTATTCGCGGCGACGGCGACGCATCGTCGCCTGCGCGACCACCTGACGACGATCGCGATCGCGACGGCGGGCGTCGATCTGGTTTGCGCGATCCTCGCGTTCCTGCTCGAGCGAGGCTCCTCTGAAACGGAGATCAAGACGTTTGGCAGCGCGGTGTTCTGGACGACGACGCAGCTGCTGACCGTCTCCTCGAGTGTGAAGAACCCGATCTCGGCCGGCGGACGCGTGCTCGACGTGCTGATGGAGATCTACGCGATAACCGTGATCGCGACGCTTGCCGGTGCGATCGGGAGCTTCCTGCAGAAGCGTGGGCAGGAGATCGAGGCGAAGGCCGCGCACTCCACGCACGAGCAGCCCGCCGCGTAGCCGAACATGTCGCGGCTCAGCCGTCGACGACGAGGCTGTCGAGCGGACCGAGCAGCGCCATCGATCGACGCGAGACGCCCGGCAGCTCGCGCAGGCGATGTGTCGGCGGCGCGTCCTGTTCGCGGCGCCGGCGCTGCTCTTCGGCAATCGGTCGCCACAGCCCGTCGACGACGTCAGTGGCGTCCGCGGAGACCTCCTCGAGCGGCCGCTCGAGATGCTCAGACCAAAGACGCAAGCGAGTCTCCCGCGCGATCGCGGGGTCGCACGTGAGGACGTTCATCTCGGTGTCGTTGAAGAACGAGTGCTCGTTGAGATTGGCCGAGCCGAGCGTCAGCCAGCGGTCGTCGACGATCGCGATCTTCGCGTGTACGTAGAGCGGACCGCTGAGCTCGCCCGTGCGCGCGGAGATCGTCGTCGCGAGGAACCGGCCTTGCCCGTCGTCGGCTCGCACGAGCGTCGAGAGCTGCCCGCGGGTGTCGTCGGCGCCGTTGTTCGGCTTGGCCGGGAGCAGCACGACCACGCGGAAGCGCTCGCTAGGCGGCTCGCGCAGCTTCTGCGCGAGAAGCTCGACGATCTGCGCGGACCAGAGAAATTGGCTCTCCAGGTAGACGAGCTCGCGCGCCGAGCGAAGTGCGCGCGTGTATGCCTCGAGGATCCGGAAGTCGCCGTCGGGGATCGACCGATAGATCTTCTCCGGGACAGTCCGGACGACCTGCAGCTCGACGTCGCCCGTCGCCTTCGGCGGATCGCCGCGAGCAAGGCGCTCGCCGGTCACCTCGTGCCAGCGCGCGGCGAAGTGCGTCGCGACGTCGTCCACGGCCGGACCGGTCATGCGGCTCGCCGCGTCATGCCAGCCGAGCCGGCTGCGCATCTCGTGATCGCTGTCGTCGTAGCGATCGCCGCCGAGCGAGGTGATGTCGACACCGCCGACGAACGCGACCTCGTCGTCGACGATCACGAGCTTCTCGTGATGGCAGTGCATCGGACGCTCGTGCGTGTCGAGCTCGCAGCGCACGCGCGTTCCGCGCGTGATCTCGTCGCGCACCGCGCGCACGGCCGAGCGGTCCGGCGTGAACAGCGGCAGCGGCGAGCCGGCCCACAACAGCAATCGGACGTCGAGCCGCTCGGCGAGCTCACCGAGCAGATCGCGCAGGCGCGAGGCGTGCCGATCGCGCGTCAGGCCGAAGTCGGCAGTCACGTGCCAGCCGGCGATGTGGACGTGCGAGCGGGCGCCGGCGATCGCCTCGGCGATCGCCGGCAACGCGTTGGCGCCGTCGATCAGCACGTCGAGCGTGTTGCCGCCGCGCACCGCGGGGTCGCCGGCGGCCCACAGCAAACCGTCTCGCGGAGGCTCGAGCTGGGCCAGGCGCCCCGCTCGTCGCAGGCGGCGGCGGTGGTGCGCGCTAACGGTCGCCTCGACCAGCCGGCCGCTCCATCCGTCGATCCGCTCGGTCGGGCTCGCGCTCACCTGGTCGAGCCTAGTCCCCGGCGCGCGAGTGGCGGGCGCACCCGACGCGAGCGGCCGGGCCGAGTCGCTAGATCTCCTCGTCGATGCCGATCGCGCGCTCGAGCATCGGGTCGGCCTGCCGGTCCTCGTTGCGGATCGCCTCGAGCATGCCCGTCGCGAGCGCGTCGAGCTTGTGCTGGATCGCCGCCTCCGAGCGAAGCTCCGCGTTCTTCAGCAGCGCGACGAGCAGCAGCGTGACCGCCGTCAGCGCCGTGCCGAGCGCCTGCTCGTAGGAGCTGCCCGCGTCGAACACGTAGCCGGCGATCCAGGCGAGCACGAGCGCGACGCACAGGGCGAAGAACAGCGGTGAGCTCGAGAAGTACGAAGCTCGCTGTGCGAGACGGTCGAACACACCGCGTTGGCCGGCGTCTCCGCGCTCTGTGGGGTGCTTTAGCGACATTCGCTACCTCTACCTTAGGCGCGGAACGCGCACTGCTCCGGGCTTGCGCCACTCGCTGCGAAACGCTGTCGCCGCGAGCGCCGATGCCGCTAGGATTCGGACTCGCGCCGACGTAGCTCAGTTGGTAGAGCACCTCCATGGTAAGGAGGGGGTCTCGGGTTCGAGTCCCGACGTCGGCTTCACCCACTTGGGAGAGCCGAGCCGTGGAGATTCGCTCGGCAGTGGCGCTTGCTCCGCTCACTCGTCGGGCGTGACCGTCGTGACGGGCAGTCCCATCCCCGTTACCTTGCTCGGCAGGTCGAGCCTCAGCCAATGCGAGAGTTTCGTCGGCAGCGTCGAGATGATCACCTCGTCGAAGCCGCGCAGGTTGATCGCGTCTTCGATCGCCGCGATCGGGTCGGTCGAGCCGACGATGCCCTCGACCGGCCCGCCGGCGGCCTCGCTCAAGCTCGGGATCGCGCACTCGATCACGGCCGTCGCCTCGCCGCCGCCTTGATCCTCGGGATCGACGACCTTGTGCAGCCCTGGTGCGGCGTTCGGCACGAGCAACGTGAACGTCGCCTTGCCTCGCCCCGCGCGCTCGCGCACGGCGTCGATCAGCGCTTGCGTGGCAGCTGTTCTGTATGCGACCACGAGCACCCTCGCGGCGGCCTCTGAGGACTCCATTGCGCAACCCCTTTCGCCGGCATGTCAGCCGATCCTGTCACCGAGTCAGCGCGGCGCCCGGCCACGGATCGGCGGGCCGGACGCCGCGCATCTGCTTCCTACCCGCGAATCGTGCTTCTATCCCGGCGCGCTCGGTTGCCGGCGCGTTGAGCGAGCTCGAAGAAGACCTGTCGCCGCGACGGCGAGCGCCGGGCGGCTACGCTCTCGCGCGTGCGCGTACGTGTGACAGACGAAAGCGTCGAAGTGCTGCTCGCGCGGTGGGAGAAGATCCTCGGGCTGATGGGAGACATCCGCGTCCCGCTCGCCGACATCGGCGACGTGCGCTTCGTCGAGAAGCCGATCCGCGAGGCGATGGGCAGCGGGATCAAAGCCGGGCTGCGCTTGCCCGGGATCTATTACGTCGCGCGCACGATCCATCTCGACCGTGCGTTCGCCGTCAAGCGTGGCCTGCCCGGGCTGGCGTTCGCGGTACGCAACCAGGGACCGCTCGAGAGCGTGCTCGTGAGCACGGCCGACGCGAAGGGGCTCGCGCAGAGGCTGCGCAAGTCCTGAGCCCGAGTCGAGGCGCCCGCCAGGGCAGGAACCTGCGCGCCGGGCACGAACCCGACCATATATGGCCAGCGAGCTTCCTGACGGCCTGAGCTTCGAGCGCAACCGTGACTACGAGGGTCGCATTCGCCGACACTCGCCGTGGATTCGCCGGGCGCTGCTCTGCGCCGTGACCGCGATTCCCGTGCTCGCACTGCTGGACGTCTTCGGTCAGCACCCGTCGACCACGTCGGCAAGCTCACCCGCCGCGAGCCTCAGCGTGACCGCGCCGACCCGGCTGCGCGGCGGGCTGATGTTCCAGGCACTCGTGAAGGTGAGGCCGCGCCGCGAAGTCCATCACCTGCAACTCGTCTTCGACGAAGGCTGGTGGGAATCGATTCAGGTCAACTCGATCAAGCCCGAACCGGAAAGCGAAACCTCGCGCAACGGGAAAATCGTCCTGGAATACGGCAGTTGGCCCGCCGGCAAAGAGCTCGTCTGCTGGGTGAACTTTCAAGTCAACCCGACCAACGTCGGCGACCGCCGCGAGGACGTCTCGCTCGAGGACGCCGGTGAAACGCTCGCGACCGTGCACCGCTCGCTGACGATCTTCCCATGACCGCGCTCACGCCCACGACGAAGCCGGAGCGCTGAGCGGTGGACCTCGTCATCCGCGCGGCTGTCGTCTTCTTCTTCGTCTTCCTGCTCACGCGCGTCACCGGCCGGCGCGAGCTCAGCCAGCTCGAGCCGTTCGACGTGATCCTGCTCGTCGTCGTCGGCGACCTCGTCCAGCAAGGAGTGACCCAGAGCGACTACTCCGTTACCGGAGCGCTGACGGTCATCTCGACGATCGGCGTGCTCTCGGTGTTCGTCAGCTGGATCTCTTACCGCTTCAAGGTCGTGCGCCGCGTGACCGAGGGCGAGCCCGTCGTGCTCGTCCACGACGGACAGCCAATCGAGCGCAACATGCGCCGCGAGCGAATCACCCTCGAAGACATCGAGGAGGAGGCGCGCCAAAAGCAGATCGCATCGATCCGCGACCTGCGTCTGGCGATCCTCGAGAACGACGGGCGGATCAGCTTCATCACCAACTGACGCTCACGCGATCCGCTTGCGCGCCAGGCGCTCTGCCAGTCGCGAGGCGAGCGCCATGATCGTCAGCGCCGGGTTGGCCGATCCCTGCGTCGGCATCACGCTGCCGTCGGCGATGAACAGGTTGGGGACCTCCCAGGCGCGGTGGTCGCGATCGACGACGCCGCCCTCGGGCGAGTCCGACATCGCGCAGCCGCCGACGAGGTGCGCGTAGCGGTCGATCGTCAGCTCGTCCTGGGCCTCTGCCGCACGCAGGATCCGCCGCAGGATCCGCTTTGCATAGACGATGCTCGCGCGGTCGTTGTCGCACTGGCTGTAGTCCAGGCGCGCGACCGGCATCCCTCTCGCGTCGGTCTCCTCGGCCAGCGTAACGCGGTTCTCCGGCCGCGGCAACAGCTCGCAGAGCACGCCTATCGTGTACCAGTGGTTGTAGTCGCGCGCGTACTCGCGCAACGCCTGTCCCCAGTGCCCGTCGGCGAGCACGTGCTCGGCCCAGCCGATCGGCAGCGGGCCGACCGTCTGAATCGAGAACCCGCGGGCGAAGCCGCGCCGCTCGTCGGTCTCGTAGAACTGCTCCGAGTCGATCTCCGGCGGCGGCGCCTTGTACATGCGCATCTCCTGCTCGAAGCGCCCGGCCACCTGCGGAGCGCCCTGGACCATCACGCCGCGCCCGACGAGATCGTTTTTGTTGGCGAGACCCTGGGGAAAGAGCTTGCTCTTGGAGTGCAGCAGCAGCCTCGGGGTCTCGATCGAGTAGCCGGCGACCGCGACTGCATCCGCGGCTTGGAAGCGCTCCTGGCCGTCGTGGACGTAGACTACGCCTCGGCAGCGGCCGCGCTCGTCGAGCTCGATCTGCGTGACCATGCAGTCCGCGCGGATCTCGACGCCGTGCTCGAGCGCATCCGGCACATGCGTCACGAGCGGCGAGGCCTTGGCGTTGACCTTGCAGCCCTGCAGGCAGAATCCGCGGTAGATGCAGTGCGGGCGATTGCCGAACGCGCCGTTGGCGATTCCGACCGGCCCGACGCGCATCTGGATACCCGCGCGCCGCGCGCCTTCCCAGACGCGCAAAGCGCCACCGGCGACCGGGTGCGGGCTGTGAGGGTAACCGTGCGGATCGCCCCACGGCCACCATTGCCCGGCGACCGGCAGCTCGCGCTCGAGTCGCTCGTAGTGCGGCTTGAGCTCCTCGTATGAGATTGGCCAGTCCGCGGCGACGCCGTCGCGCGTACGCACCTCGAAGTCGGAGGGATGGAAGCGCGGCGTGAACCCCGCGTAGTGGACCATCGAGCCGCCGACGCCGCGCCCGCAGTTGTTCTTGCCTAGCTCGACCGGGTCTGAGCCGCCGATCACACGCGGCTCGGTCCAGTACAGGTCATGCGAGCCGGCCTCGTCGGAGACCCAGTCCTCGTCGGGATCCCAGAACGGGCCGGCCTCCAGGACCAGCACGCGCCAGCCGCGTCGCGCCAGGCGCTGGGCGAGCGTCGCGCCGCCCGCGCCCGCGCCGATCACGAGCATGTCGAGCGGCTCGTCCTCCCCGAAGCGGCGCATCCGCTCGCGTCCGGGCACCCCGCGCCGGTACGGGTCGAGCAGGAACGCCGAGTCGTTCTCCTGCGGGCGCAGCGAGCCCTTCAGCGCGAGAGCCGGACGCCGTCTCATCGCGTCAATCCAAGCCGCGCGCCGGCACGTCCTGCGCGGGATCGACCGCGAACGCCGGCGGAGACTCCCACTGCTCGCGCTGCCCTGCGCCGAGGCGAGCGAAGCCGCGCGGATAGGCCGGACCGCCGAAGCCGATCTCACTCCACGCCCACGGGTGCGAGTAGAACGCTGCCAGCACCATCCGCGTAACCACCGCCCAGGCCTTCGCGACAGACAGCTCCCAGTCGAGCCCGCCTTTGGAGAATCGCTCGACGATCTCGTGCCGGCACTCGACGGGGGCCGCCGCGAAGCGATCGTGTCCGTCGGCTCGCGCGCAGTCGTCGAGGCCTGCCGCGACCGCTTTCCAGGTCTCCGCGTCACTTGGCATCTCCGCGTAGCGAAAGCCGTCGAGGCGCCCGGCGCTGAGCTTCTCGTCGACCATCTCGAGCACGGGGATCCGCGGCTCGCAGTCCTGTCCGGTGACGACACCGCAGAACGCCCGTAGCGCGCTCGCCTCGCGCTCGTCGAACAGGCGCAGCCGCGGCACCTTGCGGACGCGGTCGAGGACGACCTCGCGCGTACGCTCGTCCCAGTGCTCGACCTGCTCGAGCGCGTCGTAGTCGGGGTAGCGGCCGCGCATCTGCGGCGTCACCCCACGGCGCTGGCGCGGCAGCTCGGGCGGCGGCCCGGGCTCGCTCGCACCGCCGTGGTGGGGCAGGTGCCCGACGCCCTCGGCGGCGTCCTCACTCAGTCGCTCGCTCATTGCTCCCGCCGAGCCGCGGCCGCGGCCAAGCCCATCGCGCCGACGAGCGCGAGCGATCCCGGCGCGAGCAGCGGTGGGCCCATCACGATGTTGTAGAGCGGCTCGCGAAAGCCGCCCGGACGCTTGCGCACACCCTGGACGTGCGTGTACACGCCGATCAAGCCGTCCAGGCAGTAGAGCGCCGAGACGAGCGGCAGCACGGTGGTCGCGGCGCGCTGCGAGCGCATCCCGGCCAGCCCGGCGGCGCTCAGCAGCGGCGTCAGCGCGATCGGCGTCCACATCCACTTGTCGGTGAAGGAGCCGCGGTAGTGCTCGAAGTAGATCTCCAGGCCGAGCGGCAGCGCGCTCAGCGCCGTCGTGCCCGCGAGCAGGCGTTGCACCCGCCCGAGGCGCAGGTTGGCGATCAGTCTGCGGATCATCCGCCGGAGAAGATCTCAGGCAGCTTCTGGCGGATCGACTGGCCGATGATGCGCCGCCGCGAGGGGTCGCCGTGCATGATCGCCTTGGTCAGTGAGCGTGCCTGCTCGACGGTGATGTGCGGTGGCAGGGGCGGCACCTCCGGATCACAGACGATGTCGAGCACCGTCGGGCGGTCGGCTGAGAGGGCCTGCTCCCATGCATCGCCGACCTTCGAGCGATCGTCGATCCGGATGCCTCCGAGCCCGAGCATCTCCGCCCAGCGCGCGTAGGGCACGTCGGGCAGGTCTTGGGACTCGACGAACTTCGGCTCGCCGGACATCGCGCGCTGCTCCCAGGTCACCTGGTTGAGGTCGCGGTTGTTGAGCACCATCACGATCAGCCGCTGGTCTGCCCAGCGCTCACGGTACTTGGCGATCGTGATCAGCTCGGCCAGGCCGTTCATCTGCATCGCCCCGTCGCCGACCAGCGCGATCACGGGCCGGTCGGGATAGGCGAACTTCGCGGCGATCGCGTACGGCACGCCGGGTCCCATCGTCGCAAGCGTCCCCGACAGCGAGGCGAGCATTCCCGGGCGCAGCTTCACGTCGCGTGCGTACCAGTTCGCGGCGGAGCCCGAGTCGGAGGTGAGGATCGCGCCGTCGGGCAGGCGCTTGGAGAGCTCGTGGAAGATCAGCTGCGGGTTGATCGGATTGGCCGGCTGGTTGGCTCGCTGGTCGATCAACCTCCACCAATCCTCCACGCCCTTCTCGATCTTCTCCAGCCATGAGCGGTCGGTCTTTCGCTCCAGCAGGGGCAGCAGCGCGCGCAGCGTCAGCTTGCTGTCGCCGATCAGGTTGGCCTCCATCGGGTAGCGGATCCCGACCATCCGCCCGTCGAGATCGATCTGCACCCCGCGCGCCTTGCCCTCCTCGGGCAGGAACTCGGAGTAGGGAAAGCTCGAACCGACCATCAGCAGCGTGTCGCAGTCCTGCATCAGGTCCCAGCTCGGGCGCGTGCCGAGCAGGCCGATCGAGCCGGTCACGAAAGGAAGGTCGTCGGGCACCGCGGCCTTGCCGAGCAGCGCCTTGGCGACGCCGGCGCCGAGCGCGTCGGCGACCTCGATCACCTCCTGCGTCGCGTGAAGCGCGCCTGCGCCGACGAGCATCGCGACCTTCTCGCCCTCGTTGAGGATCCGCGCGGCGGCCCGCAGCTGCTCGTCGGTTGGAGTCACCCGAGGTGGCTCCCAGCCGGCGCCGGAGTGCACAGTGCCGTGCGCGTGCGGCGGCGTCGGCACGGCCTCTTCCATCTGCAGGTCGTTCGGCACGATCACGCACGTGACCGTGCGCTCCGACAGCGCGATCCGCATCGCGCGGTCGATCAGGTGGCGGACCTGCCCGGCCTCGGTCGCCATCTGCACGTACTCGTGCGCGACGTCCTTGAACAGCGTCGTCAGATCGACCTCCTGCTGGTAGTTGCCGCCGAGCCCGAGGCGCGCCTGCTGGCCGACGATCGCCACGACCGGCTGATGGTCGAGCTTCGCGTCATACAGGCCGTTGAGCAGGTGGATCGCGCCGGGACCCGAGGTCGCCAGGCAGACACCGGCCTCACCCGTGAACTTGGCGTGGGCGCACGCCATGAAGGCGGCCATCTCCTCATGGCGGACCTGGATGAACTCGGGGCGGTTCTGGCCGCGGCCGAAGGCGCCGACGATGCCGTTGATTCCGTCGCCGGGATATCCGTAGATGCGCCTGACGCCCCAATCTGAAGCCAAGCGGTCGAGCAGGTGGTCGGCAACGGTCTCGCTCATATCGACAGTCCTCTCCAGATCCGGGGTTACCCCAAGTCCTACCCGCCCGCAGGCCGACGAAACCGACCGGGAAGCGGCTCGGGAAAGTCAGTCCTGAGCCGCGCAGGTCTCGATGCGCTTGCGCAGATACGTCGCGTTTCGCGGCGCGAACGCCTCCCAGTCGTTGTTGAAGTAGGCGAACAGCCCACCCTCCTGTGACCAGCGGGCGATGCGCTTCGCCCATTGCTGCAGCTCGCTCTGCGAGTAGTTTCCGCGCCGCCCGCGCGAGCCGTAGTGAAAGCGCACGTAGCGCCAGGACGCAGTTGCCTCGTGCGTTTGAAACGGCCGCTGCGGATGATCGCCGAGCACGAGCGCGACGTCGTGCTCGCGCAGTGCCGCGAGCACGTCGTCGGCGAACCAGCTCTCGTGACGAAACTCGATCGCGTGCCGGCCTTCCGGCAGAGCCTGCAGCAGGCCGTCGAGCCGATCGTCGTCGCGGTGGAAGTTCTCCGGCAGCTGCCACAGCAGCGGGCCGAGCCGGCCCGCCTCACGCAGCGGCGCAATCCGCTGCTCGAGCGTCGCGATGCCCTGCTCGACGTCGATCAGGCGCCGCACATGCGTCAGGTAACGACTCGCCTTCAGCGCGAAGCAGAACCCCGGCGGTGTCTGCGCTACCCAGTGGGCAACCGCTTGGCGGCTCGGCAGGCGGTAGAAGGTCGCGTTCACCTCGACGGTGTCGAAGTGCGAGGCGTAGCGCTCGAGCCAGCGCTTTGCCGGGCATCCCGGCGGATAGAGCACGCCGCGCCAATCGCGGTAGTTCCAACCCGAGCAGCCGACGCGTGCCGCGTTCACGCGCGCGAGGACGATCTCGGCTCGTTCTCCGTCGCGAGCGAGAGCGCCACTCGCAAATCGGAGACGATTGCCGCAAGCGCCTCGTGACGAGCGTCGCGCTCGCGCTCGCGCAGCACGCTCGACGGGTGCGCGGTCACGAGCACCGGGGAGAACAGCGCGCCCTCGAGCGGACGGCCGCGGCTCTCGCCGATCGGCGTCGCACGGCCGATCAACGCGTGCGCGGCCGTTGCGCCGAGAGCGACGGCGACAACGGGCTCGACCAGCTCCAGCTCGCGTTCCAGCCATGGGCGGCACGCGGCCTGCTCGGCAGCCGACGGCCGCTGGTGGATGCGCCGCTTCCCGCGCGAGCGGTGCTTGAAGTGCTTGACCGCGTTGGTCGCGTAGACGCTTGCGCGCTCGATTCCCGCCTGCTCGAGCGCATCGTCGAGCATCGCGCCGGCCGGCCCGACGAACGGATGGCCCGCTCGATCCTCGCGGTCGCCGGGCTGCTCGCCGACGAGCATCAGCGCCGCGTGCGCCGGGCCCTCGCCGAAGACCGTCTGCGTCGCATCGCGCCACAGCGGGCAGGCACGACAGGCCTCGGCCTCACGCCGAACGCTCGCGATCGAGCTCCGGGGGCTCATGAGCCCGAACGCCTCAGCCGGCCGGCACCGCGCCGGCAGAGGACTGATCGTCGACGCCGAGCTCGTGCTCGATCTGCTCCAGCGAGCGCCCCTTCGTCTCGGGGACGCGCACGACGAAGAAGATCAGCGCCAGCACGCCCAGCCCGCCGTACAGCCAGAAGGTCCCCTCGCGGCTGATCGCGCCGACCAACGTCAGGAAGAACGAGGAGACGAGGAAGTTCGAGCTCCAGTTCCCCACCGTCGAGATGCTCATCGCCGGGCTGCGGACCGACAGCGGGAAGATCTCGGAGATCACCAGCCAGAAGACCGGTCCGAGCCCGACCGCGAAGGAAGCGATGTAGACGATCAGGCAGACGAGCGCGATCCACGAGGCGCTGCTCTGCAGGCCGCTGGAGGCGAAGAACACGCCGAGCATCGCCAGCGAGAGGACGCAGCCACTGGTCCCGACGATCAGCAGCGCGCGGCGCCCCACGCGGTCGAGCAGCACGATCGCGACGATCGTGAAGACGAGGTTCGTGATGCCGACCGACAACGCTTGAGTGATCGCCGAGCTGGTCGAGAGGCCGGTGAATTTGAGGATCGTCGGGGCGTAGTAGATGACGGTGTTGACGCCGATCAGCTGCTGCGCGATCGCGAGCACGAGTCCGATCGCGACGAGCGGGCGCACGTTCGGGCGCCAGACATCGCGCAAGCCGCCTTCCTCGGCGGCCGCTTCCTTGATCTCCTCGAGCTCCTGCTCCGCCTCCTCGTCCTCTCCGCGCGCACGGTGCAGAACCTCGAGCGCCTCCTGATCGCGTCCCTGCTCGACCAGCCAGCGAGGAGAGAACGGCTGGAAGTACATGCCGATCGCCAGCGCCAGACCTGGCAGTGCGCCGAGGCCCAGCATCCAGCGCCAGTTGTCGGCGGCGCCCTTCAGCGCCCAATTGACGATGTACGCGGCCATGATCCCGCTGACGACCATCAGCTGGTTGAAGGAGGTGACGCCGCCGCGGATGCGCCTCGGTGCGAGCTCGGAGATGTACATCGGAGCGACGAAGGAGGCCGTGCCGACCGCGAGGCCGAGCACGAAGCGCGTGCCGATCAGCTCCGCCGGCGTCTGCGAAAGCGCCGATCCCAGGGCGCCGATCACGTAGACGCAGCCGGCGACGATCTTCGTGCGCCGTCGCGAGATCGCGTCGGCGGAGTATCCGGCGAGGATCGCGCCGAAGACGGCCCCGATCAGCAGCGAGCCGACATAGGCCTGTTCGTTGAATTCGCCGCCGCCGACTTCCTTGCCGATGAACGGCAGCGCGCCGGAGATGACGCCGGTGTCGTAGCCGAACAGGAAGCCGCCGAGCGCGGCGACGATCGCCAGCCGCAGGACGAAGCGGTTGCGGCCGCGAAAGGCCTCTCTCAGGAAGTCCATCGTCCTGCTCCGATCTCGTCCATGACATTTCCTTACCCGCGCCGGCGAGACCGCAAGCCACTGCCCTCGCCGCCCGCTCCGCTCGATTGCGCCGGCGGAGACGTGGGTAGTTACCCGGCATGAGCCAGGCTCCGCGCGTCGTTGCGATCACCGGCGCGAGCTCAGGCGTCGGGCGTGCGACCGCGCGCGAGTTCGCCCGCACGGGCGCGACCGTCGGTCTGCTGGCGCGCGGCGAGCAGGGGCTCGAGGCTTGCGCGCAGGAGGTGCGCTCGCTCGGCGGCCGTCCCGTCGTGCTGAGCACCGACGTCGCCGAGTCCGAGCAGGTGCAGAGCGCCGCCGAGCGCCTGGAGCGCGAGCACGGCCCGATCGATGTCTGGGTAAACAACGCGATGGCCACCGTCTTCGGCGAGGCGCACACGATCACCGCCGAGGAGTACCGGCGCGTCACCGAAGTCACCTATCTCGGCGTCGTCCACGGCACGCTCACCGCTCTGCACGCGATGCTGCCGCGCGACCGTGGCGCGATCGTCCAGGTCGGCTCCGCGCTCGCATACCGCGGCATCCCGTTGCAGAGCGCCTACTGTGCCGCCAAGCACGCGATCCAGGGCTTCACCGAGTCGCTGCGCTGCGAGCTGCTTCACCACTCGAGCGGCGTGCACGTGACGATGGTGCAGCTGCCCGCGCTGAACACGCCGCAGTTCGAGGTCGTCCGCGCGCGTGTCAGCCACCATCCGCGTCCCGTCGCGCCCGTCTATCAACCAGAGCTCGCGGCCCGCGCGGTCGTTGCCGCGGCCGAGCATCCGGCACGGCGCGAGTGGTGGGTCGGCGGCTCGACGGCGCTCAGCACGATGGGCAACGCGATCGTCCCCGGCGCCGGCGATCGCTACCTCGCTCGTACCAACTACGCGGCGCAGCTGGCCGAAGACACGATCTCGCCCGATCGCCCCGACAACCTCTTCGCGCCCGTGCCCGGCGACCACGGCGCGCGAGGCCGCTTCTCAGGGGAATCGACCGAGCACAGCGTGCAGTGGACGCTGACGCGGCATCGTCGCTTGCTGATCGGCGCCGGGCTGGCGAGCGCAGTCGCCGCGGCGGCGGGCATCAAGCTGCGCGGCCGATGAAATCCTCAGAGCAGCCCGCGCTCGGCGACTACAGCTTGATCGGCGATTGCCACGGCGCCGCGCTGGTCAGCACCGAGGGCTCGATCGACTGGTGCTGCCTACCGCGCTTCGACAGCGGAAGCTGCTTTGGGAGGCTGCTCGACTCCGAGCGTGGCGGGCATTGCGCCGTGAGTCTCGCCGGCGGAGTCGAGGGGTCCTCGAGCGCCTACCTGGAGGACACGATGGTGCTCGAGACGACGCTCCGGGGGGCCGAGACGAGCGTGCGCGTGCTCGACTTCATGGCGATCGGAAAGCAGTCGGAGCAGAGCTCACACCGCGAGATCGTACGCGTGATCGAGTGCTCGCAGGGCGCCGCCGAGGTGACAGTGCAGATAGCGCCGCGCTTCGACTACGGCGAGGTGACTGCGTGGCTCAGGCGCGCCGCCGAAGACAGCTTCACCGCGATCGGCGGCGACGACGGCCTCGCGGTCTGGAGCGATGGCGAGCTCGAGAGCGATGGCGAGCAGCTCACCGTGTCCGCCAAGCTGAACGACGGCGAGCGCCTGCGCCTGCTGATCCGCCACGTCCGCCCGCACGTGCTCGAGCAGGAGCAGCTCGACGAGAGCGGCGAGCAGATCGATGCGCGCCTGAGCGAGACGGTGCGCTGGTGGCGGGCGTGGCGCAAACGCCTCAGCGGCCCAGGATCGGAACACCCGGCCGCAGTGCGCTCCGCGCTGCTGTTGAAGGCGCTGACCTATGCCCCGACGGGCGCGATCGTCGCAGCGCCCACCACCTCGCTGCCCGAGACGCCGGGCGGCGAGCGCAACTGGGACTATCGCTTCAGCTGGATCAGGGACTCATCGCTCGCCGCCCGCTCGCTGGCCGAGCTCGGCTGCGAGCGCGAGGCCGAACGCTTCGGGCGCTTCGTCGTCCGCGCCTCGGCGGGAAACGCCGAGGACCTGCAGATCCTCTTCGGCATCGGCGGCGAGCGGCGCATCACGGAGCAGCAGCTCGCGCTGCGGGGCTATCGCGGCGCTCGACCGGTGCGCATCGGCAACCAGGCCGCCGGGCAGCTGCAGCTCGACGCGCTGGGCGAGATGCTCAACCAGGCATGGCGCTGGCACCGGCGCGGGCGCTCGCCCGACGACGACGAATGGCGCTTCTTCGCAGAGCTCGTCGAGGCGGCCGTGGAGCGCTGGGACGAACCCGATCGCGGCATCTGGGAGTGGCGCGACGAGCCACTTCACTTCGTGCACTCGAAGGCCGCCTGCTGGACGGCGCTCGAGCGCGGGCTGACGCTCGCGGAGGAGGGCATGCGCCGCGCTCCGGTGCGTCGCTGGAAGCGAGCCCGCGAGGAGATCCGCGAAGCGATCGAGACACGCGGCTACGACGAGGACCGCGGCATCTTCGTGCAGTGCTTCGACCGGCTCGAGCTCGACGCCGCCCTGCTGCTGCTCCCCGTGCTCGGCTTCGTCGAGTTCGGCGACGAGCGGATGGTCCGCACGACCGACGCCGTGCGCGAGACGCTCGGCGCAGACGGGTACCTGCGCCGCTACGAGCGAGACGACGGGCTGCCGGGCAAAGAGGGCGCGTTTCTCGCCTGCTCGTTCTGGCTCGTCGAGTGCTACGCCCGCCAGGGACGCCTCGAGCAGGCGCGCGAGGTCTTCGACCGCGCGCTCGGCGCCGTCAGTCCGCGCGGGCTCTTTTCAGAGCAGATCGAACCCGACAGCCGCGAGTTGCTCGGCAACTATCCGCAGGCGCTCACGCATCTCTCCCATATCGCCGCGGCGATCGCGATGGAACAGGCCGCGGAGCACGTCGGCGAGCACCGCTAGTGCGAGGCGCCGCCCTGGTTTGCGTGCCGGGAGGCCGGGGTAAGCGCTAACTATGGAAATCGGAGCCTTCTTCATCCTCGTGATCGTCGTCGTGGTGGTCGCGGTGCTCGGTGGAATCGTCTACGCGATCGCGGCAAGAGGTCGCCAACAAGAGCTCTCACCCGACGCCGAGGAGCCTGGACGCAAGCAGCGTCCGACTCACCACGAGGTCGAAAACGAGCAGAACACAGACTTCGTCGGCACCAACTGAGCTCACTGGGCGCGGAGCGGTGGGCGTCGAAGCCAGCCAGACGGTTGCCGAGCGCGCGCCGATAGGGGCGCTGCGCGCACGTTCGCTCAGCATCCCCACCGACCATGCCGAGGCCGACGGGACGCTCGGCTGGGACTCGACGACGCTCGTCTTGGCCGAAGTCGACGCGGAGGGCATGACAGGGCTTGGCTACAGCTACTCCGCGGCCCCGGCCGCGGATGTCGTGCAGGGGCTGCTGCACGACGCCGTACTCGGCAGCGACGCGTACTCGCCGCAGGCCGCGTGGCAGCGGATGCGCCGCGCAGTGCGCAACGTCGGCTATCCGGGTCTCGTCGCAAGCGCGATCTCGGCCGTCGACGTCGCAGTGTGGGACCTGAAGGCGAGGCTGCTCGGCCTCGCGCTCTCGACGCTTCTCGGCCGCCTGCGCGAGCGCGTGCCCGTCTACGGCTCCGGCGGCTTCACGACCTACTCCGACGAGCAGCTGGAGCGTCAGCTGCGCGAATGGGCCGAGCTCGGGGTCGGCGCGGTGAAGATGAAGGTCGGCGCAGAGCCTGAGCGCGACGCCGATCGCGTGCGCCGGGCGCGGGCTGCGATCGGTGAGCGTGTCCGCCTGTTCGTCGACGCCAACGGCGCCTACTCGCGCAAGCAGGCGCTCGCGCTGGCTGATGCCTTCCAGGCGGAGGCAGACGTGAGCTGGTTCGAGGAGCCCGTCTCCTCCGACGACCTCGAAGGGCTCGCGCTGCTGCGCGACCGGGCGCCTGCGGGCATGGAGATCGCCGCCGGCGAGTACGGCTACGACCTCTTTTACTTCAGGCGCATGCTCGACGCCGGCGCCGTCGACGTGCTGCAGGCCGATGTCACCCGCTGCGGCGGGATCACTCAGCTGCTGCAGGTCGGCGCGCTCTGCTCGGCGCGCGGGCTTCAGCTCTCAGCGCACACCAGCCCCACGCTCCACGCGCACGTCGGGGTCGCGATTGCGCCGCTCGCCCACGTCGAGTACTTCCACGACCACGCGCGAATCGAGCGGATCCTGTTCGACGGCACGCCGCCGCTCGTCGACGGCGCCTTGGAACCCGACCCTCACGCGCCTGGGCACGGGCTAGGCCTGCGTGAGGACGAGGCCGAGCGCTTCGCGCAGTGATGCCCGACACGCTGCACGCCTACGAGCACGTGCGCGGGATCTACTTCCCGATCGCCATCGGTGTCTTCGCGTTCGTGCTCGCGGCACTCGCGATTCTGCTCGTGCGCGGCGCAAGAAGACGCGCGCTGCCGTCGCGCACTTCCGCCGCACCGCGCTTCGAGGGCGGCTACGCGCTGCTGCTCGCCTGCGTCGCCGCCCTGCTGATCGTCGTCACGTTCCGCACCGAGACGCCGCTCGACCGCACCGCCGCACATCCGGCGCTGCGGATCGACGTGATCGCCGCGCAGTGGAGCTGGGTCTTCACCTACCCGAACGGAGCGCGGATCGCCGACGTCTCCACCTGGCACCCGGCCCCCGCACTAGTTCCGGCCGGTGAGGAGATCGAATTCGCCGGACGCTCTCGCGACGTGATCCACGGCTTCCTCGTGCCGCAGCTGCACTTCCAGCGTCAGCTGCTGCCGGGCTACGAGACGCGCTTCGACCTTCGCTTCGACGAGCCTGGGCGCTATGGCGGGGAGTGCTCCGTCTTCTGTGGCGATCAGCACTCGCAGATGCACTTCGCGATCGAAGCGGTCAGCCCGTCGCGCTTCGCGCGCTGGTTGAGCGAACACGCGGCCGGTGCCACGGCTGCAGGAGGGGCGACTTGAGCACGCTCGCGCTGCCTGCCCGCGCGGCGCCGCTGCGTACGCTGGCCTCGACCGACCACAAGCGCGTCGCCGTGCACGCGGGCGCCGTCGCATTCCTGTTCTTCATTGCCGGCGGCGTGCTCGCGCTGATCATGCGCAGCCAGCTCGCCGCCGACGGCGGCGTCGTGTCCCAGGACTCCTACAACCAGCTGTTCACGATGCACGGCTCGACGATGATCTATCTGTTCGTCGTGCCGGTCGGGCTGGCGGTCGGCCTGTACTTCGTGCCGCTGCAGGTCGGCGCCGCCGAGGTCGCCGGTCCGCGCGTGGCGCTCGCCGGGCTGTGGCTGCTGCTGCTCGGCGGGATCACGATGTGGTCGGGCTTTCTGACGAGCGGCGGCGCGGCTGCCGCCTCGTGGTGGGGCTTCGATCCGCTGTCGGACTCGATCCACTCGCCGAGCAGCGGCATGGAACTGTGGATCTTCGGGGTGATCCTGGCGACTGCCGGTCAGATGCTCTGGGCGGGTTGCCTGCTGACGACGGCGCTGCGCCGCCGTGCGCCGGGGATGACGCTGATGCGGATGCCGGTGTTCACCTGGTCGATGGTCGCGACCTGCCTGCTGGTCCTGTTCGCCTTCCCCGCGCTGATCCTCGCCCTCGTGCTGCTGTGGGCGCAGCGGCACTTCGGCGGAGTGCTGAGCGGAGGCCTCGGCGCCGTCGACTACCAGCAGCTCTTCTGGTTCTACGGGCATCCGGTCGTCTACGTGATGTTCTTCCCGTTCATCGGCATGGTCGGCGAGATCGTCGCGACCTTCTCCGGCCGGCGCTTCTTCGGTCACCACGCTTTCATCCTCGCGCTGCTTGCGTTCTCCGGGCTGTCGATGACCGTCTGGGCACATCACATGTTCACGATGGGCCAAGCGACGAACAAGTACTTCGCGCTGACCTCGACGGCGCTGATCGTGCCGGCCGGAATCGAGTACCTGGACCTGCTCGGCACGCTGTGGCGCGGCAAGCTGCGCTTCAACGTCGCCTTCCTGTTCGCGCTCGGCTTCATCGTGCAGTTCCTGGTCGGCGGGCTGACCGGGATCGTCCTCGCCTCGCCGCCGCTCGACTACGGGCTGAACATGTCCTACTTCGTCGTCGCGCACTTCCACTACACGATCTTCGCCGGCAGCGCGTTCGGGCTGTTCGGCGGCCTCTACTACTGGTTTCCGAAGGTCACCGGCGTGCTCCTGCGCGAGCGTCTGGGCAAGCTGCACTTCTGGCTGATGGCGCTCGGCACGAACCTCGCGTTCTTCCCGATGTTCGTGCTCGGCGCCGAGGGCATGACGCGGCGAATCGCCGACTACCCAACCTCGTCCGGCTGGCAGAGCCTCAACGAGCTCGAGACGGCCGGGGCCGGCTTGATCGCCCTGTCGGTTCTCGCGTTCCTCCTCAACGTCGTCGTCTCGCTGCGCTCGCGCCAGCCGGCGGGCGAGGATCCCTGGCAGGGCCAGACGCTCGAGTGGGCGACGAGCTCGCCGCCGCCGCGGCACAACTTCGACGCGCTACCGCCGATTCGCAGCTATGCGCCGCTGCTCGACTTGGGACAGGCCGCCGAGGATGCCGCCGAGACGGGAGCGCCGGCTTGAGACGCGGCGGTGTCGTGCTGCTCGCCTGGGGGCTCTGGCTCGGCGTGCTGACGGCCGTGCAAGCAGCCTTTCGCTCGGTCCACGGGCCATTTGGCGTGCACTGGATCGAGGCGGCCATGCTCGGCGCGACGGCGGTCGCTTGCGTGCTCGCCGGTCTCTTGCTGTGGATGCTCGATTCGCGCGGCGGCTCCCGCGAGCGCCCGCGGCTGCTCGCCGGCGACTCCGTCGCGACCGCGACGCTGATCGCCGGTCTCGCGCTCGCGCTGCTCGGCGCCGGCTTCGGTCTCTGGCTGGTCCTGATCGGCGTCGGCGTCGGTTCGTTCGGTCTTGGTGGACTCGTGCGCGAGACGCTTGCGCGCCGTCGCCACGAGGACGGGCAGGGCGCCGCATGAGCACGCAGCCGACCCTCGGCCATCTGCTCGGCGACTGGAGCTTCGACCCGGTGCTCAGCGCGGTGCTCGCGCTCAGCGGCGCCCTGTATGCGTTTGGCGCGGTCCGCGTACGCCGCCTCGGGCACGGGGGCTGGCCGTACAGGCGGGCAGCTTGCTTCATGGCCGGTCTGCTCACGATCGCCGTCGCGCTCGAGTCCGGCGTCGATCGGATCGGAGATCAGGCGCTGCTCTCGGTGCACACCGCCCAGCACATGCTGCTGGCGCTGCTCGCGCCGGCGCTGCTGCTTTGCGGCGCGCCGGTGCGCCTCGCGCTGGCCGCCGGGACGCGCCCGCTGCGCGCGACGCTCGCGGCGGCGCTGTCGAGCCGCGGGATCAGGCTGCTGACGCGACCGCTCGCCGGCTGCCTGCTGTTCGCCGCCGTGATGCTCGCCACCCACCTGCGCGTCGTCTTCGAAGCGGCGCTCGAGCACCCGACGCTGCACGCGCTCGAGCACGCGGCGTACTTCTGGTCGGGCATCCTGCTGCTCGCGCCGCTGATTGCGGCCGACCCGCTCGCGCACCGGCCCGGCGGGCTCGCGCGATTCTGCTGGCTGATGGCCGCGATGACGGCGATGGCGGTCCCCGGCGCCTTGCTGACCTTCGCCGAAGGCGTCAGCTATCCGTTCTATCTCGCGCCCGCGCACGCGCTCGGGCGCTCGGCGCTGGCCGACGAGCACCTCGCCGGCGCGATCATGTGGGTCGGCGGCGGCGTCGCGATGTTCGCGCTGGCGCTCGTCCTGGCGTTCGCCGCGATGCTCGAAGAAGAGCGCCGTCAGCGGCGTCGCGAGCAATACCTGCCAGTGCCCGTAGAGACCGGCTGGAGCGCCGGTACGGTGCGCGGATGAGGCGGCGCGCGCTGGTGCTCGCGGCTTTCCTCTGCAGCGGCCTTGCGCTAGCGCAGTTCGCCGCGGCGCAGGACGAATCGGCCCCGTCCGCGACCGCGGGCGCCGCGACCGCGACGCCTCAGCTGGTCGAACGCGGACACGAGCTCTTCACGGCCTCGTGCGCGGCCTGTCACGCGATGAACGCCGGGGGCATCCATGGCCGTGGCCCATCGCTGCACGGCGTCGGCGCGCTGGCTGCCGACTTCTACCTGCAGACCGGGCGAATGCCGCTGCCCTCACCGCGCGCCCAGCCGCAGCGCACACGTCCCGCCTTTCCGCAGTCGCAGATACGGGCCCTCGTCGCCTACGTCGCCTCCTTCGGCGGGCCGCCGATCCCCGTCGTGCACCCTTCGCGCGGCTCGCTCTCGGACGGCCAGCGCCTGTTCTCGCTGAGCTGTGCCGGCTGCCACACGATCCAGGGGCAGGGCGGCATCGTCACCGGCGCGGTAGTTCCCTCGCTGGACCGCGCGACACCCACGCAGGTCGCGCAGGCGATCCGCGTCGGCCCCTACGTGATGCCGCGCTTCGGCGAACGGCAGCTCTCGAATGCGCAGGTCGACTCGATCGCGCGCTACGTGCAGAGCATCCAGCACCCGGACGACCGCGGTGGCTGGGGAATCGGACGGATCGGGCCGATCCCCGAGGGAATGGTCGCCTGGCTGTTCGCGGCCGTCGCGCTGCTTCTGATCGCGCGGCTGCTCGGAGAGCGTACGAAGGGCGAAGGGCATGGTTAGGCGCGCCTGGAAGGCGTTCGTCGTGCTCGTCCTCTGGCGCCTCGGCGCCCTGCGCCGCCGCAGCGAGCAGAAGGCCGAGCACGACCCGTCCCGGCGCACGTCCGGGGCGCCCGCCTGGGCCGAAAGACTCGTGCTCGCGCTGCTCGCCGCGATTCCGGTGGCGGCACTCGGCTTCGTCGCGTTGTTCGTGCTCGACCCGGACACGCAGTTGCTCGCGCTGACGCTCGGGGCGACGCTGGCGCTCGCGGCCGCAGCGCTCGCGATCACCTCGCGCCGGCTCGTGCCGCAGGAGACCGAGGTCGAGCAGCGTCCGCGCCTTGAGGATCGCGAGTCGGTTCGCGAGGTCGAGCGGGAGGCGCGCGCCGGTTTGCAGGGGATCACGCGCCGGCGCCTGTTGATTGGCGCCGCTGGAGCCGCCGGGGCGGGGGTGGCTGCGGCGGTGGCGATCCCCGTCGTCGCGCTCGGTCCGGGCATCGAGGACCAGCTGAGCCACACTCCGTGGCACGCCGGACGAGCGCTCGTCGACGAGCAGGGGCACCCGATCCTCGCGGCCGCGGTCGAGGAGGGCAGCTTCGTCACGGCCTTCCCCCAGCACGCCGACAGAGACGACCTCGGCTCGCCGGTCGTCGTCGTGCGCGTGGACCCCGGCACGCTCAACCTGCCGCCGCAGCGCCGCGGCTGGGCGCCGTATGGCCTGCTCGCGTACTCGAAGATCTGCACGCACGCCGCCTGCGCGATCTCGCTGTACCGCTCGCCGCTCAGCGCCTCGACCCAGGCCCGCGGCCCGGCGCTCGTCTGCCCGTGCCACTACTCGACGTTCGACGTGCTGAACGGCGGCGGCGTCGAGTTCGGTCCTGCCGGCAGGCCGCTGCCGCAGCTGCCACTCAGCGTCGACGCCACCGGCGTCCTGCGCGCGGCGGGTCCGATGTCCGGGCCGGTCGGGCCGTCGTGGTTCGAGGATCGCTCGTGAGCTCGCTCGCACCGCGGGGACGCACGCGCGATCCCGTCGCGTTCGTCGACGAGCGCCTCGGCGCGGGGCGCGGGCTGCGCTTCCTGATGCGCTACGTGTTCCCCGACCATTGGAGCTTCCTTCTCGGGGAGATCGCCCTGTATGCGTTCGTCGTGCTGATCGCGAGCGGCACGTTCCTCGCGCTGTTCTTCGATCCGAGCACCAGCGAGATCACCTATCACGGCGGCTATCAAGCGCTACAGGGCCAGTCGCTCTCCTCGGCCTATGCCTCGACGCTGCATCTCTCATTCGGCGTCTCTGGCGGCCTGCTCGCGCGCCAGGTCCACCACTGGGCGGCGCTCGTGTTCGTCGCCGCGATCACACTTCACCTGCTGCGGATCGTCTTCACGGGCGCGTTTCGCAAGCCCCGCGACATCAACTACTTCATCGGCGTGACGTTGCTCGCGCTGGCGATCCTCGAGGGGTTCGCCGGCTACTCGCTGCCCGACGATCTGCTCTCCGGCATGGGCTTGGCGATCGCTTGGGCGGTGGCGATGTCGCTGCCGCTGATCGGCGGGCCGTTTGCCACGGCGCTGTGGGGCGGGCGCTTCCCCGGCGCGGGGACGTTCGAGTCGCGCCTGTACATCGCGCACGTCTTCTTGCTCCCGGCGCTGATCGCAGGACTGATCGCCGTGCACCTGACGATCATCGTGCTCCAGCGCCACTCGCAGTTCCGCGGTCCCGGCCGGCGCGAGGACAACGTCGTCGGCACGCCGATGTGGCCTGGCTACGCCCTGCGCTCGCTCGGCCTGTTCGCTGCCGTCGCGGCCGTGCTCGTGCTGATGGGCGGCCTGATCCAGATCAACCCGGTGTGGCTGTGGGGGCCGTATCACGCATACGTCGGGACGAACGGCGCACAGCCGGACTGGTACCTGGGGTGGCTGATCGGCGCGCTGCGCTTGATGCCGAACCTCGAGATCCACG
>DASZLB010000130.1:0-10628 GCA_035552575.1 Solirubrobacteraceae bacterium | reverse complement strand
CGTCAGCGGTATCGCGGCGATCAGCCCGCCGCCGGGCGAGACGGCGGCACGATCGAACTTGAGCGCGTCGCGGAGCGCTTTGCGGATCGCGCTTTGTTTGCGCGCGGGCTCGGGCGGCTGTCGGGTAGGCGTGGCTAGATCGGGTTGGGTACGTCGAGGAAGACGTGGCGGATGCCGAAGGTCTCCGCGAGGTGCTCGCCCAGCGCTCTGACTCCGAACGTCTCGGTCGCGTAGTGGCCGGCGGCGATGAAGTGCAGGCTCGCCTCGCGCGCGGCCGCCATCGCGCGCTCGGCCGGCTCGCCGGTGAGCAACGCGTCGGCGCCGGCTGCGGCAGCGTCTGCGAGGTAGTCCGAGCCTGCGCCTGAGACGATCGCGATCGTGCGGATGCGTGGCGGCCCGGCGTCGAAGACGAGCGGCTCGCGCGCGGTCAGCTCGCACACGCGCGCGAACAGATCCGCGGCCGGGACGCCGTCGCCGCGGTTCGCGCCGTCCGCGTCTGCGTCGGCGAGCGTTGCGAGGAAGCCGATCGGCTCGCCGTGGTGGAGCGCGAACGGTTCGAGGTGCGTCGCGCCGAGCGCGCGGGCGAGCAGCGCGTTGTTGCCGTACTGCGCGTGCGCATCGAGCGGGAGGTGGTAGGCGGCGAGGCCGATGTTTGCGTCGAACAGGAGCTTCAGACGGCGCTTCAGCGTCGCGTCGATCGGGCCGGGTCCAGCGCCCCAGAAGAGGCCGTGGTGGACGAGCAGCAGCTGCGCTTGCTCGGCGACGGCGAGCTCGAACAGCTCGACGTTCGCCGAGACGCCCGTGGCGAGCGTCGCGACCTCGCTCGCGCCCGGGACCTGTAGGCCGTTCGGGCCGTAGTCATCGAAGCGCAGAGGCTCGAGGATCCGGTCGAGCTCGGCGACGATCTCGGTGGCTGCGACGGCGGGCACGGGGCGAACATAAGCGATATGGGATACTGCTGAGGCGTCGGGGCGTGGCGCAGCCTGGTAGCGCGCGCCGTTCGGGTCGGCGAGGTCCCCGGTTCGAATCCGGGCGCCCCGATTGATTGCTAGTCCGCGAAGACCAGCCCCTCACCCCACCCACCGGTAGCGGATGTGCGTGGCGAGCGCCGAGTGGAGCACCTCGACCGGCTCGAACCCGAAGGACTCGACTCCGTCGAACAGCCGCTCGCCGGACCCGAGCAGGACGGGGACGACGTCGAGCGTGAGCTCGTCGATCACTCCGGCGACGAGCGCCTGACGGACCGTCGAGGCGCCGCCGGCGATGTCGATCCCATCCTCGCCGGCCGTCTCACGCGCCTGCGCGTAGGCGGCGTCGAAGCCCTCGGTGACGAAGTGGAAGCTCGTGCCGCCCTCCATCTCGATCGGCTCGCGGGCATGGTGGGTGAGCACGAAGACCGGTGCGTGGTAGGGCGGCTCGGGGCCCCACCATCCATCCCAGTCCTCATCCCACTCGCCGCGGATCGGCCCGAACATGTTGCGGCCCATGACGTAGGCCCCGCGCGGTCGCAGGAGCCAGCCTTCTGCGACCGCGTCGGCGTCGTTCGCACGGTCGTCACCGAGGTGCCAGTCGTGGACCTCTCTGCCGCGCTTCCCCAGCGGGTTCTCCCGGCTCTGGTCCGGCCCGGCGACGAAGCCGTCGAGCGAGATCGACATGTGGCAGGTGGTGTCCGGCATCGGTGTCCTCCAGGTAATTGCAATTTGCAAGCGTCGGCACCGTACTGTGCCACCGCATCTGGATCGGACAGTCTGAAGACCGCCAGGCGCGCGTCGCTGAGCAGAGACATTTGCCCGCTGAAAGTCAGGGACGCTACTCACAAGCCTCGCGTGTGTTGATAGAAGTACCCACATGAACCGCGCGCTCATCATCTGCCTCGCCCTGATCGCCTCGGCGCTGCTCGCAGCCCCGGTCCAAGCCTCGGCCGAAGAAATCCCTCTGCCGACGCTCAAGGTCAAAGCGGCCGCGGTCCCGATCCCGGGGTTCCCGGGCACGGGCAACTTCTACGGCAAGGGCGCCGATGTCGAAGCGACCGCCGAAATCTCCGGATCCGGATACGGCGCGACGCCGCAGAACCCGAACGGCAGCGTGCCGCCGGTCTCGGCCGTCAACGTCTACCTGCCGAAGGGCGTGAAGCTGCACCCGTCCGGCTTTGGCACCTGCACCGAAGCAACGCTCCAGAACACCGGGCCGAGCGGCTGCCCGAAGAGCTCGATCGCCAGCCCGATCGGCAGCGTGCTCGGCGAAGTGACATTCGGCAGCGAACGCGTGCCCGAGGCGACGACGCTGCAAGGATTCTTCGGCCCCGGCGGCAGCATCCTGTTCTACGCGCAAGGCTCGAGCCCCGTGAGCCTCGAAGTCGTCTCGCCAGGCCGCTTTGTGCGCAGCTCCGGCAAATACTCGTGGGAGCTGAAGACGCTCGTGCCGCCCGTCGCGACCGTGCCCGGCGCGCCGCTGGCGTCGGTCAGCAAGATCCACATCAAGACAGGCGCCGCCTACAGGTCGCACGGCAAGGTGATCCCCTACGGCACCGTGCCGAAAAAAGGCGAATGTCCGAAGGGCGGCTTCTACGGCAAGGTCGAAGTCACGTTCGGCGGCAGCTTCGGCGGCGAACGAGAATTCGGGATCCCGGCGAAAACCGTGACCGACGAAATCCGCGTTCCCTGCCCTCGCCGGTAGCGCGCCGCTATCCCTCCAGCCGCGCGACGCTGCGACCGGACAGCGCTCTGAGGGCTCAGCTTCGCGGAAGACTCAGATTCTCGGAATCGTGACGCGCCGATGAACGTCGCGCCAGCGGCGATCGAACGTCCACACGGCGTCCGCGACGATCAGCTCGGCGATCACCAGTGCAATCGCGTCCGGCAGGCTGAGCGCGCGGTGGCGAGCCTTCAGCGCCGCGGCGCCGTCCGCGACGGACGCACCGACCGGGACCGTCTCACAGCCGTCCGCGAAGTCCCGCGCTGCCGCGAGCGCCTTGCCGCCGGCGCGAGCCGGGCCGACGAGGATCTCCGCCCGAGTCGTCGCTGCGAGCACGAGCTCGTCGCCGCTCGTGCCGGCGAGTGCCTCCACCGCTGCAGCGTGATGCACATCGTCGGCCGCCAGCGCGGCGATCGCGAAGCTCGCGTCGAGAACGATCAGCCGCGCCACTCGGCGCGCAGCTCGTCGAGGTAGTCGGAGGGGAAGGCGGAGCCGTCGAGCTTGCCGACCGCCGCCAACAGGCGAGCTCGTCGCTGCGCGCGCTCCTGCTGACCCGCAGGCGCTCCGAGCAGCTCGTGGCGGACTGCCGTGCGAATCAGCTCGGCCTCACTCGTGCCGCGCTCCTTCGCCGCCTGCTTGACGTCGTCATGAAGCTCCCGCGGCAGGTAGATCGTCGTCTTTACCACAGGCGAAATCTACCATACGTCATGTATGGCATCGAGCGGTAACGGGCGACTGAAAAGATAATTCATCATAAAATTAGTGCAGATTATGATGTATTGCGCTACGGTGATCTGAGTCCCTCAGAACCATCCCTCCGGCCCCTCGCAACGCAGCACACTCACGAAAGGAAGCAGAGCCATGTCCGAGATCCCCAGCTCGAACACGCCCGGCAGAGCAGCGCGGCGCTGGCGCCGTGCGAGTGCCGATATCACGACGAGCTTCGTCGCCTCGCTCGCCGGCGGCGAGAACCCCGTCGCGCCCGCGCCCGGTCCGACCGTCACGGCTCCCGGCCACGGCGCTGTCGCTCGCAGGTACGTCAGCCGCGGCGCCCTGCAGGGCAAAGCGCGGACCCGCGGATCGCAGCCGAGTAGAGGAGCACGAGCGTGAGCGAGCGCCTACGTCGAGTGACGACCGCGTTGGAGCGTAGCCGCGAGGCTGCCCAGCGGCGACACGCTCGCATTGCTTCAGTTCGCGCCATGGCCTGCCGAAACGTCGTTCGATGGGACGACGCGCACGGATCGAGATCGCTCGGCAGATAGAAGGCCGCTCGTGGGACGGCGCAGCCGGCCTGCTCGCGGCCGCGCTGGTCGCCGCCGTCTTGGCTCTCGCCGTCTCGGCATCGTCCGCGCTCGCTGTGACCTAACCGCGCAGCGCGCCCGCGCCCACCTCCGCGACGAGCCGCCGCACATAAGGCCCAAGCAACGAAGCGACGTTCTCGGCCGTCTCGCCGGGGCTGCCTTTCGGCAGCGCCGCATAGCTGATCGCCAGCCGCACGAGCGTCTCGCCGAGCAGCTCGGCCTCCTCGCGCGGCACGACGGGCCAGCTCGCGAGCAGCACCTCGGTCAGCCGCGCGGAGGCCATCTCGACGAGCGTCTCGCCGCGCGTCGTGAACAGCGCGATCAGCTCGTCGGCTCCGTCTCCTGAGACGATCGCGCTGACGAGTGGGTTCTCGGCGGCGACGGTCAAGAACAGCTCGAACGTCGCCTGCAGCGCGACGCGCGGATCGCCGGCGTTCGCCGCGATCGTGCTCTGCACGGCGTCGATGAAGCGCGCTGCTTCGCGCAGGACGAGCGCCTGCGCGAAGACTGCGCGCGAGCCGAACTCGTTGTAGACCGTCTGGCGGCTGACGCCGGCCGCACGCGCGATCTCGCTCATCGTGATCTCCGACCACGGTCGCGCCGAGAGCTCGTTGCTCGCGCCGTCGAGCAGCGTGTTGCGCAGCAGCTCGCGCGCCGCGACCGCGTACGGGACCTGCCGCTCGGGGGTCTGCGGCTCGGCGGGGTCTGCCGCGCTCACGGCCCGGGCGCCTCGCTCGCCTCATCGGCCGGCTCGAAGTCGACCTTGTCGCGCACGCCGCAGTCGGGGCACGCCCAGTCGTCGGGCACGTCGCTCCACGGTGTGCCTGCCGGGAAGCCCTCGCGTGCGTGCCCGGCGTCCTCGTCGTAGACGTAGCCGCAGCCGGGGCAGACGTACGCGCTCATGCGCTCGCCGCCAGACGCCGGCGCCGGCGCGCGCTGACGTGCGGGCTGACGTTCGCGCGGCCGAGATCGCCTTCGTAGTGCGCGAGCACGCGCCCGTCCATCACGCGCCGCCACAGCGGCGGGATCATCGCCGTGACGATCATCCCGGCGTAGCCCGTCGGTAGCTGCGGGGCGTCCTGCACGTGGCGCAGCGCCTGATAGCGGCGGACCGGGTTCGCGTGGTGGTCTGAGTGGCGTTGCAGGTGGTAGAGCAGCACGTTCGACGCGGCGTTGTTCGAGTTCCAGCTGTGCCCCGCGCGCGTGCGCTCGTAGCGGCCGTCCTCGCGACGCTGACGCAGCAGACCGTAGTGCTCGAGGTAGTTCACGACCTCCAGCAGCGAGAAGCCGAGCACGGCCTGGATCAGCAGGTACGGCAGCACGACGACGCCGAAGGCGGCGACGAGCGCAGCGAACAGCACGACCGTCATCGCCCACGCGCTGAGGATGTCGTTGCGCGGCGTCCACATCGAGCTCTCAAGCCGTGTCAGGCGCCCGCGCTCGAGCTCCCATGCCGAGCGCAGGCTGCCGAGCACGGTGCGCGGCAGGAAGCGGTAGAAGCTCTCGCCGAGGCGCGAGCTCGCCGGGTCCTCGGGCGTCGCGACGCGCACGTGGTGGCCGCGGTTGTGCTCGATGAAGAAGTGCCCGTAGCCGCTCTGCGCGAGCGCGACCTTGCTCAGCCAGCGCTCGACGCTCGCGCGCTTGTGCCCGAGCTCGTGCGCCGTGTTGATCGCGACGCCCGAGACCATCGCGACCGTCAGCGCGAGGCCGATCGACTCGATCGCCGAGAGGCCGCCGTGCGACCACTCCCAGCAGGCGAAGACGAGCCCGGCGTACTGCACCGGGATGTACGCATACGTGCACCAGCGGTAGTAGCGGTCCTGCTCGAGCTGCTTGATCACCGACTCCGGCGGGTTGCGCGCGTCGAGCCCGACCGCGAGATCGAGCAGCGGGAAGATGCCGAACACGAGCACCGGTCCGTAGAACCAGAACACGCCGAGGCCGGTCAGCTCGACGAGACCCCACGCGAGGAACGGCAGCGTCGGCACGACGAGCCCGAGCAGCCAGAAGTAGCGCTTCGGGTCTCGCCACGTGACCGCTCCATCCGTGCGTGGTCGCTCGCTGCGCGCGTCGGCGATCGCCCCAGAGGTTGTAGCTGCAGGCGCTGACATGCGTTCGTTCCTCCTGCCGTTGGTGCGGCTACTGGTTGCCGGCCTACTTTACACCATGCGCCGCTATGTCAAGCATAAAGACAGTAATAAACAATTTGACAAGAAGCTCATAAACAGCGCGTGTCTCATTGACAGGCAGCGCCCCTGCCCGTTACAGTGGACCAACAGGTCGGTACAGCCCGTAGATCGTCATTTAGAGCCGGCGATCTCGACCGTAGGCAGTCATTTCAGGAGAGGGATCGGTGCCAGAGAAGACCGCAGTGAAGAAAGCAGGAGCCAAGTACAGCTGCAGCGTCTGCGGAGGGACGGTCGTCGTGCTGAAGGTCGGTGAGGGCGAGCTGCAATGCCACGAGCAGCCGATGGGCACCGCTTGAAGAGGGAGGTCCGATGTTGAAGGTCGGCAAGCGCTTCGAGTGCGCGAGCTGTGGACAGACGGTGATGGTCGCCAAGGCGAGCGCCGACGGAGATCTGACGTGCTGCGGCGCGAAGATGTCCGAGCAAGGCCCTCGCAAGCTGGGCTCCTCGGACTGAGGAGCCCGGCATGGCCGCCCCCTCCGACGCGGCCCTCGAGGTCGACGTCAGCGGCAGCGATGGCGTGCTCTGGGTGCGCCTGCCGGCCGGCGCGCTGAGCCTCGCGACGGCGCGCTCGCTCGCGCAGGTGCTCGACCGCGCGGCCGCTTCGCACGAGCTGCGCGTGCTTGCGCTCGGCTGCTCCGGCGCCGACTTCTGCACCGGGATCGCCGCCGATCTCGACCCGCTCGGCTGCGGGCTGAACCCGGCCGAGGCGATCGCATCGCTGCGGATGCCGACCGTCGCCGTGCTCAGCGGCGCCGTGCGCTCCGTCGGCCTCGAGCTCGCGCTCGCCGCCGACATCCGTCTCGCCGCGTCCGACGCGAGCCTCTCGCTCGCCGACCTCGACGCCGGCCGGCTGCCCTGCTGGGGCGGCACGCAGCGCCTCACGCGACTGGCCGGCCCGTCGCTTGCGACGCGGATGCTGATGCTCGGCGAGAGCGTCGCCGCGCCCGTCGCGCAGGAGCTCGGCCTCGTCCATCGCACGACTCCCGCGGCGCAGCTCGAGCAGGGCGCGCGCGCCCTCTGCGAGAAGCTCGCCGCGCAGGCACCGCTCGCGCTCGAGTACGCCAAGGAGGCGATTCGCGACGGCGCGCACCTCTCGATGCCCGACGCGCTGCGCCTCGAGGCCGATCTCAACGTGCTGCTTCAGGCCTCCGAGGATCGCGCCGAGGGGCTCAGCGCGTTCCTGTCACGCCGGACGCCGTCCTTCGGCGGTGGCTGACGCGCTGCCGCTGTCCGGCGTGCGCCTGCAGGTCGGAGGCAGCGCGACCGACGCGACGCTGATCGCCGGCGAGCTGCTCGCCGGGCTCGGTGCGCGACTCGAGCCCGGACGCCGCGGCGGTCGCGGCCTCGCGACGCTTCGCGGTGGCGGCGGGCGCGCGTGGGAGCTTCCGTGCGACGAGCTCGAGCGCGAGCTCGACGGCTTTCCCGCCGGCACGCTGCGCTACGCGACCGGACTGTGCCTCGTGACCGCGACGATCTGCGCGCTGCTTCGTCCCGGCGAGTACGCCGTCGACCCGGTCGCCGTCGCCGCGCAGCTGCTGCTCCCGCAGTTTCTCGCTGCATCGCATCGCGCTCCGGCGCCGCCCCCGCCGCCGATGCCGGTGCCCGTCGGCGCCGGCTTCGTCTGGTGCGACCTGCCGAGCGAGGACGATCGCGCGCTGTTCGCCGCGATGCGCGACGGCGAGGGCTCGCAGCCGCTCGCCGCGCGCGAGCTTGCCGGTGCCGCGCAGGCATGCGGCCTCGCAGTGCTCGATTTCAGGAGCGCGCCGCCCGCGCGGGAGCTGCCGCTCGCGAGCTTCCACCGGCCTGCTCGCGGATCTCGCGACGAGCGCGCGCCACTCGTGCTCGCGCGCTCCGGCGGGCCCGAGGCGCCACCGCTTCAGGGCGTGAGCATCTGCGACATGACCGCGATGTGGTCCGGACCGCTCGCGACCTGGCTGCTCGCCTCGCTCGGCGCCGACGTGCACAAGGTCGAGCCCGCCTGCCGCCTCGACGGCACGCGTGGCATCGCCGCACGCCCGAGTGGCGATCCGAGCCTGTCCGATTCCGGCGGGCCCACCGCGCCGGCCGAGCCGCACCGGGCCTACCGCGCGGCGGCATTCAGAGCGCTGAACCGCAACAAGGCGCGCCTCGACCTCGACCTGCGCGACCTCGAGCAGCGCGCAGCCTTCCGCGAGGAGCTGGCCTCCGCGCAGCTGCTGATCTCCAACTTCTCCCCGCGCGTGAGCCGCAACCTCGGGATCGGTGCGCCAGATCTCGCCGGTCTGCGCAAGCGCCCGCTGACGTGCCTGACGATGCCGGCCTTTCCCGATGGCGCGCCCGAGCGCCAGTGGCGCGCGTATGGCTCCGGCGTGCACGCCGTCAGCGGGCTCGGCGTGACGAGCGACGGGCAGCCGTGGACAGCGCCGGCGCCCTACTGCGACATGCTCAGCGGCTTCGCCGCGAGCGCTGTCGCGACCGCATCGGTCTTTGCGATGTCGCTCGACGGACGCGTCTGGGAGGCCGAGACGCCGATGCTCAACGTCGCCGCGCAGCTAGCACGCGTCAGTCGGCCGCGCAGCGACCTTCCGCTCGGCGACGCGGACCTCGGCGAACGCTTCCTCGCAGCGCACGGCGAGCGCGCCGGCGTGCTCGTCGACTCGCCGCACGGCCCCCACCTGCACCCTCGCTCGCCGTTTCACGGACCCGGCCTCCCGCTCGCCGACGTCCCCGCGCCGGAGCTCGACGCGTGAGCGACGACGTGAGCGATGCCGGGCTCGTGCGCCTGCACTTCGATGCCGCGTCCGTCGCGACGATCGTGCTCGCGCGAGCGGATCGGCGCAATGCGTTCAACGTCGCGATGCGCGATGCGCTGTGGGAGATCCTGCTCGCCGTCCGCGCGCACCCGGACATCGCCGCCGTCGTCCTGCGCGCCGAGGGGCCGCACTTCTCCGTCGGCGCCGACCTCAGCGAGTTCGGCAGTGCCGGGACACTCCTCGCTGCGCGCCGCGTGCGCTTCGAGCGCCCGCTGTGGGAGCTGTTGTGGTCGATGCCGCAGCCGATCGTCGCCGCGCTGCACGGCTACGTGCTCGGCTCCGGCCTCGAGCTGGCGCTGATGTGCGACGTCCGGCTCGCCTCGCACGACGTCCAGCTCGCACTGCCCGAGGCGCGCTTCGGGATGCTTCCGGCCGCCGGCGGGACGCAGACGCTGACGCGCGCCGTCGGCCTCTCGCGCGCACTCGCGACCGTGCTCGGCGGTGAATGGATCGACGCGCCGACCGCGCTCGAGCGGCGCGCCGTGGACCGCGTGTTCGACGACGTCGAGGCCGGCGCCGCCGCTTGCGCGTCGCAGCTCGCCGCGCTCGGGCCGCTGCGTGCGCGCGTCGCCAAGCAGGCGATCCGCAGCGCCGTCGACCTGCCGCCGGCCGACGCGCGTGCCGCCGAAGCACGCCTCGCGCGCGTGCTCGCGCGCGCGGCATGAGAGCCGTGCTGCTCGCCGAGCGCGGCGCCCCGCAGATGCTCGTGCCCGTCGAGCTCGACGCGCCCGCACGCGAGGCCGGCGAGGTGCTGATCGACGTCCGCGCGGCCGCCGTGAACTTCTCCGACGTGCTGATCAGGCGCGGCAGCTACGCACGGCCGCCGTCGCTGCCGGCGATTCTCGGCAGCGAGATCGCCGGCGTCGTGCGCGAGGGCGACGAGGAGGGCGCGTTCGAGCCGGGCGAGCGCGTGATCGCGCTCGCGATCGGCGGCGGCGGCTATGCCGAGCAGACTGCCGTGCCGCGCGAGTGGGTCTTCCCGCTCGACGACGAGCATTCCTTCGAGCAGGGCGCCGCGCTGGCGATGTCCTACGCGACGGCCTTGCTGTGCCTGCGCGCGCTGCTGCGCCGGAGCCCCGGCGAGACGCTGCTCGTCCACGGCGGCGCCGGCGGCGTCGGCTCGGCCGCGATCCAGCTCGCCCGCCACGACGGGCTGCGCGTGATCGCGACCGCCGGCAGCCGCGAGCGCGCACGCCACGCGCGCGAGCACGGCGCCGAGCGCGCCGTCGACCGCTCGAGCGAGGACTTCGTCGCGGCGGTGCTCGACTGGACGGCCGGCGCCGGCGTGCACGCCGTGCTCGACCCGCTCGGTGGCCGCGTGCTCGGGCGCAGCCTCGAGCTCGTTCGCCCGATCGGCGCGGTCGCCGTCGTCGGCGAGGCCGACGGACCTTGGCCGGCCGTCTCGATCGCGCGCCTGGCCGGGCGCAACATCGGCCTGCACGGCTTCTACCTCGGCCGCCTCGCCCGCCGCGAGCCGGAGACCTTGCGCGACGCGCTCACAGCGCTGGGCCGGCTCTGGCGCGAGCACGCGATCGACCCCCACGTCGGCAGCGTCTTCGCGCTCGAGCGAGCCGGTGAGGCGCACGCGCTGATCGAGCGCCGCGAGCAGATCGGCAAGGTCGTGCTGAAGCCGTAGCGGCGCGCGCGAGGAC
>DASZLB010000129.1:0-16567 GCA_035552575.1 Solirubrobacteraceae bacterium | reverse complement strand
GGCGTGCGCAATCCGTCGATCGAGCCGATGTTGATCACGCGCGCCGGAGCGGCACGCTCGGCGCCGGCGCGAAGCGCCGGCAGCAGCGCGACGGTCAGGTGGAAGATGCCCTCGACGTTCGTGCTGAGGACCTTCTCCCAGCCGGCCTGCGGGAACTCCTCGAGCGGCGCGCCCCACACGGCGCCGGCGTTGTTGACGAGGATGTCGAGCGAGCCGCCGAAGTGCTCGCTCGTCGCGCTCGCGAGCTCGGCCGCGCCGGCCGGCGTCGAGATGTCGCCCGGGATCGCGACGCAGTCGCCGAGCCCTGCGAGCTCGGCCGCTGCACCCTCGACGTCGGCGTGCTTGCGCGAGGAGACGACGACGCGCGCGCCTGCCTGCACGAGCCCGCGCGCGATCATCAGCCCGATTCCGCGCGAGCCACCCGTGACGAGCGCCGTCTTGGCGGATACGTCGAACAGGTCGGTGCTCATCCTCGCGGCCCGCTCATCAGTCGGCGAACTCGGCCGGGCGCTTCTCGAGGAACGCGCCGACGGCCTCCGGCAGCGCGCGCCCGAACGTCGCCATGATCTGCTGACGGTCCTCGTACTCGACGGCCGTCTGCTCGGAGCCGATCTCCAGCGCGCTCCAGATGCCCTGCTTGGTCAGGCGTACTCCCCAAGGCGCCTGTGCGGCGATCTGCGTGGCTGCCTCGATCGCGCGCTCGAGCAGCAGCGGCTGCGCGACGACATCGGTGACGAGCCCGATCCGCAGCGCCTCCTCGGCGTCGAAGCGCCGTCCGGTCAGCATCAGCTCGTGCGAGCGGGAGGCGCCGATCAGGCGCGGCAGCAGCCAGCTCACGGCCATATCGCAGTTCGACACGCCGATGTTGATGAAGGCGGCACGGAACACGGCCTCCTGCGCGGCGTAGCGGATGTCGCAGCCGAGCGCGAGCGCGAGGCCGAAGCCGGCCGCCGGGCCGTTGACGGCCGCGATCACGGGCTGCGGCAGCGCTCGCAGCGCGAGGACCGCGCGCGACATGTGCTGCTGGTTTGCGAGGCGGTCGCGCGGCTCGTCGCTGCCGTCGTTGCCGGGCGCGGCGCCGTAGCCGTGCAGGTCGACGCCGGCGCAGAAGCCACGCCCGCCGCCGGTCAGGATCACCGCGCGGCAGTCGCGTTCGGCACCGATCGCACGCAGCGCGACACGCAGCTCCTCGCAGAGCTCGGCGTTCATCGTGTTCAGCTGATCGGGGCGGTTCAGCGTGAGCTGACGGATCTGCGGCGCGGGCGTGTCGATCAGCAGCAGCGATGTCATCGGCGCATCCTATGCGCTGCTCGCGTGTGTGTGACACTGGCGCGCGTGAGCCGCAGTACGCCGAAGGTCGCCGTCGTCGGGCACGTCGAGTGGGTGCAGTTCGCGCGCGTCGCGCGCGTCCCGAGCGCCGGCGATGTCGTGCACGCACACGATCCATTCGAGGAGCCCGCCGGCGGCGGCGCCGTCGTCGCGGTGCAGCTCGCGCGTCTGGCCGGAGCGTCGCAGTTGCTGACGGCGCTCGGCGACGACGAGCCGGGCAGGCGATCGCGCGCGCGGCTGGCCGCGCTCGGCGTCCGTGTCGAGGCGGCTACGCGCGAAACGCGCACGCGCAGCGCCGTGACGCTCGTCGACGATGCGCGCGAGCGCACGATCACGACGTTCGGAGAGCGTCTCGAGCCGCTCGGCACGGACGCGCAGCCGCAATGGGCGCAGCTTGCGCAGATGGACGCCGTCTACTTCACCGCCGGCGATCTCGACGCGCTGCGCGCCGCTCGCGAGGCGCGCGTGCTGGTGGCCAACCCGCGTGCGCTCGACGCGCTCGGGCGCGGCATCTCACTCGACGCGCTCGTGCTGAGCAAGAGCGACGCCGTCGAGCGCCGCGCTGCGGAGCGCTCCGAGAGCGAGGCCGAGCTCGTCGTGCTCACCGACGGCGCGCAGGGGGGGACCTACCGCACGCGCGCCGGCACGTCCGGGCGTTGGGCAGCCGTGCCGCCGCCCCGCGATCCGGTCGACTCCTACGGCTGCGGCGATTCGTTCGCGGCCGGCCTGACGTACGGGCTCGGCGCCGGTATGAGCGTGCCCGACGCGCTTGCGCTCGCGGCGCGCTGCGGTGCGGTGTGCCTGACCGGCCGTGGCCCCTACGAACGTCAGCTGACGAGCGCCGAGGTCTAGAGCGACGGGAGCTTCTGCGCGAGCGAGAGCACCGGCGCGAACAGGTCGCCACGCTCGGCGATCCGCTCGAGCACGGCGCCGGCCTCGAAGGAGAGCGCGCTCGCATCGCCTGCGTCGAGCGCCGCACGAACCTCGTCCCACTCGAGCGGCGTCGAGACGGTCGGTCGCTCGGTCGCGCGCAGCGAGTAAGCGCAGACGGTCGTCTTGTTCTGGTCGTTCTGGCTCCAGTCGATCAGCACCTTGCCCTCGCGCTGCGTCTTCGTCTGTCGCGAGACGATCAGCTCGGGCTCGCTCTGCTCGAGCAACTCGGCGACGGCTTTCGCAAAGGGCTTCGTCTGCTCGAAGGTGACCTCGCCGTTGTTCAGCGGCACGTATAGCTGCAGTCCCTTTTTGCCGGACGTCTTGATGTAGCTCTGCAGGCCGAGCTGCTCGAACATGCCCTGCAGGGTGAGCGCGACGCGGCAGCACTCGAGCACGGTCGCGGGCGCACCCGGATCGAGGTCGAAGACGAGCATCGTCGGGCGCTCGGGCGCCTCTGCGCGTGCGAGCGGCACGTGCAGTTCGAGCGCTGCGAGGTTGGCCAGCCAGACGATCGTCGCGTGGTCGTCTGCGAGCAGGTAGTCGATCGGCTTCTTCTCGCTTGCGAGCGTGACCGTGCGCACCCAGTCCGGGCGGTGCGCGGGCGCCTGCTTCTGAAAGAACGACTTGCCCTCGACGCCGTCCGGCCAGCGCTTGACGGTCAGCGCGCGGCCTTGCAGATGGGCGATCAGCGTCTCGGCGACGGCCGCGTAGTAGCCGATCGCGTCGCGCTTGTCGAAGTCCGCACGCGGATAGAGCGCCTTGTCGAGGTTCGACAGCTTCAGCTCGCGCCCCTCGACGGTCGTCGTCGCCTTCGCGCCCTGCTCGTGCAGCACGAGCGGCGGGTCCAGCACGTCGCTCGCCTGCTCGCTCGCGCTGCGCCTGCCTGCGGCGTGCTTGCCCGCCGTCCGCCCGCTCGGCACGCGCTTGCCGGGGGCGCGACCGGCCGGCGCGGCGGGCGGCGTGTCCTCGCGCACAACTTCGCGCGCGTCCTTGTCCTCGCGCAGCCCCTTGTAGGAGGGATGGCGCAGGACGCCGACGGCGGTCCACGCGGTGAACTCGATCTCCGCGACGAGCTCGGGCTCGACGAAGACGGCGCCGCGTGGCGGGCGCTCGCCGGCCGTGAACGGGGAACTGTCGCGCTCGAGCGGTTTGAGCAGCTTGCGGAGGCGGTCGAGCTCTTCGTCGTCGAAGCCGGTGCCGACGCGCCCGGCGTAGCGGAAGGCGCCGTCGGGGTCGTAGACGCCGACGAGCAGCGCACCGATCCGCTGCGCGCGCCGTCCCTCGCCCGGCGTCCAGCCGCCGATCACGAGCTCCTGGCGTCCGACGTTCTTGATCTTCGTCCACGCCGGGCTGCGCGCGCCGGGTTCGTACGGCGCGTCGAGACGCTTCGCGACGATCCCCTCGAGTTTCTGCTCGGCGCTCGCCTTCAGCACGTCGCGTCCGCGGCCCTCGAGATGGCCGGGCGTCTGCCACGACTCGCCGCTTAGCGAGAGCGCATCGAGCAGCTCATGGCGCTCCTCGTAGGGCAGCCCCATCAACGAATGCCCGTCGAGCCACAGCAAGTCGAAGATCATGTACGTCACCGGCGAGGCCTTCGCGAGTCGTTTGGCCTGCGCGTCCGTGCCGACGTGCATGCGTCGCTGCAGCGCGGCGAAGCTCGGCCGAGCGTGCTCGTCGAATGCGACGATCTCGCCGTCGAGGATCGCGGCATGCGAGCTGAGCGCGCGGTTGAGCCGGCCGAGCTCCGGATAGGAGGCGGTGATCTCTTTCAGGTTGCGGCTCTCCAGCCGCAGCTCGCCCGGAGTCGAGTAGGCGATCGCTCGCACGCCGTCCCACTTGATCTCATACGCCCAGCCGTCGTCCTTGCGCGGGAGCGAGCCCGAACCCGCGAGCATCGGCTTGACGTGCTCGGGCATCGGCTCGCGCCCGCTATCGGCCGGCGGGTCCATCCGATGGATCATCCACTCCTTCGGGTGCTCGCCCTCGGCCGGCGGCGAGGAGATCGGGAACAGCGCATAGCGCGCGTCGACGCGCTCGCCGTGCAGCGCGACCTCGATCTTGCGCGGTTCCCACTTGAGCACCTCGTACGTGCCGTGGTCCCAGATCTTCATCGTCCCCGCGCCGTACTGACCCTTGGGGATCTCGCCGTGGAAGTCGACGTACTCGAGCGGGTGGTCCTCGGTCCACACCGCCAGGTGGTTTTCCTTCGGCGCCACCGGCAGGCCCTTTGGCACGGCCCACGAAGCGAGCACGCCGTCGCGCTCGAGGCGCAGGTCCCAGTGCAGGCGCGTCGCCGAGTGCTCGTGCACGACGAAGCGAGGCGCCTGCTCGGTCGGCTTGCGCGCAGGCCGCTTGCTTGCGGGCGCTTTCTTCGCCGGCTTCCTCGCCGGCTTCTTCGCCGGCTGCTTCTTCGGCTTGCTCGGCTTCGCGCTGCTGCCGCTCGGCTCGGAGGTCGCGCCGAAGTCGCGTTTGGCGCGGTACTCCTTCAGGCTCGCGCTGCTGCGCGCAGGCTTCTCAGCTTCGCCACCGGACCTGCTCGGGCGGCGGGCCGACACCTACCGCTTGGCGGCCGCGCGTTTGCTCGACGGCTTCTTCGCGGCCGCTTTCTTCGCCGGCGGTTTCTTCGCGGAGGCTTTCGCCGCCGATGCTTTGGCTGCGGCTTTCCTCGCCGGCGCTTTCTTCGCGGCTTTGCGCGGCTTGGCGGCGCCGTCGCTGTCGCGCTCGCCATGCTCGCGCACGGCCGCGAGGCTCGCCTTCAGCGCGCTCATCAGGTCGGGCGCCGGGGCCTGCTCCTCCTCGGCTTCGGGCTGCACGGCGATCTCCTTGCCCTCGGCCTTGCGCTCGATCAGCGCGAGCACGTCCTCGCGATATGTGTCGCGGTACTTGTCCGGCTCGAAGTCGCCCGCGAGCGAGCCGATCAGCTGCTTGGCGACGTCGACCTCGCGCTTGGTCGTCTTGACCTCCTTCGGGTCGGGCAACTCCTCGAGGCGATCGGGATCGGTGACTTCGTCGGCGAACAGCATCGTCGCCATCTCGAGCACGTCGCCCATCGCGCGGATCGCGACGAGTTGCTCCTTCGAGCGGATCACGACGCGCGCGATCGCGACCTTCTCCGTCTCGGCCATCGCCTCGAGCAGCAGGCGGTAGGGCTTTGCGCCTCCCGGTCCTGGTGCGAGGTAGTACGGATGGTCGTAGAAGATCGGGTCGATCTGCTCCAAGTCGACGAAGTCCTCGATCTCGATCGTCTTCGTCTTCTTCGGTTGCAGCGTGTCGAGCTCGGCCGGCTCGATCACGACGTAGCGCTCGGGCGAGAGCTCATAGCCCTTGACGATGTCCTCGTAGGCGACCTCTTCGCCGCTCTGCGGATCGACGCGCTTCTGCGCGATCCGCACGCCCGTCTTGGCAGATAGCTGGTGGAAGCGGACGGTCTTGCGGTTGACGGCGCTGTACAGCTTGACCGGGACTGTCACCAGGCCGAAGCTGATCGCGCCGGTCCAGATGGAGCGGGGCATGCGTATTTACTACCACGTACGCCGAAAATCACCCCCCGCTGCAAGATCGCGGGCGCGATGAGCTGTCCACGCGGGCGCGCGTGCGCGGTTCGCGGCGCATCGCGAGCCGTAGAAAAACGCTCAGGCGGCCGCCGGCTGCGGCGAGGTGCAGAACGCGCACCTGTGCGCCTTGCGCGGAATCTCCGAAAGGCATTCGCTGCACGGTCGCGTCTCGGACTCGACGTCGCGTCCGGTCTTGCGCCGCTCCATCAGCGTGTTGACCGGCTTGACGACGAAGAAGAAGACGGCCGTCGCGATCGACAGGAACGCGATCAGCACGTTGAGAAAGTCGCCGTAGTGAAACGTGCTGCCGTTGATCGTGAACATCAGGTTCGAGAAGTCGTGCTTGCCGATGATCGCGCCGACGATCGGCGTGATCAGGTCGCGCACGAGAGCCGTGACGACGGCGCCGAATGCGGCGCCGATGACGATGCCGACCGCGAGGTCGACGACGTTGCCACGAAGCAGGAACGCCTTGAACTCCTTGGCCATCAGCTGCCTCCATTCCCAGGGTCGGCGGATCTCGCGAAGCTACCAGCGGGGCACTTCAGTCGCGCGAGGCGCGTGCGGTAGATGTGCATGTCGGCGTGGTCGAAGTCCGAGTGAGTCTGGTGCTGGAAGGCCGGCACGCGCTCGCGATGGTACGGCGAGGAGAGGCTCTCGTTGTGGCCGATCACGTCGTCCAGCTCGATCCCGTACGTGCAGCGCAGCCACCGCGTCAGCCGCAGCGAGGCCGAGATCTGTGCGCGGTCGTCGAGAATCTGCCGATCCGAGAAGCCGACGTTCTCGATCCCGATCGCGGTCCAGTTCAGCCCGACCGTGTGACGGCAGCGGATCGACAGCGGCACGAGCTGGTCGATCCGTCCGTCCGGCTCGACGAGGAAGTGCGCGCACGTGTTCGGCAGCTCGTGGAACTCGCTGTCGGGTACGTCCGGCGCGAACGTGTTGTACGCCTCGCCCGCGGTCGCCGTCTCGGTGTAGTGCTCGACGATCACTTTCGGGGCGCTGAGGACGTAGGTGTCTTCGCCGTAGTGCTCCTGCGAATAAGCGGCCATCTCGCGCTTGCGCGCCTTGCCGAACGGGATCGGCCACTGGTGAATCGGCGGGCGCAGCGCGGCGAGCCGCGCGCTCGCAGAAAGGGCGCTGCTGCTCGTCGCGGCGAAGACGCCGAGCGCCGTGAGCGCGCCGATGCACGTCATTGCGGCGAGCGCTCTCACGGCGATGATCCTACGCACCGGTGCCGAGCCCTCGACGGCGTCGGGCTCGTGGACGTCTGTTCTAAGTCCGTGTGCGCGCGGCCGGCGCGGGGTATTCAAGCGGTGCACCCGAAGGCGGCCAGATCGACCGGGGCCAGTGGCACCGCAGGTCGCCTCGCTTGGAGCGCAGATGCGCTCTGGCTCATACGACAAGGAGGTCCCATGCTCCGAACAAGGCATACGACGCAACCTGAAAACCGACTGCGCAACGCCGGCGCGATCCTCGCCTCGGCGGCGGCGCTCGGAGCGCTCGCGGCGATGCCGGCCGCCGGACTTGCCTCCGACACGGTGAAGCTCGGCGCCGGCGAAGCGTCGATCGTCGTCAACGGCACGGCGATCTCGACATCGAACCTGACGCTCGCGCAGCTGGCGAAACTGCAGGGCGTTCCGGCGACGACCGTGCAGGCCGAGCTCGATGGAATCGCCGCGAACACGCCGGCCGCTTCGGCCGTCGAAGCGCTGATCGCAGGCCTTCCGCTCGAAAGCTCGCTTGCGACGGCGTTGAACGATCTCTCGGCGGCCACGGGTGGAGCGATCAGCCCGCAGACGGCGTTGAGCGACGTGATCGCCGACGAAGGGCAGCCGAGCGCGGCGTTCGACGCCAGCGGCGCCCCGGCCGGAGCGTCCGGCGCCGGTGGCGCGCCCGGTGTGAACGGTGCGAGCGGCAGCAACGGTGCGAACGGCTCGGCCGGCGCCGGTGCCGGTGCGGCGAAGAAACGCTTCACGCTGAAGGCGTCATCGCGCTCGTTGAAAGGGCACCCCGGCAAGCGCGTGCGCGTGCGCTTCAACGTCTCCTCGGTGGCGAAGCTGAGCTACAGCGGACGCAAGCTCGCGAAAGGCTCGCGCCAGGTGAAGCCGGGTGCGAATGCGATCACGTTCATGCTGCCGCGCAAGCACGGCAACTACAGCCTCCTGCTGCAGGCCGTCGCGTCTGACGGCGAGCGTGCGCAGACGACCGTCGTGCTGCACGATGCCGCTGCGAAGCCGGCGAAGAAGGCGCATCGCTGAGCGCTTCGGTTGGGCACCGGACGGCTCGCTCTGCACTGAAGCGCACTTCCCCGGCGCTCCCCACTGGCAACACGTGCTGGTGGGGGGCGTCGCGTGGGAGTACGCTCTGCTCGGAAGGACAACGCCTCAGGGGGAGTTGCCATAGCTTCGAGCCGTTCCATCGGTCGGGACGCACTTCATGCCTCGCGCGCGAGCATCGCCGAGCGGATCGGTGTGCCGTCGTCGCTCGCCGACCTGCCGCCGCTTCGCTACTACGCCGAGTACGCACGGCGCTACAACGAACACGACCTCGACGCGTTCATGGAGCTGTACGCGGAGGGCTGGATCTTGGTCGACCATCGTCGCCACGGTTGGGAGGACGTGCTCGGGCGCGAGGCCTGCCGCGCGATGACCAAAGCGGTCCTCGCAGTCTCGCCGGACGTGCGCTTCGCGATCGACGAAGTCCTCGCGTGCAACGAGCGCGTCGTCGCGATGCGCGCTTCCTATGACGGGCGCGGTTGGGAAGGTCGTGGCGCGTTCGCGTTCCTCGGCGGGTTCGTGACCGTCGTCGAGGACGGGCACTCGGTCAGCGTCGATCAGTACGAGTACGACGACGAAGCCGCGATGCTCGCGCGCTACCGCGTGCTCGCCGGGCACAAGTGAGGTAGGCCGGGCCGCCGGGGTTTGTGCATCCTGAACACGCGCTGCTCGGGGCGCCCCAGACCTAGCGGTGGGCGACCGCCGGCGCTACGCTCTCGAAGGGGACACGCCATCGGGGAGTTGCCATCGTTTCGGACCATGTCAGTGGACGGGATGAGCACACGCCGGCTTCGGTGGTCGTCCCTGGGTTGAGCGAGGCGATCGCGGCGCGAGGCAAGCTCGCACCGCTGCGCTTCTTCGGCGAGTTCGGCCGCGCTTACGCCGCACGCGACGTCGAGCGGCTCGTCGCGTTGTTCGACGACGACTGGACGATGGCCGACTTCCGCCCGCACGACTCGCAGAACGTCTACGGCGTCGCCGGCGCGCGTGCGTTGATCAGATCCGTCTTCACCGTCTCGCCGGACATCCGCTTCGCGATCGACGAGGTGCTCGCCTGCGACGATCGCGTGATCGCGCTGACGGTCTCCTACCACGGCCGCTCGCAGGGTGGCTTGGGTGAGTTCACCTATATCTCCGGCTACGTCGCCGAGATCGAAAACGGGCGCTGGGTCAGCACTTCGGAGTTCGAGCACGACGACCACGAAGCGATGCTCGCGCGCTATCGAGCGCTCGGCGGCCGCTGAGTCCTACTGCCGCCGAAGCGCGCGGGCGAGCGCGCGATGCCCATCGGCGAGCACCGGCGTGCCGTGTGAGACGAGCACGCGCTCGAGGGGCAGATCGAGCAGCGGTCGCAGCAGCTCACAAAGCTCTGCCGCGCGGAGGCGGCCCGGCAGGTACTCGAGCCACGAGTCGGGGCAGATCCGCAAGCCACCGCGTCCGTCGCCGAGGATGCGGTCGCCGGGAACGAGCGTGCGATGCTCGGGCAGCCAGAAGATCGTCTCGCCGGCGCCGCGGAGCGGGACCGCACAGACGCCGCGCGGGAGGTTGCGCCTGGCGCGAGACGTCTCGGCGCCGTAGCGCTCGACGAGCTCGTCGCGACCGCGGCGGTGAAACACGATCGTGCTAAGCGCGAGCACGCGCCGATCGGAGCAGCGCTCGTCGGCCCAATCCCAGAAAGCCGCCTGCTCGCGCGTCGGCATCGCGTCGATGAACACGGCTGCACGATCGGTCTCGACGAGCACGCAGCCGACCTCGTGCGGCCAATCGGCCGAGCTGCCGGCGACGGCATCCGGCTTCCAGTCCGGGTGTGGCGCGCTCCATCGCCACAACCCGCTCGCGAGCTCGACGGGCTGCATCGCGCGAAGCCTATGCGGTGCGATTGCCGTCGCCGAGGCACCGCGCTAGGCTGCGGCCTCGATGGGGACGCGCGAACTCACAAGCCGGCGATTGACGGGACTCGCAGCCGCGTCGGCTGTCTGCGCTGCGCTCGCGCTCGGCCTCGCCGCGACGAGCACGGCGAGCTCCGAAGTCGGCGTCACGATCGTCTCGCGCGCCTACCAGCCGGCGGCGCTGACGATCGATGCAGGCCAGACCGTCACGTGGACGAACCGAGGCTTCACGCCGCATACGGTCACCGCGCTCGGAGGCGAATTCGACTCGGGGCGCTTGAACGTCGGCGAAAGCTTCAAAGTGACGTTCTCGACGCCTGGCACGTTTGCTTACAAATGCGAAATTCACCCGAGCATGAGAGGCAGCGTGACGGTGCTCGCGCCCGGTTCGGCGCCGTCGCCGGGGCCGCTCGGCCCGGCGCAGTCCGTGCACGTGAGCCTCGCGAAAGTGCGCAGCGCGCACGGGCAGCTCACGCTCGTGCATGTGCAGGCGGCGCATCCGGCGGCTCGCGTCGTGCTCGAGCTGCGCGTGCCGAAAGCGTCGTCGTGGCGGGTCGTCGCTCGCGCGCATCTGAACGCGCTCGGCAAGGCGACGCTGAGCGTCGGCGCGAGCGTTCGCGGCCGCTTGCGCGTCGTCGTCGAGGGCACCGGCGGGCTGCCGCCGCTGATCTCAAAGACGCTCACGCCGCCGCGCTGACGGCTCTGCGCTGCGCGCGGCGCGTCGCGCCGAAGGCTAGAAGCGCACGCGTGGCGCTTTCGCGCCGAGCGCGTGGCAGAAGAACAGCAACGCGCGCGGAGACGGCGGCGCGGCCGAGGAGCCATACGCGGAGGAGCTGATCGCAAGGCCGCCGTCGCGCGTCAGCGAGCTGCGCGCCTGCGCGGCCGTCGGTTCGCGCACGACTTGCACGGCCGCCATCATCCCGTGGTCCTCGTGGAACGTGACGTGGCAGTGAAACACGAACTTGCCCGTGAAGTCGATCGGGTGCATCAGCACGACCGTCGTCGACTTCGGCGCCAGCGCGACGTTGTCCTCTTCTAGCACGTACGGCACTGGCTTGCCCGCGACGCTGACGACCTGGAAGTCGTTCGTGTGGATGTGGAACGTGTGCCATTCGCTCGTTTCGTTGACGAGCGACCACTGCTCGACCGAGCCGAGCTTCATCGTCACGTCGATCCGGTTCGGGTCGAACTTCATCCCGTTCAGCACGAACGTCGACGCGCCCGACGGTTCGGTCATTTCGCTGAAGACGATCGTGCGCTTGCGGTCGATCTGCTTCGTGCGCAGGTCCGTCGGGCGCGCGAGCGTCGCGGGCGCCGGGAACGGCGTGCGATTGGGCTTACCGGCCGAGCGCAGCGTCAGCAGCGTTTCGTTCGGGTGCGGGCCGCCGTTCGAGGCCTTGTTCCCGCCTGGGAACGACGCGAACGGGATCGCCTCGAGCGCGTAGGAGCCGGGCTTGCCGCCGCGCACGAGCACCTCGCGCCTGGAGCCCGGCGCGATCTGCAGCGTGCTCACGCTCAGCGGATGCGCCAGCGTGTGCCCGTCCTCGGCGAGCAACTGGAAGCGCTGCCCGTGCGCGAGGCGCAGCACGACGAAGCGGTCGGCGTCGGCGTTGAAGATGCGCCAGCGCTGCAGTTCGCCCGGGCGGATCTTCGCGGTCGGGTCTTTGGCGCCGTTGACGTATAGCCGCGAATCCGGTTCGGAGGCCTGTTCGACCGGGACGATCCTGCCCTGCTTGATCTCCGTGTTCTGGATCACGATCCAGCGCTGCGGCACGTGGCGCAGCGACGGCAGCGTGTCGAGGCCGCCCTCCTGGACGATCGCGCCGGCGAGCCCGGCGAAGATCTGCGGCTCGACGAACATGTGCAGGTGCGGGTGGTACCAATACGCGCCCGCCGGCATGTCCTGAGGGATGTCGTATTCGTAGGCGAAGCTCTTGTGCGGGTCGATCCGCAGGAAGACGTTGTCGTGGTTCGCTTCGGGCGAGACATGGAAGCCGTGCGTGTGCAGGTTCGTTGGTTCGCTCAGGTCGTTCTCGAGCTGAACCGTCAGGCGATCGCCGGCGCAGATCACGAGCGTCGGGCCGGGGAAGCCGCCGTCGTAGTTCAGCGCCGTCACGCGCTTGCCGCCGATCAGCACCTTGCCGAGCGACGCCGTCAGGTCGACGGCGAGCTTGCCGTCGCGGCTGTAGCGCGCCGGTGGCTCGGGGAAGCCGTCGTGCAGCAGCGGCGGCGCGTTCTTGTGGCAATTCGAGTTGCCGCTCGCCTTCGCGAGCGTCCCAGCGGCAGACGCGCCGGCGGTCGAGGAGCCGGTCGTCGCGGAGCCGAAGATCCAGACGGCCGCCGTCAGCAGGACCGCCGCCAGCGCCAGCGCACGAACGTTCACGCTATGCCACCCCCGTCGCATCGCGGAATAGTACAAACGTGCGAGGCGAGGCAGGTCGTTCGCGCGGTGCGCCGGCGGTCGCAATATTCGCGACACTGTCGGGATGGACGAGGCGAGCAGCGAGGCGCTGCAGGACAATCCCGTCGAGCTGCTGCGCCGGCTGCTGCGCTTCGACACGAGCAACCCGCCCGGCGACGAGCGCGCATGCATCGAGTGGATCAAGGGATTGCTCGAGGCACTCGGCTGCGAGGTGCAGATCGTCGCCGAGCGCCCCGAGCGCCCGAACCTGATCGCGCGCATCGCCGGCCGCGGCGCGAGCGCGCCGCTGCTGCTGCAGGGCCACGTCGACGTCGTCGCTGCGCGGGGGGAGTGGCAGCATGGCCCGTTCGACGGCGACCTGGCCGACGGCTACGTGTGGGGGCGCGGCGCGCTCGATATGAAGGGCGGCGTCGCGATGCTGCTCGCGGCGTTCATGCGCGCGAAGGCGAGCGGCGCGCAGCCGCCCGGCGACGTGATCCTCTGCCTGCTCGCCGACGAGGAGGCCGGCAGCCCGCTCGGCGCCGAGTTCGTCGTGCGCGAGCACCCTGAGCTGTTCGACGGTGTGCGCTACTCGATCGGCGAGTTCGGCGGCTTCACGATGGACGTCGCCGGGCGGCGCTTCTACCCGATCATGGTTGCCGAGAAGCAGGTCTGCTGGACGCGCGCGACGCTGCGCGGGCCGGCCGGCCACGGCTCGATGCCGATTCGCGGCGGCGCGATGGGCAGGCTCGGGCGGCTGCTGCACCGCCTCGACCGCCGTCGCCTGCCGGTGCACGTCACGCCCGTCACGCGCTCGATGATCGGCGCGATCGCAGACGACGTGCCGGTCGCGCTCGCCGTGCCGTTGCGGGGCCTGCTCGTGCCGCCGCTCACCGACCGGCTGCTCGACGCGTTCGGCGAGCGCGGGCGGATCTTCGACCCGCTGCTGCACAACACCGTCAGCGCGACGATCGTCGGCGGCGGCGAGAAGATCAACGTGATCCCCGATGCCGTCTCGCTCGAGCTCGACGGCCGGCTGCTTCCGGGGTATCGGCCGGAGGATCTGTTCGCCGAGCTGCGCGCGCTCGCGGGCGTCGAGATCGATTTCGAGGTCGCGCGCCACGACCCCGTCGCAGGCGAGCCCGACATGACGCTGTTCGACACGCTCGCCGGCGCGCTGCGCGAGCTCGACGCATCCGCGAAAGCAGTTCCGATGCTGCTGCCGGGCGTCACCGACGGGCGCTTCTTCTCAAAGCTCGGCATCCAGACGTACGGCTTCCTGCCGATGCAGCTACCGCCCGAGCTGCCGTTCATGCAGCTGATCCACGCCGCCGACGAGCGGCTGCCGGCGGACGCCGTCGAGTTCGGCACCGCTGCGATCGGGCGCGTGCTCGAGCGGTTCTGATCGGCACGTCGAACGATCGCGCGAACGATCTGTGACGCGCAGGAGCATTGCGCGTAGTTGGGGTAGTGAAGGTCCATCGATCCTCGACCCGGCAGTGCTCGACGCACGACGCCGACAGTCCGCACGGCGGCGACGAGCCGTTCGGCAAGGCCGCGCTCGAGCTGCTGTTTCGCGACTGCGCCGGCGACGTGCACGGCTACGCGATCTCGCTGCTTGGCGATCGCGCCGGCGCGGAGGACGTCACGGCGCTTGCGTTCGAGCGCCTCTATCGCTCGCGTACACGGCTCGACCGCTCGCGCGGCACGCCGCGCGCGTGGTTGTTCGCGATCGCGCGCAATGCAGCGCTCGACGAGCTGCGCGGGCGCCGGCGCCACCGTCTCGACGTGACCGCTGCCGAATCGGTCGATGACCACGGCCAGCTGACGAACGGCGAGCTCGCGCGCGTGCTCGGGATCAGCGAGTCGAACGCCGGCACGCGCGTGCACCGCGCGCTGAGCACGCTGCGCGCGACGTGCGCCGGGCTCGACCGCGAGGAAGTCGCATGAAGATCGTCCCGCTCCCGCGGCGTCGCGACCCGCACGGCGACGCGCTCGTTGCGGAGCTCGAGGCCGCCCTGAGTGGCGAGTCGAGCGGCGCCGAAGCCGAGTCCTGGCGCGAGCTGCGCGGCGACGTTCGTGCGCTCGCGCCGCCGATGTCGGCTGAGCTCGAGCGCGAGTTGTGGGCGCGAATCGAGCAGCGGAGCGCGCCGCAGCTCGGGCGTGCGCCCCTGCGCTCGCGCTCGTGGTCGAGCCCGCGCGCCATGCTCGCCGCGCTCGGCACATGGCTCGCTTCGGGGCTGCGCGCGCGCCTGCTCGCTGGCTCGGCAGTCGTTGCGCTCGTGTCGATCGGCACGGTTGCGATCGTTGCGCCTTGGCGAGGAGCGCCGCTCAGGGCGACGACGTTCGAGCCTGAATCGGCGCAGCTCGCACGTCCGAACGAGCCCGGGGCCGGCGCCGGCCCGGTAAGAGCGACGGCCAGGAAGCACTCCGCGAACGTTCCGTATCCGTCGGCTGAAGCAGCCGCGAGCTCGGAGGCGACGTCTTCCGCGAGCGCCGCATCGTCGCCGCCCAGGCGCGTCCAGCAACTCGGCGCGTCGCTCACGCTTGCGCCGAGGCCCGGCGCCGTGCAGTCCGTCGCGAGCGAAGTCGCCCAGCTCGCAACACGCGACGGCGGCTTCGTCAAGAGCTCACATGTCAACTTGCAGCACGGCGCGAGCAGCGAAGCGAACCTGCAGCTGAGTCTGCCGAGTGCGGGCCTGCAGACGGCGCTCGCACAACTCGCACGGCTGGCTCCGACCCGAGCCGAGAGTCAGTCTCTGCAGGACATCACAGACGAATACGACGTCGACCGCACGAAGCTCGCCGACGCTGTCGCCGAGCGCCAGGCGCTGCTGCACGCACTGGCCAAGGCGAGCACGCAGGGTGAGATCGAAAGCCTGCACGCACGGCTCGCGCTCGCTGCCGGTGCGATCGCACGTGCGCGCGGCGAATACCAGGCAGTAGCCAGGCGCGGAAGCAATTCATCCGTCGAAGTGAGCGTGCTCGGCGACGCGCACGCCGACAGCAGCGAATCGACGCTGAGCAAGGCGCTGCACGATGCCGGCGACGTCCTGAAGATCGCGCTCGCCGTAGCGATCGTCGCGCTCGCAGCGCTCGTCCCGCTTGCGATCCTGTTCGTACTGCTCGCGCTCGGATCGCGTGCGACGCGGCGGCGCCTGCGTGAGCGCGTGCTTTCTCAGCGCTGAGGCGTGATGCGTGCCGCATGTGCGGCGTGCTGTCCCGAGCCGCCCGCGACCCGACCGCGGAGCGATCAAAATAAAACTGGCCGTGCAGCCAGTATGATCGAGGCGCATTCCGCATCGGCGAACTCTGGAGGCTTTCCGTGGCAACAGTCGGACGCGACATCAAGAGCGTGGAACTGACCGAGCGTGAGCTGTGGCTCGACGGCCCGCCACAGGAGGCGTTCAAGCAGATGCGAAGCAAGTGCCCTGTGCATTGGACAGAGGGCTTCGAAGACCTTCCCGACGAGGCCGGCTTCTGGTCGGTGACGACGGCCGATGACGTGCACACGGTCAGCCGCGACTGGGAGACGTACTCCTCCGAACTCGGCGGCGTCGTCCTCGCGGCCGCCGGCTTCCCGATCGAGCTCGCGCGCGCGATGTTCATCGGTATGGACCCGCCGAAGCACGATCGTCTGAAGGCGCTCTTCCAGCGCGGCTTCACGCCGAAGCGGATCGCCGACCACGAGGACGCGATCCGCGCGATCACCGTGCGCGTGCTCGATCGCCTCGAGGGACGCGAGACGTGCGATCTCGTCGCCGAGGTCGCGCAGCCCGTCGTCTCGCGCGTGATCGGCAGCTTCATGGGCATCTCCGAGGAGGAAGACCTGATCTGGGCGCGGCTGATGAACTCGACGCTCGGCGCCGGCGACCCCGACCTCAACCCCGACGGCTTCGACGGCGCCGTCAACAAGGACATCCCGCAGATCTTCGAGCTCTGCCGCAAGCTGATCGCCGAGCGCCAAGAGAATCCGACCGACGACCTGACGAGCGTGCTCGTGCACGCCGAAGTAGACGGCGAGAAGCTCGAAGAACACGAGATCGTGATGGGCTTCTTCCTGCTGATGGCCGCCGGCAACGACAGCACGAAGGCGACCTACTGCAGCGGCATGCGCGCGCTGATCGAAGACCGCGACCAGATGCAACTGCTGCTCGACGATCCGTCGCTCGTGCCGCAGGC
>DASZLB010000128.1:0-16598 GCA_035552575.1 Solirubrobacteraceae bacterium | reverse complement strand
TCGATCCAGACGGACCTCGGCTTCTCTAGCTCGGGCCTCGCGTGGGTCGTCAACGCGTACCTGATCGCGTTCGGCGGCCTGTTGCTGCTCGCGGGACGGATCGGCGACATGGTCGGACACAAGCGCGTGTTCCTCGGCGGCCTCGTCGTGTTCACGCTCGCCTCGCTTCTCTGCGGCCTCTCACAGAACCAGACGATGCTCGTCGTCGCGCGCTTCGTCCAGGGCGCCGGCGGGGCGGCGACGTCGGCCGTCGTGCTCGGGATGATCGTGACGATGTTCCCGGAGCCGCGCGAGCAGGCGAAGGCGATCGGCGTGTACGGCTTCGTCGCCTCGGCCGGCGGCTCGGTCGGGCTGCTCCTCGGGGGTGTCCTGACGCAGGCGATCGACTGGCACTGGATCTTCTTCATCAACGTGCCGATCGGCCTCGTCACAGGATTCGCGGCGGTGCGGCTGCTCGACGACATGCGGATGCCGGGCGCCGGCAAGGGCGCGGACCTGCCGGGCGCGGCGCTGATCGTCACGGCGCTGATGCTCGGCGTCTACACGATCGTCTCGCCGGCCGCCGAAAAAGGCTGGGGCTCGGCGACGACGCTGCTGCTCGCCGCGGGCTCACTCGTGCTGCTCGCGCTGTTCGTCGTGCGCGAGGCGCTTGCGCGCGAACCGCTGATGCCGTTGCGCGTGTTCCGCTCGCGCGACACTGCCGGCGCGAACGCGATCCAGGCGCTCGTCGTCGCGGGCATGTTCGGCACGTTCTTCCTCGGCTCGCTCTACCTGCAGCGCGTGCAGCACTACGACCCGCTGAAGATCGGCTTCGCGTTCCTGCCGGTGACTGTCGTGATGGGCACGCTGTCGCTGCGCTACTCCGAACGGCTGATCGTCCGCTTCGGCGCCAAGCGCCTGCTTGCGCCGGGGATGGTGCTCGTCGCGGCAGGGCTGTTGCTGTTCGCGCGCGTGCCAGTGCACAGCCACTACGCGATCGACGTGCTGCCGGTGCTGCTGCTGCTCGGCGCGGGCGTCGGCTCGACGTTCCCGGCGTTGATGACGCTCGCGATGGCCGACGTCGAGCCGCAGGACGCGGGGCTCGCCTCGGGTCTCGTCAACACCTCGGCGCAGGTCGGCGGCGCGCTCGGCCTCGCTGTGCTGGCGACGAGCGCGGCGACGCACACGAGCTCGCTGAAAAAGGCCGGCAAGCCGGTCGCGGATGCGCTGACGAGCGGCTATCACGTCGCGTTCCTGATCGGCGCCGCGCTCGTCGGTCTGGCCGTCCTGATCAGCCTGGCGCTGCACGCGCCGAAGCGCACGCCCTCTGCGGCCGAAGACGAGCTCGCCGAGGCGGTCGAGGCGAGCGGCGGGCTCGCGCCGGGGCCGGTGTCGGCCTCGGCACGGCCGACCCAAGAGCACGCGCCGGGCTCGCCGCAAGCCACCGCCGAGGATCTGATCGAGGCGAGTTAGCCGGAAGCGGGGACGGGGAGGGGCAGATGCCCGGAGCGGCCGAGCGCAGCGCGACGCTCACGATCCGCGCGCCGCTGCAGCGCGTGGATCTGCCGGGCCTGTTCGTGCGCACGTGTGCGCTGCTGCAGCTCGCCGTGCCGCAGCTGCTGTCGGTCGAGGTCGCGCAGATCGAGCCGGACGCGGTCGCCGTCGATGCGCTCGCGCGCCTCGCGCTCGCGGCGCGACGCCATGGCTGCACGGTGCAGTTGCGCGGCGCCTCGCCGCAGCTCGAGCTGCTGATCGAGCTCGTCGGGCTCGCCGACGCGCTGCCGAGCGAGGACGCCGCACCGCCGGCACGCCCGCTCGGCTTCGCTATGCCGGTGGTTGCAGCGGCACGCCGAACAGCGGAAAGAGCGTCTCGGTCGCGAGGAAGAACGTGAGCTCGACGACCTTTCCGCCGGCGATCTCGAGCACCTGCAGCGCCCACGGTTCGTAGCCGTCGCCGTCCTCGCGCGGCTTGTACTGCGCGAAAGCCGGCGAGCCGTTGGCGGTCTGCGCCGGGAAGACGCGCGAGCCGCGACAGCCGGCGCCCTGTCCGACCCACCAGGCGAGGATGTCCTTGCGCCCGCGCAGCCACAGCTCGTACGGTGGCATCGACTGCGTCGCGTCCTCGTGGATCAGGCTCGTCAGCGCGTCCATGTCGTAGCGCTGGAAGGCGTCGACGTAGCGCGACAGCAGCGCGCTGTCCTGCTCGGAGAGCGAGCCGCGGGCGCTGTCGTGGGTCTCGGCGCTGTCGAGCGTCGCGCGAGCGCGTTGCAGGGCGCTGTTGATCGCGGCGGTACTCGTGTCGAGCAGCTCGGCGACCTCGGCGGCCTTCCAGTGCAGCACCTCGCAGAGGATCAGCGCGGCGCGCTGGCGCGGCGGCAGGTGCTGCAGCGCGGCGACGAACGCGAGGCGGATCGTCTCGCGCGATTGCGCGATCGCGGCGGGGTCGCCGCTGTCGGGGACGACGAGCTCGTCGGGCACGGGCTCGATCCACGTCGTCTCGGGCAGGATCTCGCCGATCGGACCGTCGGGCGAGCGCGCTTCGCCGAGATCCATCGGGCGCGCGCGGCGCTGCTTGGAGTCGAGCATGTCGAGGCAGACGTTCGTCGCGATCGTGTACAGCCACGAGCGCAGCGAGGAACGTCGCTCGAAGCGATCGAGCGAGCGCCACGCGCGCAGCAGCGTGTCCTGCACGGCGTCCTCGGCCTCGAACGGCGTGCCGAGCATCCGGTAGCAGTGCGCAGTCAGCTCGCGACGATGCTGCTCGAGCTCGCCGAAGGACTGCGTTGCGGTGGCGGCTGAGCTCTCCACACCTTCATCCTACGGATTCCCGTAGCTCGATTCGACGTGGCGCCTAGCTAGGAGCGCTCGGGCGCGGCGCCGCGCGGCGCGGCGGGCGCGGCTTCGCGCTGCAGCTGGCGCTCGGGCGCGATCCGCACGACATCGGAGGCGAGCCCGAGCCGCTCGAGCAAAGCGATCACGAGCCCGGAGATGTCGAGCTCGGAGCGGCGCAGGCCCTGCACGGCGGCGCGCGGGAACGCGTGGTGGTTGTGGTGCCACGACTCGCCGAGCGACGGCAGCGCGAGCCAGAAGACGTTCGTCGAGTGGTCGTCGACGTCGAAGCGGCGGCGGCCGAAGAAGTGGCAGACGGAGTTGATCGACCACGTCACGTGGTGCAGCAGGAAGATCCGCACGAAGCCGGCCCACAGCAGCATCGAGAGCGCGCCCGTGAGCGAGCCGTGGATCGCGAGGCCGGCGGCGAACGGGATCGCGAGCGACAGCAGCACGAGCGCGCCGAACCGACGGCTGATCAGCCGCAGGCCGCGGTCTTCGACGATCTCAGGCGCGTAGCGGCGCGTCTGAGCTTGCCCCTGCGTGCGATAGAGCCAGCCGATGTGCGCGTGCCACAGCCCGGCGATGCCCGACCCGTCGCCGGTGTGCGGGCTGTGCGGATCGCCGTCTTCATCGGTGTGCGCGTGGTGCTTGCGGTGGTCGGCGACCCAATCCGACAGCGGTCCCTCGACGGCCATCGAGCCGAGCACGGCGAGCGCGTAGCGCACAGGCCGCTTCGCGCTGAACGCGTTGTGCGTGAACAGACGGTGGTAGCCGATCGTGATGCCAAGACCCGTCAGCACGTACATGACGATCATCACAGCGAGGTCGGCCCAACCGACGCCGTGGCCCCAGAGGATCGCGACGGCGGCGCAGAACGCGACGAACGGCAGCGCGACGGCGGCGATGTTCGCGTTTCGCTCGAAGCGGGTCACGCAATGACCGTAACCGTCACAATGCGCGTGTTCTTGACCTATAAAAAACATCATCATTAATAATTTTTGTAGGTTTTGGGTCATATGAGCCCGTTGGCGAGAAGGCCGTGGGAGGCGCTCGAGCCGAGCGTCGCAGACGTCTTGCGCCCGCAGCTCGACGGGCTCGCGGACGAGATCATCGACACGATCGTGCTCGGCGTGCCCGGCTACAAGCGCCCGCTCGAGGGCGGCTTCGAGCGCGGTCTGCGCCAGGGCGTGCACGAGGCGCTGCGCCACTTCGTCGAGCTGATCGAGGATCCTGTCGCGGGGCGCACGCAGGATCGCTCGGTCTATCGCGGCCTCGGGCGCGGCGAGCTGCGCCAGGGCCGAAGCCTCGACGCGCTGCAGTCGGCGTACCGGATCGGCGCGCGGATCGCTTGGCGGCGCTGGGCCGAGGCCGGCAGCCGCGCGGCGCTCTCGGCCGAGTCGCTGCAGCTGCTCGCGGAGTCGATCTTCGTCTACATCGACGAGCTCTCGGCCGAGTCGATCGAGGGCTACGCAGAGGCGCAGGCCGAACGCGCGGGCGAGCGCGAGCGCCGGCACAGGCGACTGTTCGCCGCTTTGAGCGCCGAGCAGCCCGACGAGCAGGTCGTGCGCACCGCGGCGGCGGCGGCCGGCTGGAGCGTGCCGCGGACGCTCGCGGCGATCGCCGTGCGCGGCGCCGGCGGCGCGCAGGTCGCAGGCGCGCTCGGCGAGGACGCGATCGCGGTGCGCGACGGCGAGCTGACGCTCGCGATCTGGGCCGACCCGCTGCGCCCGGGCGGGCGTGCGCTGCTCGCACGAGCTCTGCGGCGCGAAGCCGCCGTCGGCCCGGCCGTCTCCTGGCGCGAGGCTGCGCGCTCGCTGCGCCTCGCACGCACGCTGCTCGAGCTCGGCGCGCTCGACGGCGATGTCGAGGGTCCACGTTGGGCGAGCGACCACCTCGCAGCGCTCGCGCTCGACGACCGCGACGGCGTGCTCGCGGAGCTGCGCAGCACGCGCCTGCGCCCGTTCGAGACGCTCTCCGAGGCCGCGCGGCGGCGGCTCGAAGCGACTTTGCTCGAGTGGCTGAAGCAGCACGGCAACCGCGCCGCGACGGCGCGCGCGCTCGGCGTGCACGAGCAGACGGTGCGCTACCGGCTGAACCAGCTGCGCGAGCTGCTCGGCGGCGCGCTCGAAGATCCGCAGGCGCGCTTCGAGCTCGAGCTCTCGCTGCGCGCCGGCTCGATTGGCCGCGTCGGCTGAACGGGCCTCGGCGGAACATCGTGCTAAGCATTCCGCGATGGATCCGAACGAACTGCGCGACGGCGAGCCGCAGCTGATCGATGTGCGCCACCTCGGCAACGCGCGCGTGATCGGCGCGTGGCGCGTCGGCGACGTGCTGATCGATCCCGGTCCGAGCAGCAGCATCGCGACGCTCTTGCCGGGCCTCGACGCCGAGCCGCCGCGCGCGATCGCGCTGACGCACATCCATCTCGACCACGCCGGCGCCGCAGGCACGCTCGCCGAGCGCTATCCGCAGGCGGAGATCTGGGTGCACGAGCGCGGCGCGCCGCACCTAATCGACCCCGCGAAGCTGCTCGCGAGCGCGGGGCGGCTGTATGGCGAGCAGATGGAGCGGCTGTGGGGCGAGTTCCTCGCGGTGCCGGCCGAGCGCATCCGCGTGCTGCGAGGCGGCGAGCAGCTCGGCGCGTTCCGCGTCGCTTACACGCCGGGCCACGCCTCACACCACGTCTCCTACATGCACGAGCCGAGCGGGATCGCGTTCACGGGCGACGTCGCCGGCGTGCGGATCGGCTCGGGCGCAGTGATCGCGCCGACGCCGCCGCCCGACATCGACCTCGACGCGTGGCGTGCGTCGCTCGCGACGATCGAAGCGTGGCAGCCGCGCCGGCTCGCGGTGACGCACTTCGGCGCGCACGACGACGTCGCGGCGCAGATCGCGGCGCTGCGCGAGCACCTCGACGAGGTCGAGGCGTGGGCCGCCGAAGGCGATCAGGCAAGCTTCGTCGCACAGATGCGCGAGCGCGTCGCCGGCGACGCGGCGTACTCGCACGCGCTGCCGCCCGAGCAGAGCTACCAGGGGCTCGCGCGCTACTTGAGCAAGCGCGCCGCTGCATGAACGCCCGGCGCTGCCGCACGAGCGCCCGGCGCCGCTGGATGAACGCCGGACGCCGCTGCGCGAGCACCCGGCGTCGCTGCACAGCTCCCGCAGCGGTCGCCACGTGAGCGTGCGCCGGCGCTCGTGCCCGGCGAGCCTCTAGGGTTCCGGCGGATGAGCGCGATCGACGAGCTGTTCGAGAACAACGCGGCCTTCGCCGGCTCGCGGCCCGAGGCCGAGCTCGACGTCCGCCCGCGCCGCCGGCTCGCGATCGTGACGTGCATGGACTCGCGCCTCGACGTCTTCCAGGCGCTCGGGCTCGAGGACGGCGAGGCGCACATCCTGCGCAACGCCGGCGGCGTGATCACCGACGACGTGATCCGCTCGCTGGCGATCTCGCAGCGCAAGCTCGGCACGCGCGAGGTGATGCTGATCCATCACACCGATTGCGGCATGCAGAAGCTGACCGACGACGGCTTTCGCGCCGAGCTGCAGGACGCCGCCGGGATCGCTCCGGCATTTGCGATCGAGTCATTCGGCGACGTCGACGCGGACGTGCGCCAGTCGCTCCTGCGCGTGCGCCGCTCGCCGTTCCTCGCGCACCGCGACTCGGTGCGCGGCTTCGTCTACGACGTTGCGACGCACCGGCTGCGCGAGGTCGAGGTCGAGGGTCGCGACGAGCCCGCCGCGCGCGACGGTGGGTAGGGTCTGCGCGTGAGCGAGCTCGAGTCAGAGTCTGTCGACGCCGAGAGCGTCGCCGGCGCGCCAGCGCCGCCGGATCTCGCGAGCTTCCAGTACGAGATCTACGCGGGCGGGCTGATCGACGAGAAGCCCGAGCTGCCCGTCTCGGCGGCGGCGCTGCACGAGCGCGCGCGCGAGGCGATGACGGCGGAGGCATACGGGTACGTCGCGGGCGGCGCGGGCGCCGAGCAGACGATGCGCGCGAACCTCGACGCGTTCGAGCGACGGCGGATCGTGCCGCGGATGCTCCGCGACGTCTCGACGCGCGATTTGAGCACGACGGTGCTCGGCACGGCGATGCCGGCGCCGCTCTTGCTCGCGCCGGTCGGCGTGCAGTCGATCGTCCACCCCGAAGCGGAGCTCGCATCGGCGCGCGCGGCGGCTGCGCGCGGGATCCCGTACATCCTCAGCACGGCCGCGTCGCACTCGATCGAGCAGGTCGCCGAGGCGATGGGCGAGGCGAGCCGCTGGTATCAGCTCTACTGGCCGCGCGAGCGCGCGCTTGCGGCGAGCTTCGTCGAGCGCGCCGAGCGCGCCGGCTATGGCGCGATCGTCTTGACGCTCGACACGTGGTTCCTCGGCTGGCGCCCGCGCGATCTCGCGAACGCTTACCTGCCGTTCCTCAAAGGCGAGGGCGTCGCGAACTACTTCTCCGACCCCGTCTTCCGCGCGGCGCTGGAGAAGCCTCCCGAGGAGGACCCGGGGCCGGCGATCGGCCACTGGGCGTACCAGTTCGCGAACCCGACCGTCAGCTGGCCCGACCTCGACTGGCTGAAAGCGCAGACGGAGCTGCCGATCGTGCTGAAGGGGATCGTCCACGCAGACGACGCCGCACGCGCGGCCGGGGCCGGCGTCGAGGGGTTGATCGTCTCGAACCACGGCGGCCGCCAAGTCGACGGCGCGCTCGGCGCGCTCGATTCGCTCGAGGCGATCCGCGAGACCGTCGGCGACGGGCTCGCGCTGCTGTTCGACAGCGGCGTGCGCGGCGGCGCTGACATCTTCAAGGCGCTCGCGCTCGGCGCCGACGCGGTCTGCATCGGGCGCCCCTACATGTATGGGCTCGCGCTCGCGGGGCAGGCCGGCGTCGAGCACGTCGTGCGCTGCCTGCTCGCCGAGTTCGACCTGACGCTCGCGCTGAGCGGCTACACGAGCGTCGCGCAGGTCGACCGCGACGCGCTCGCGCCGAACGCCTGAGCGCGCCGAACGCGCGAGTGCGCCGACGCCCGAGTGCGCCGAACGCCCGAGCGCCTGCGCTCAGGCACTTCTCAAAATGCGGAAATGCCCCTCTAGCAGGCGATTACGGGTGATCCGAGGCCGTACGTATGGTGCCCGGCGATGTTCGAGCACCGGCCTAGATCCCGCATCCGCGGCGAGCCGTCGCGCACGACGCCTGCGGTCTGTCGATGAGCACGCTCGTCTCGATCTGGTTGGGGCTGATCCTCTGCGTGACGGCGGGCCTGAAGGCGTGGCGCCCGGCGCGCGCGGCGGCCGGGCTCGCGACGTTCGGGATCGCGGGCGCAGTCGCGCAGCGCGCCGGCATCCGCTTGCTGATCGTCTGCGAGCTGACAGTCGGCAGCGTGCTCGTGGCGGGAGTCGGCTGGGCGCCGGTGGCCGCGCTCGCGCTGTTCGCGCTGTTCGCGATGGTCACATCGGCGGCGCTGCTCGCGGGGCGCGGCGGTCGGCCGTGCGCGTGCTTCGGCGCGAGCTCGCTGCTCGGCTGGAGCTCACCGGCGCGCGCGGCCGCGCTCGCGCTCGTCGCGGGCGTGTGCGCGACGGGGTTGCTGCCGAGCGCGCCGGCGGGCTATGAGCGCTGGCTGACGTTCGCACTCTCGCTCAGCGTCGCCGCTCTCGCGGCGCTCGCCGTCGCGCTGCTCGCGCTCGCACGCGAGGTCGGCGTGCTGCGCCTCTCGGCAGGGTCGCGCGGCGCGCTCGAGATCGAGTCGGAGGGGCCCGAGGTCGGGCTGGCGCAGCAGTGGGCGCAGGCGATCGAGACGGAGCCGGGCACGTCGCTGCGCCTGGCGATCTTCACCTCTGCGGGCTGCCCGTTGTGCGCGCAGTTGACGCCGGCGCTCGCGCACGTCGCGGCCGACCCGCTGCTTGCGGTGCGCACGTTCGACGAGCACGGCGACGCGGCGGTCTGGGCGCAGGCGCGCGTCCCCGGCAGCCCGTATGCGGTCGCGCTGAGCGCCGACGGCGTCGCGCTGGCGAAGGGCACGTTCAACAGCCTGAGCCAGCTCGAAAGCGTGCTCTCGACGGCGCGCTTTCGCGAGCGGGGGCTGACGCTTGCCGCCTGAGCGCGGCGCGACGCCCGATCCGGGCGCTGAGCGCGGCTCGACGCCGGAGCCGGGCTTGCCGCCGAAGCCGCGGACGGGCGAGCACTTCAGCGACGAGGTGCTGCGCCACAGCAGCCGCCGCGGGTTTCTCGAGTGGGCCGGCACGGCGATCATCGCGCTCGCGGGCGGGCGCGCGGTCGCGAAGGGCATGCTGCAGGACGAAGCCGACGCGTACACGAACTTCTGCGGGCACACATACACGACAGGCAACTGTCCGCACCCCACGGGGCTGCCGCGCGTCGACCGCCACGACCTGCCGCTGCGCGCCTCCGACGGGCACGCGGTCGACGACCTCGGGCGCCCGATCAACGCGCAGGGCTACCCTGTCGACGCGCACGGGCACGTGCTGCGCGACCCGAGTGGCGAGCCGCTCTCGCCGGCGCCGCGCTCGCAGGTCTGCAAGTCGGCCGGCGAGAGCCACGGGCTCAGTCTGCAGACGGACGGCTCGTGGTATCGCTGCTGCGGCGGGCGCGTGCGCCGGCTGATGGATTGCTGCGGCTACACGCAGACGCGGATCAATGGCGACCAGGCACTCGTCGGCTACTGCTACGGCGGGCGCAACGTGTTCTGCGTGCAGTACTACGAAACGATGATGCCGTGCTGAGTGGGCTCGCCGTCTGCGCGGCGCTGACGGCGCTCGTCGCAGGCATCACGGGGGCGTGGTCGCCGTGCGGCTTCTCGATGGTCGAGACGATCGGCAGCGCGCTCGGCGACGTGCGGCGGGCTGTGACGATCGCGGCGAGCGCGACGTTCGCGCTGGGGACGCTGCTCGGCGGCGCGATCACGTTCGGCGGCCTTGCCGCGCTCGGCTCGCTCGCGGGTCACGGCTTCACGGGCTTGCGCGAGGGGCTCGGCGCGGCGCTCGCGCTGGCGGCCGCGATCGCGGACTGGCGCGGCGTGAAGATCGCGCCGCAGATTCGCCGCCAGGTGCCGGAGCGCTGGCGCTGGAGGCTGCCGCTGCCGCTCGCGTGCGCGCTGTACGGCGTGCTGCTCGGTCTCGGCTTCACTACGTTCGTGCTCGCGTTCGCCGTCTGGGCGCTCGCCGGGATCAGCTTCGCTTCGGGCGACGTGCTGCTCGGCGTGCTCGTCGGCGTCGTGTTCGGCGCCGGACGCGCGCTGCCGGTGCTGTGGATGGCGCCGGGGCTGCGCCGCGGCAAAGGCGCTGTGCGCCTCGAGGAGATAGCGGCCGAGCCGCGCCTGTGGCTCGGATTGCGCCGGCTCGATGCGCTCGGGCTCGGCCTGTGCGCGCTCGCGCTTGGCGGCGCGAGCGCCTCGGCGGCGACGATCGCGGGCGCGAGCGATCCGTCGACGGCCGGGGGCGCGCTCGTCTGGCAGGCGCCCGGCGGCGGCGGTCTGCTCTCGTTCGGCGGCGCGCCGGCGCGGGCTCTGCCGGGCACGCATCCGGCGCTCGGCGGCTCGACGATCGCGTGGGTCGGTCCGGCGACGGTCACGGTCGCCGATGCGCGCTCGCTGCAGCCGCGGCTGACGCTCGCCGCGAGCGGCGTGGACGCGCTGGCGGTCTCCGACGGCTGGCTCGTCTATCGCGATACGGACGCGGCCGGCACGGAGCAGCTGATCGCGGTTTCGCTGACGGCGCCGGCGAGCAAGCGCTACCTCGCGGGCTCACGGCTGGCCGGGCAGATCGGGCGTCCGTCGCTCGACGGCGCGAACGCGGTCTTCACGGTCGATACGCCGCGGCGCAGCGCGATCGAGCTGATCGACTTGACGAGCGGAAAGCGCCGCACGCTGCGCGCGGCCCGGCCCGGCACGGCGTACTTCTACCCGTCGCTGCTCGGCGGCAGCCTGCTGTACGAGCAGGTCACGCGCTGTGAGCAGCAGCTCTGGATCGGCACGAGCGCCGCCCGTCGCGGTGGCGCGCACGCGGCACGCGCGGACGCCGATGTCGCCGTGCGCGGACGCCGCTCGCGCCGCGAACGCGTGCTGCTCAGCCTGCCTTCGGCGGTCTCGCGCGACCCCGGCTACCAGCGCGGCTACACGCACGCGTACAACAGCGCGAGCGGTTGCGCCAACCGGCGGACGGGCAGGGGCGCCTCGACGGAGCTCGGCTCGACGGCGCTCGGCCCGTCGCGCGCGTACGTGACGCTGACGGGCTCGCGCGCCGGCGCGCGGATCGTCTCGGTCGCGCGCTGAGAGCGTGCGCGTCGCGCTGACAGCTTGCGCTTGCCTCTGCGTGAGCCTGCTCTTCGCGGCGCCGGGCTCGAGCGGCGAGACCGCAAGGGCGGCCACCGCGGCATCGCCCGTCGCGAAGAGCCCTGTCCGGCCGGCGGCGGCGCAGTGGCAGCCGGGCGTGCGTGCGGCGATCGCCTACGCGCACACGCGCGCGGGCGATGTCAGCTTCGCGGTGCGCACGGAGCACCGCGCGTGGGGCTGGCGCGTCGAGCGCACGGTGCCGTCGGCGAGCGTGCTGAAGGCGATGCTGCTCGTCGCGTACCTCGATGACGGGCGCGTACGCAACCGCCCGCTCGACGCCGCCGACCATCGCCTGATCGACCCGATGATCGAGCGCTCGGACAACGAAGCGGCCACGCGCGTGCTCGAGTTCGACGGGCCCAGCGGCGTGTACGGCGTCGCGCGCCGCGCCGGGATGCGCCGCTTCACGCTCGACAAGCAGATCTGGGGTCTCAGCCGGATCGACGCAGCCGACCAGGCGCGCTTCTTCCTGCACATCGACCGCGAAGTCGTGCCGCGTCATCGTGCTGCGGCGATGCACCTGCTCGCGAGCGTGGTCGCGAGCCAGCGCTGGGGCATCGGGCGGCTGCGCCTGCCCGGCTGGCAGCTCTACTTCAAGGGCGGCTGGGGGGCGGGGACGGGCGAAGTCGAGCACCAGTCGATCCTCTTGCGCCACGGCGCAGTGCGCGTCGCCGCATCGGTCCTGATCACCTCGAGCCCGAGCCACGAATACGCGAAGCGGACGCTGCAGGGCGTCTTCGAAGCGTTGTTGCGGAACGTCGGCGAGCTGTTGCCTGAAGCACCTGCGCGCTCGGCACCTGCGCGTGCGGCACCTACGAGCGCGGAGCACGCACGCGCGGCGGCGCGTGCGGTTGGACGCTAGCGCCCGAGCGTGCGTAGGAAATCGCGCGCGCTCGCGTTGAGCTGAGCGATCAGCTCGCGCACCTCGCGCAGCCCATCGCGCAGCTCGGCGTCGCCGACCTCGACGGGCGCCATCGAGTCCTGCAGCTCCGAGAGCGTGTGATCGGCGCTTGTGACCGCTTCGACGGCGCTGTCGATGAAGCCGCGCGCGCCGGAAGCGGGCGCCGGCAGCGCCGCGGGCGCGAACGTGCGCAGGGGCAGCTCGTGGCGCCCGGCAAAGCCCGCGTAGGTCCGCTGCGCCCGTCCGTAGGCGATCTGCACGGGGCGGAAAAGCTGCTCTTCGAGGCGCTCGGCGCTCTGCTCATCGAGTTGCTCGTAGGCCTCACCGAGTGCGGCCAGCGCGGCCCCGAGCTGTTCGATCGCGACCGCTACGGTGTCGAGCAGTCCCCGCCTGGCATCGGCCGTCGCATACGTCATCGGCCCAGGGTATTGCGAGTTCTCGAGCGGGGCGCAGGTTGCAAGCAAATGACCGCACCGACAGCCATCCCGCGCGCCGCGGCGCGCCGTCCGACGCTCGCTCGCGGCGTCGCCTTCTGGCTGCTCGTCGCGACGCTCGCGCTGCTGCTGTTCGCCTCGAGCGCGCCGTCGCCGCTGTACATCGTCTATCAGCAGCAGTGGGGCTTCTCGGCGATCGTCTTGACGGGCGTCTTCGCCGTCTATGCGCTCGGCCTGCTCGGCGCGCTGATCGTCACGGGCTCGCTCTCGGACCATCTCGGCAGGCGCCCGGCGCTGCTGCTCGCGCTGGCGATCGAGATCGTCGCGATGGGACTGTTCGCGGAGGCGCGCAGCGTCATCTGGCTGTTCGCGGCGCGCATCCTGCAAGGCGTCGCGACGGGGATCGCGACGGCGGCGATCAGCGCGGCACTGATCGACCTGCAGCCTGCGCACAAGCCGCGACTCGGCGCGCTGCTCGCAGCCGCGGCGCCGATGGGCGGGCTCGCCGCGGGCGCGCTCGGCAGTGGCCTGCTCGTCGAATACGGGCCTTCGCCGACGCGCTTGGTCTACTGGTTGCTGCTCGCCGCGTTCGTGCTCGCGGCGCTGCTCGCGCTGGCGATCCCGGAGACGGTGCTGCGCCGGCCGACGTGGCTCAGCTCGCTGCGGCCGAACGTCGCCGTGCCGAGCGCGCTTCGCGCGGACTTCTTTGCGACGGTGCCGTGCCTGACGGCGACGTGGGCGCTCGGTGGGCTGATCCTCTCGCTCGGCCCGTCGCTGACGGCGAAGGTGCTGCACGACTCGAGCCACGTCGCCGGCGGCCTGTCGATCTTCATCATGGCCGGCGTCAGCTCGGCGATGTCGCTCGTGCTGCGCGACACGCACGCGCGCGTCGCCGCGCGCGGCGGGCTCAGCGCGCTGATCGTCGGCGTCGCGCTGGCGCTGATCGCGTTGAACGACGGCTCGACGGCGCTGTTCCTGCTCGCGACGGGCATCGCGGGCCTCGGCTTCGGCCCGGCTTTCGCGGGAGCTTTTCGCGCGGTCACGAACCGCGCCCCGGCCGATCAGCGCGCGGCGCTCGTCGCGTCGGCCTACGTCGCGTCCTACCTCGCCTACAGCCTGCCGGCGCTCGCGGCGGGGATCGCCGTGGCGCGCTACGGGCTCGCGGACACGGCGAACGTCTACGGCGTCGCGCTGATCGGCTTGGCGCTGCTCGCGCTCGCTCTCTCGCATCGCCTGCAGGACCCCGAGGCGCCCTCCTCGAAGCCGGGAGCCTCGTTCGGGCGGGTCAAGGCGCGGAGCGAGATCCAATAGGGTTCGCGCGGGGGAACGAAGATGGCGAACGATCTCAAGCTGGGACTGAACACGGGCTACTGGGCGGGCGGGCCGCCGCCGGGCGCGGCCGAGGCGATCGCCGAGGCGGAGCGGCTCGGTGTCGACTCGATCTGGACGGCCGAGGCGTACGGATCGGATTGCCTCACGCCGCTGGCGTGGTGGGGCGCCTCGACGGAGCGCCTGAAGCTCGGCACGGCGATCGTGCAGATGTCGGCGCGCCAGCCGGCGGCGACGGCGATGGCGGCGATGACGATGGACCACCTCTCGGGCGGGCGCTTCATCCTCGGCCTCGGCGTCTCCGGTCCGCAGGTCGTCGAGGGCTGGTACGGGATGCCATTCGCGAAGCCGCTCGCGCGCACGCGCGAGTACATCGGCATCCTGCGCGACATCTGGGCGCGCCAGGGCCCGGTCACGGCGGACGGCGAGCACTACAAGCTGCCGCTGCAAGGCGGAACGGGCCTGGCGAAGCCGCTGAAGTCCTCGATCCGCCCGCTGCGCGAGGGGATCCCGATCTACCTCGGCGCCGAGGGTCCGAAGAACATCGCGCTGTGCGCGGAGCTGTGCGACGGCTGGCTGGCGATGCTGTTCAGCCCGACGCATCAGCAGGCCAACCGCGCGTCGCTCGCGGAAGGCTTCGCGCGCCCGGGAGCACGGCGCGCGCAGGAGGACTTCGAGGTCTGCGCGACGGTTCCGTTCGTGATCTCCGACGACGTCGACGGATCGATCGACGCGTTGCGCCCGTTCTACGCGCTGTACTTCGGCGGGATGGGGGCGAAAGGCAACAACTTCCATGCGAACGTGGCGATCCGGATGGGCTACGAGCGCGAGATCGAGGAGATCCAGGAGCTGTACCTCGGCGGTAAGAAGGACGAGGCCGGGGCGAAGATCCCGCGCGGGCTGATCGAGGAGCTCTCGCTCGTCGGCCCGCCGGCGAAGATCCGCGACGACCTGGCGAAGTGGCGCGAGTCGATCGTGACGACGATGCTCGTCTCGGCCGACGCGGCGACGCTGCGCGCGATCGCCGAGCTCGTCCTCGGCTGAGCTTGCTCGTGCGGTTCGCACGTTCGATCCTCTCGGCCGCGTGTGCAGCGGCGCTGCTCGCGCTCGCGCTGACGGGGTGCGGCTCGGGCGCCGGCGCGCTCGGCTCGGCGCAGATCCGCAGCCCGCTCGAGCTGATCGCACCGCTCGCGGGCGACTCCTCGAAGCCGGCCGGCGCGCTCTACCGGATCGTCGGCTGCCACAGTCGCGGCGACGTCGCCTACACGCACGGCCCGCACCGCTACGAGGTTGCGATCGGCTTCGACGACGGACCGGATACGGACACGCCGGCATTCGTGCGGATGCTCGCGAGCAACCACGCGACGGCGACGTTCTTCGTGATCGGCGAGCAGGTCAGCTCGACGTTTCGCGAAACGATGCTGCGCGAGCTGCGCGAAGGCGACGTGCTCGGCGACCACACGTTCACGCACCCCGACCTGACGCGCGCCGGCGACGTGCGCGGGCAGCTGCAGCGCACGCTCTCGGCGATCCGCGCGCAGACGGGCTACACGCCGTGCGTGTTCCGCCCGCCGTATGGCAGCTCCAACTCGTCCGTCGTGCGCACGGCCGCCTCGCTCGGCCTGGCGACGGTGACGTGGAACGTCGATCCGAGCGACTACACGCAGCCGGGAACGGGTGCGATCGAGCAGCGCGTGCTCGCGCAGGTGCAGCCGGGCTCGATCATCATCTCCCACGACGGCGGCGGCCCGCGCGGTCAGACGCTCGCGGCCTACCCGAAGATCATCTCGGCCCTGCGCCGGCGCGGCTATGGAATCGTCACGATCCCGCAGCTGCTCGGCTTCCGCCCGGTCTACGAGCGCTGCGTGACGCTGTGTGACGGGATCGGCGTGCCGCGGCGCGAGGTCCCGCGCGAAGCGATCGTCCAGCGGGCTCCGTAGTCCTCGGTCGCTACTCGAACTCGGGCTCGCGCCAGCCAGGAAAGATGTCAGGCAACCCGTCGCTGACGCGGTCGGGGAAGCTCGCAGGGCGCTTCTCGAGGAACGCACCGATGCCCTCGGCGGCGTCGGCGGACTGACCGCGCAAGAGCATTCCGCGCGAGTCGGCGCGGTGGGCGAGCATCGGGTGCTCGGCGCCGAGCATCCGCCACATCATCTGGCGTGCGAGCGCGACGGAGACCGGCGAGGTGTTATCGGCGATCTCGCGGGCGAGCGCGCGGGCGGCGGGCAAGAGCTCCTCGGCTGAGTGCAGGCTGCGCAAGAGCCCCGCATCGAGACCCTCCTGCGCGGAGAAGACGCGGCCGGTCGCGACCCACTCCATCGCGCGGCTGATCCCGACGACGCGCGGCAAGAACCAGCTCGAGCAAGCCTCGGGAACGATGCCGCGACGCGCGAAGACGAATCCCATGCGCGCGTCGTCGGCGGCGAGGCGCACGTCCATCGGCAGCGTCATCGTCGCGCCGACGCCGACGGCGGGGCCGTTGATCGCGCCGATCACGGGCTTCTTGCAGGCGAACACACGGAGCGTGAGCTGACCGCCGTTGTCGCGAGGGACGCCGCCCTCGGTCGGGGAGAGCAGCGAGGCCTCCTCCTGGCGCGCGCGGAAGTCGAAGGTCTCGCCACCGGAGGCGAGATCGGCACCGGCGCAGTAGCCGCGCCCGGCGCCGGTCATCACGATCGCGCGCACGTCGTCGTTCTCGTCGGCCTCGTCGAACGCTTCGATCAGCTCGCGACCCATCGTCGCGGTCCATGCGTTCAGCCGCTCGGGCCGGTTGAGCGTGATCGTGAG
>DASZLB010000127.1:0-4428 GCA_035552575.1 Solirubrobacteraceae bacterium | reverse complement strand
TGCACGACGACGTCAAGGCCCTTGGCCTTGAGCTTGCTGACGACCTCAGGCACGAGCGCCACACGATGCTCGCCCCCCGCGGTCTCCTTCGGAACGCCTATCCGCATGACGGGCGAGAACGTATCCCATCGAGACGACGTGCGGTGTGCTCATCGGCACAGACAGGCGCCCCGCGGCGTGCACTCGGCGGCGCCGCGTGCCTATCATCGAGTCTGCCGGCAAGCGCCGGCCAAGCGATGACCGTCAACCTGACCCGCATCTACACGAAGCTCGGCGACGGCGGCGAGACGCACCTCGGCGACATGAGCCGCGTCTCCAAGCTGCACCCGCGCGTCGAGGCGTACGGCACCGTCGACGAGCTCAACGCGACGATCGGTCTCGCGCTGCTCGCGCCGGGTCTTCCAGAGCAGTTCGCCGAGTGGCTGCGGCGCGTGCAGAACGACCTGCTCGACATCGGCGCCGACCTGTCCGTGCCGCCACCCGCCGCGGGCTCGCCGGCCGGCACCGACCCGCGCGGGCGCCTGCGCGTGGGCGCCGACTACACGGAGTGGCTCGAGCACGCCTGCGACGAGGTCAACGCGACGCTGGAGCCGCTGCGCTCGTTCGTGATCCCCGGCGGGACGCCGGCGGCCGCGCAGCTGCACATCTGCCGCACCGTCTGCCGCCGCGCCGAGCGACGCGCGATCGCCGTCGGCGAGGACGGCAGCGCCGAGGCCGTCCGCTACCTCAACCGGCTCTCTGACCTGCTGTTCATCCTCAGCCGCGCCGCGAACAGGGAGCCGGGCGCCGAGCAGAGCGAGCCACTGTGGCAGCCGGGCGCGCACGGCACCGGCGACGCTCCGGCCGGCTAGGCCTCGGCGCGACGACCGCGCAGCGGCGCGACGCGCTCGGCGCGCGCGTCCTCGGCGCCAGGCTTGGCTTCGTCTCCAGCTCTCCGTCGGGCGGCGCGCGAGGGCCAGCGACGCTCCGAAGCGCGTACGACCGCGAGCGCGAGCGCCGTCCAAAACGTTCCGAGCAGATAGCCGCCGAGCACGTCGCTTGGCATGTGCCAGGCGCGGATCAGCAGCGATGCGCCGACGGCGAGCAGGAACGCCGCCGCGAGCGCCAGCGCAAGCGAGCGCCAGCGTGCCGGGACGACGAGCACGGCGCTGAGCGCGAGCACGGTCGCCGCCGTCGCGTGCCCACTCGGCCACGACGCTGCGCCGATCGGGCGATCTTCGCCGATGCTGACGTGCGCGACCGCGAGCAGCGGCTTGAGCAGCTCGGCCGTGAACGGACCTAGCGTCACGACGAAGACGATCGCGAGCGCCAGGCGCGGGCGTTCGCGCGCAAGCGCGAACAGCACGAGCGCGAACGCCCAGATCACGAACTGCCCCGCGTTCAGCAGCGACAGCAGCGTCTGCGCCGCGGAGTTGATCCGCGCGTTTTCGATCAGCGCGAAGTCGTGCAGCAGCCGAGCGTCGGCCACGCGCACGTCCTGCACGTGCGCGGCGACTCCCCAGACGAGCGCGAGCGCGAGAACGCACAGTGCCGCGAGCAGCAGCGGCGCGCGGACGCTCGGCCGCGACGGGACTGCGAGCGGGCGCTCGGCGGGCAACGCGCCGAGCGGGTAGGCGGTTTCTGCCATCCCTAGAGGGTAGGAGCGGCGCTAAAGCGGCGCTGAAGCGGCTTCGAGTGCCGTCGGGGCGGCTTCGAGGCCGCTTCGAGACTGCGTCAGCCGGCGACCGGGAACGTCTTGCCGGCGAGCGCGATCAGTGCCTGTGCCGTGACCCACACAGGCGTCTGCGCGCTCGTGCGCGAGTAGCGCACGCTGCCGTTCGGCGCAAGCAGGCTTTCGAGGTAAGCCGTCGGCGTGCGGCTGCCACCGCGGCGGACCGTGCCCGGGCTGCGCCCGGCCGCGATCAGTCCCTGCACGGCCCATGCCGTCGACTGCGCGTTCGATTCGCCGCCGTAGTCCTGCGGGAAGCCGCCGTCGGCGCCCTGCGAGCGGATCAGATATGCAGTCGCGAGACCGAGCACGCGCCTGTTGCGAGCGCCCGCTGCGGCGAGCGCCTGCAGCGCCGCGCCGGTGTCGTCGACATCGCTTCGCGAGCCGCGCCCGCCGAAGCCGAAGCCGCCATCGCGGTTCTGCTGGCGCTCGATCCAACCGGCCGCTTCGCGAATCGGCGCGAAGCCGGCCGAGTGTCCGGCGGCGCGCAGCGAGAAGATCGCGAAGGCGCTCAGGTTGACCTGCTCGTCGAACGAGTCGTCGCGCCCGCGCGCGCGCAGGACTTCGGCGACGAGATTGCGCCCGGCGAACGAATACGCCGAGGCGCCGCAGGCGCGCACGGCGAGCACCGTGCGCTCGACGTCGCCGAGGCTCGCGATCGTCGACGCTTCGCTGCGCAGCGAGTCGAGCACCGAGCGCCCGCCGCGCTTCAGCGTCGCCGGGTTGCGCCCGGCCGCGGCGAGCCCCATCGCGGTCCAGCCCGTGTAAAGCTCGCTGCTGCGCTGGCCGCTCGCCGCGCCGAAGCCGCCGTCGGCGTTCTGCGCCGAGGCGAGGTAGCCGAGCTCGCGCCCGAGCGAAGCCGCCGCGGCTCGGTTCGGCAACGCCGCCGCGCCGAGCGCAAGCGCGAGCAGCGCGACCGCGAGGCCGCCAGAGGGGCCGAGCGAGCGCAACGCGCCGCCGGGCGCCGGCGTGCCGCCGGACCCAGGCGGGGCGCCGGGCGGGCGCGCCGTTTCCGCATTCGCGTCGAGCGCCTCCCAGCTCACGTCCATCCGCGCGCGCGCCCGCGCCAGCAGCCGCGCGAGCTCGGGCGCGAACGCGAGGCCGAAGAGGAAGCTCGCGACCGTGTCGGCGAGGTCGAACGGCAGCCCCGTGCCGGCGACCGCGAGCAACGCCGCCGGCGTGTGGCTCGCGCCGATCGTCCACTGGTAGACGTTCATCAGCTCCTTCGCGCCGAACGCCGCGAGCGCGGCGGCAAGCGCAAGCTGCACGCGCCCGAGCCGCCGCCCGCTGCCTGCGCCCAGGCCCGCGCCGGCAAGCCCGACGAGGCCCCACGCGGCCATCTGCCACGGCGTGTACGGGCCCTGGCCGAGCACGAAGTTCGACGCGAGCATTCCAAGCGCGCCGACGGAGAAGCCGGGCAGCGGCCCGAGCGCGTAGCCGACGACGAGCGTCATCGCCGTGATCGGCTTGACGTCGGGCAGCGCGACGAACGCATCGCGCCCGAGCGCGGCGACGGCCGCGAGCGTCGCGACGACGGCGACGATCCGCGCCGACGGGCGCGCGCGCTCGTACGCGAGCCAGCCGAGCACGAGCACGACCGCGACGAGCAGGAACGAGGCGAGCGGCCAGCTCACGAGGCGAGCTCCACAGGCGCGGCCGCGCGCAGCAGCTCGGCGCCCTGCTCTGGCAGCAGTGCGCCGCCGGCGCCGCCGAGGATCCGCGCCGTCTCGGTCGCGAAGTACCAGCCGCCGGCGAGCAGCTCGGCCGTCGGGCCGTCGGCGATCACGCGACCGTCCGCGAGCAGGATCGCGCGCTCGGCGCACGCCGCCGCGAACTCGGGGTCGTGCGTGGCGACGATCACGGTCTGTCCCTCGCCTGCGCGCGCGCGCAGCTCCACGGCGAGCTCGGCCTTCGCGAGCCTGTCCATCCCGCGCGTCGGCTCGTCGAGCGCGAGCACGGCCGGCGGCGCGAGCGGCCCAGGCGCGCCGCGGCCCGGGCTCCCGCTTCGCGTCGGCGGCAGCGTGTCGGTGACGATCGCGAGCGCGAGGCGCTGGCGCTCGCCGCCGGAGAGGTCGCGCGGGTTGCGCGTCGCCGCGTCGCCCAGCCCGACGTTCGCGAGCGCCTGCGGCGAGGCCTCCTGCTCGACGCGCTCGTGGATGAAGTAGTCGCCGGGGTTCTGCAGCAGCAGCGCGACGCGCCCGGCGCGCTCGACCTTGCCGCGCGTCGGCTCGAGCAGTCCTGCGGCGTGGCGCAGGAGGGTCGACTTGCCGGCGCCGTTGCGGCCCATCAGCGCGACGCTCTCGCCGGGCGCGAGCGCAAGCGTGACGCCGCGCAGGATCGCCGGGCCGTCGCGCAGCTCGTGCCAGACACCACGCAGCGCGAGCGCGGCCTGCGGCTGCTTTGCGTGTCGTGCCCGCGGCGAGCTTGCCCGCGGCGCAGGCGACTCGAGCGTCTCGGCCGCGGCGCCGGTCGCGTCCTGCGCCGGCAGCAGCGCGCGCTCGCGCAGCGCTGCGCGCGCCTGGCGCACGCCGATCGGCGCCGGGTGCAGGCCCGCCAGCGAGAACAGCTTCGCGCCTGGCGTCTGCAAGGCCGGCGCGCTGTCGCAGGCCCACTGCGCGAACGCCTGCGGCGTGCCGTCGCAGATCACGCGCCCCTCGGCGAGCGCGATCACGCGGTCGACCGCGCTGAGGCAGCGCTCGAGCCGGTGCTCGGCGAGCACG
>DASZLB010000126.1:0-1918 GCA_035552575.1 Solirubrobacteraceae bacterium | reverse complement strand
AAGGCGCACCGCCGCCCGCGCTTCGTCGAGGACTGCGTGCGCGAGATGATCGCCGGCGTCGTGCGGGCGTTCCCGCAGCTCGACGCTCGCAGCTTCGTCTCGGCGCGCCAGGAGAATCTCGAGACGATCCATCAGCACAACGTCGTCGCCGAACGCCACGGCACGCTTGGCGAGTTGCGCGCGGAGCTCGACTCGGGCGCGCCTGCTCGGCGGCAGACGAGCCTCGAGCAGTGGCTCGACGCCGGCCGCGCGATCTCCGGCGGCTAACGGGGTTTCGTATGTCTCCGACGCGGCGCGGCGTCCCAGCCGCGGCCCCCGCTTGCCAGCCGCGCGCGTGCGCCGGCGGCGGGGGGCGCTAAGGGTGTCGAGCGCTCAGGGGTGCTGAGCGCTCAGTCGGCAGCCGCGCCGCGCGCCTGTGCCTGCGCCATGCGGCGGCGCAGGCCGAAGAAGTAGTCGAGGCCGGAGAGCACCGTCACGGCGACGGTCACGTACAGCAGCGCCGAGACCCACAGCGGTTCGCCGTGGAAGGCGATCACGGCGAGGATCGCAGCGATCTGCAGGCATGTCTTGACCTTGCCGAACATGCTCGCTGCGATCACGACGCCGGCCTGCGTCGCGCCCATCCGCAGCACCGTGACGGCGAGCTCGCGCGTGATGATCACCATCGCGACCCAAGCCGCGAGCCGGTGCAGCGAGACGAGCGCGACGAGCGCGGCGACGATCAGCAGCTTGTCCGCGAGCGGGTCCATCAGCTTGCCGAAGTTCGTCACCGATCCGCGTGCGCGCGCGAGGTAGCCGTCGACGAAGTCCGTCAGCGAAGCGAGCGCGAAGACGATCGCCGCGAGCACGTCGCCGCCGTCGGTGTTGCCGAGCAGCGCGACGACGAGCACGGGCACCAGCATGATCCGGAGCACCGTCAGGACATTGGGTAGGTTCAGAGGGAACACGCCTGCGCAGAATAACCCGGCAATCGAAGGAGCGCGCATGAAGACCCGCACTCTCGGACGCGGCGGCCCGGAGGTCTCTGAGCTTGGCCTCGGCTGCATGGGGATGTCGGCGTTCTACGGCACGGCCGACGAGGGCGAGGCGCGCGCGACGATCGCGCGTGCGCTCGAGCTCGGCTGCAACTTCCTCGACACGTCGGACATGTACGGGCCGCACACGAACGAGGAACTCCTCGGCAGCGCGATCGCGGCGAACCGCGACGAGGTCTTCCTCGCGACGAAGTTCGGGATCAAGCTCGTCGAAGAGGGCAACCTGATCGACCGCGTGATCGACGGCAGCGCCACCTACGTGCGGCAAGCCTGCGAGCACTCGCTGAGACGCCTCGGCACGGACCGGATCGACCTCTACTACCAGCACCGCGTCGACCCGGGCACGCCGATCGAGGAGACGGTCGGCGCGATGGCCGAGCTCGTCGAGCAGGGCAAGGTCCGCTACCTCGGGCTCTCGGAGGCGAGCGCCGAGACGATCCGCCGCGCGCACGCGGTGCACCCGATCACCGCCGTGCAGACCGAGTACTCGCTGTGGACGCGCGACGTCGAGCGGGAGATCCTGCCGACGCTCGACGAGCTCGGGATCGCGCTCGTCGCCTACTCGCCGCTCGGCCGCGGCTTCCTGTCGGGTCGCTTCAGCTCCGAGGACGAGCTCGAGCAGGGCGACTACCGCCTGCACGGCCCGCGCTTCACCGGCGAGAACCTCAAGCAGAACCGTGCCCTGGCAGAGCGCGTGCGCGAGCTTGCGGCCGAGCGCGCGATCACGCCCGGGCAGCTGGCGATCGCGTGGGTCCTGAGCCGCGGCGAGCACGTCGTCCCGATCCCGGGGACCAAGCGCGTCGCCTACCTCGAAGAGAACATCGCGGCGGCCGACGTGCAGTTGAGCGTCGCCGAGTCCGACGCGATCGCTCGGGCGCTGCCCG
>DASZLB010000125.1:0-8546 GCA_035552575.1 Solirubrobacteraceae bacterium | reverse complement strand
GATTCGTGACGGCCGGCGAGCTAGCCTCTTAGAGGAATCCGGGCAACGAAGCGAAACCAAGGCGAGGAATATGAGCCCACTTGTCCCAATGGTTGTCGAGCAGACCTCGCGAGGCGAGCGCGCGTTCGACATCTACAGCCGTCTGCTCAACGAGCGGATCATCTTCCTCGGCACGCCCGTGGACGACCAGATCGCGAACCTGATCGTCGCGCAGCTCTTGCACCTCGAGTCCGAGGATCCCGAGAAGGACGTCTCGATCTACATCAACTCGCCCGGCGGCTCGGTCTACGCGGGCCTCGCGATCTACGACACGATGCAGTTCATCAAGCCCGACGTGCAGACGATCTGCGTCGGCATCGCGATGTCGATGGGCGCGCTGCTGCTAGCCGGCGGCGCCGCCGGCAAGCGCATGGCGCTGCCGAACGCGAAGATCCTGATCCACCAGGTCTCATCGAGCTTCGAAGGCCAGGCGACCGACATCGAGACTCACGCCAAAGAGATCATCGACGTGCGCAAACGGCTCGACGAGATCATCGCCAAGCACACCGGCAAGGAGCTCGAGGTCGTCGGCAAAGACACCGATCGCGACTACTTCATGTCCTCCGAGGAGGCCAAGGAGTACGGGATCATCGACAGAGTGATCTCCGAGCACTGAGGCAGGGAGATGGCGCGACCGACAGACTCCAACGAGCAGCTGCTGTGCAGCTTCTGCGGCAAGTCCCAGCGCCAGGTCAAGAAGCTGATCGCCGGGCCGGGCGTCTACATCTGCGACGAGTGCATCGACCTCTGCAACGAGATCATCGACGAGGAGCTCTCCGCGCCGCCGGCGTTCGACCTCGAGAACCTGCCGAAGCCGCGCGAGATCTACGACGTGCTCGACGAGTACGTCGTCGGGCAGGACCCGTCCAAGCGGACGCTCTCGGTCGCCGTCTACAACCACTACAAGCGCGTGCAGATGATGATGTCCGGCGAGACCGACATCGAGCTGCAGAAGTCGAACATCCTGCTGCTCGGGCCGACCGGCTGTGGCAAGACGCTGCTCGCGCAGACGCTCGCACGGATCCTCAACGTGCCCTTCGCGATCGCCGACGCGACGGCGCTGACCGAGGCCGGCTACGTCGGTGAGGACGTCGAGAACATCCTCTTGAAGCTGATCCAGGCCGCCGACTACGACGTCAAGAAGGCCGAGACCGGGATCATCTACATCGACGAGGTCGACAAGATCGCGCGCAAGGCCGACAACCCGTCGATCACGCGCGACGTCTCCGGCGAGGGCGTGCAGCAGGCGCTGTTGAAGATCCTCGAGGGCACGCAGGCCTCGGTGCCGCCGCAGGGCGGTCGCAAGCATCCGCACCAGGAGTTCCTGACGATCGATACGACGAACGTGCTGTTCATCTGCGGCGGCGCGTTCGCGAACCTCGACAAGGTCATCGAGCGGCGGATCGGCCACAAAGGCGTCGGCTTCGCCGCGGCGATCGAGGACAAGGCCGAGCGCGACAAGGGCGAGATCTTCGAGCACTGCCTGCCCGAGGACCTGATCGAGTACGGGCTGATCCCCGAGTTCATCGGCCGCCTGCCGGTCGTCTCGGCCGTGCACCAGCTCACGCGCGAGGACCTCGTCTCGATCCTGACCGAACCGCGCAACGCGCTCGTCAAGCAGTTCCAGCGCTTCTTCTCCTTCGACGGCATCGAGCTCGTCTTCTCCGAGGACTCGCTGACGGCCGTCGCCGAGAAGGGCCTCGCCCGCGAGACCGGCGCGCGCGGGCTGCGCTCGATCATCGAGGAGATCCTGCTCGAGGTGCAGTTCGAGCTGCCCTCGCGCCGCGACGTGAAGAAGTGCGTCGTGACGAAGGAGACCGTCGAGAAGGGGCTGACGCCGACGCTCGTCACCGAAGCTGCGCCCGAAGAGGCGCAGGACTCCTCGCCGCGCGAGCAGTCGGCCTGAGCGCCGATCCAGAGCGGTACTATCGGCTGATGTCCAAGCAACTGGAGAAGCGCAAGTCGCGTGTGAAGGACACCGTGTCGGCCGTACCGTGGCTGGTGCTCGTCCGCGGCGCGATGATCGTCGGCAAGCGCTGGAACGCGCTGTCGGGCAAGGAGCGCGCGCGGCTGGCCGAGCTCGTGCGCGAATCGCGCGGGCGAGTCGGCAACCTCAGCGTCAAGCAGCGCTTGGAGCTGCGCAAGCTGGCCGGCAAGCTCGACCTCAAGGGCATGACCGGCGAGCTCGCGTCGCTGTGGCGCGGCGGGCGCTCGCGGCGCGGGCGCAAGCGCCACTGATCCGGCGACAAGCTCGCCGCAGCGGACGCGAGGAAGGACACCAGAGATGACCGACGAGGACCTCGACAAGCTCTCCACGCACGAGCTGCACGACCGTGCGATCCACCGCGCCGAGCACCATCTCGACGTCAAGTTCTTCTGGTCGCTGCTCGAGCTGATCCCGGCCGCCGAGGCGGCGAGCGGCGACCAAGGCGAGGCCGACTACGACATCCAGTCCTCCAAAGGGCTGATCTACGACGCCGTCCACAGCGGCGACGGCAAGCTCGGCGAAGCGCTCCGCCCGGTCTTCCTCGACTACCTGCGCAAGCACCCCGACGCGTAGTGTCCAGCGCCAGCTGGACCGAGGCTCAGGCGGAAGCGCACCTGCGCTCGCTCGAGCTGTTCGGCATGCGCTTCGGGCTCGACCGGATGCGGCGGATGATGACCGTGCTCGGCTCGCCGCAGCAGCGCTACGACTGCGTCCACGTGCTCGGCACGAACGGCAAGACCTCGACGACGCGGATGACGGCCGCGATCCTCGAGCGCCACGGCCTGCACACGGCGACGTACACCTCGCCGCACTTGATCTCCTACCGCGAGCGCCTGCAGGTCGGCGAGCGTGATCTGAGCGGCGAGCGCTTCGCGGCGGCGATCGAACGCGCGGCGTGGGCTGCCGAGCGAGTCAACCGCACGCTCGCCGGCGACGATCACGTCACTCAGTTCGAACTGCTGAGCGCTGCTGCGCTGTGGGAGATCGCCGAGCAGGAAGCCAACGTCGCCGTGATCGAGGCCGGCCTCGGCGGGCGCTATGACGCAACTTCGGTGATCGACGCGAAGGTGACCGCGCTGACGAACGTCTCACTCGAGCACACGCGCTGGCTCGGCCCGACGGTGCGCGACATCGCCGAGGAGAAGCTCGCCGTGCTCGCGCCCGGCGCGACGCTCGCGCTCGGCGCCGCCCTCGCGCCCGACGCCCTCGCCGTCGCCGAGCGCGTCGCCGGCGAACGTGGTGCGCGCATCGTGTTTGCGGCGCAGCCCGAGTCCGAGCCCGAGTCCGCCGCCGCGCCGTCGCTCGCTGCGAAGGGCAGCTTCCAGCAGCGCAACTTCGCGCTCGCGCGGCTCGTCGCCGAGACCTATCTGCGCGGGATCGCGATCGAGCCGAGCGAGCGCGCGATCGAAGAGGCGGCCGTCGCGACAGACGTGCGTGGTCGACTGCAGATCGTCGAGCGCGACCCGCTGACGGTGCTCGACGGCGCGCACAACCCCGACGCCGTCGCCGCGCTCGTCGAGTCGCTTCCGGGCCTGCTCGAAGGACGCCCGCTCGCGCTCGTGCTCGGCGTGCTCGAGGACAAGGATGCCGTGCGGATGCTCGAGCAGCTGCTCGGTGTCTGCGAGCGCGCCTGGTTCACCGCGCCGCCGAGCGAGCGCGCGCTCTCACCGGCAGCGCTCGAGTCGCTCGCGCGCCAGCTCGGCTTCGCCGAGGTGCGCTGCGAGCCGAGCGCCCGCAGCGCGCTCGCGCAGGCTCAACAGTGGGCCCGCGAGCGCGGCGCGGCCGTGCTCGCGACGGGCTCTGTCTACCTCGTCGGCGACCTGCTCGAGGCGCTCGCGATCGGGCGTCCGCGAGAGGACTCCGGCGTGTCGCGGCGAAGGGCGTCGATATGAATGACGACGGACCGTCCGTGCTGACGATGATCGGCGCGGTCGCGCTGATCGTGGCACTCGTGATCCTTGTGTTCTTCGCGGCCGGTTACGGTTTTGGCCGCCTCTTTCTCTAAACTCGGCCGGCCGATGCTCACCCCCGCATACTTCGGAATCGAAAGCAGCGGCCTCAACTTGGTCGTCGACCTGCTGATCCTGTTCGTCGTCGTCCTGTACCTGTCTCTGATCTACTGGACCTACGCCGACGCGAAGCGCCGCATCGCCGACCCGATCCTCGTCGGCTGCGCGACGGCCGCGTCGTTGTTCCCGTTCGTCGGGACGATCGTCTACATGATCCTGCGCCCGCCCGAGTACCTCGAGGACGTCCACGAGCGCGAACTCGAGGTGCAGGCCGCCGAGGCGCGACTGCACGAACTCGATCACTCGCTGTGCCCGCACTGCGACTACCGCATCGAGCGCGACTTCGTGCGCTGTCCGAGCTGCCTGCGCAAGCTGAAGGAGCGCTGCGTGAGCTGCTCGCGCCCGCTCGACCAGGCGTGGACGATCTGCCCCTACTGCGAGACCGAGGTCGCGCCGGCCGAGCCGCCGCGCCGCACGCGGCGCCGTCGCACGGCGGCCGCAGCTGCGGAGTTGGAGCCGGTCGCCGAGGCGGAGCCCGAGCTCGGCAGCGGCAGGCCCGAGACGGCCCGCGCCAAAGCGACGCGCGAACGCAGGGAAAAACGTGAGCCGGCCGCGCCGGAGATCGAGCTCGACGAGCTCGGCGACGCGCAGGACACGCAGGCGACCCCCGTCGCGGCCTCCGAGCCGGCGAGCGGCACCGCGCGCAGCACGCGCGGCTCCGGGCGCTCGAGCGGCCGCCCGCGCCCGAGCTGAGACAACGCCAATCCGAAAAGGAACCCATGGACCGAACGCTGATCCTTGTAAAGCCCGACGCCTTCGCGCGTGGCCTCAGCGGCGAGATCATCGCCCGCTTCGAGCGCAAGGGGCTGAAGATCGTCGCGCTGCGCAGCCTGACCGTCGATCGCGAGTTGGCTGAGCAGCACTACGCCGAGCACGCCGAGCGGCCGTTCTTCGGCGAGCTCGTCGACTTCATCACCTCCGGCCCGATCGTCGCGATGGTGCTCGAAGGCACCGACGCCGTCAAGGCTGCGCGTCAGGTGATCGGCGCGACGAACCCGCTCGAGGCGACGACGGGCTCGATTCGCGGCGACTTCGCGATCGAGATGGGCGCGAACATGGTCCACGGCTCCGACTCGGCCGAGTCGGCCGCGCGCGAGGCCGCGCTGTTCTTCGGAGAGCGGCAGTAGCCGGAACAGCGCCTGCGCCGCTCGTCCTCGCCTCCGGCTCGCCGCAGCGCCGCGCGCTGCTCGAGCGCCTCGGAGCTCCCTTCAGCGTCCGCGTGTCCGACGCCGAGGAGCTCGAGCAAGGCGAGGACCCGGCGGCGGTCGCCGTCGAGAACGCGCTGCGCAAGGCCCGTGCCGTGCGCCGCGCAGATGCCCTCGAGGCGCTGCTCGGCTGCGACACGATCGTCGTGCTCGACGGCACGATCTACGGCAAGCCGCCCGACGCCGAGGCCGCGCGGCGAACGCTCGCCGCACTCGGCGGGCGCACGCACGAAGTGATCAGCGGCGTCGCGCTGCTGCTCGGCGAGGAGCAGCGCACGGCTGTCGCGCGCACGCGTGTCACGTTCCGCGAGCTCGACGCCGAGCTGCTCGACTCCTACGTCGCGACCGAGGAGTGGCGCGGGCGCTCCGGCGGCTACGCGATCCAGGGCGCCGGAGCGAAGCTCGCGCTGGCGATCGAAGGCGAAGTCGAGAACGTCGTCGGCCTGCCGCTGGGCGCTTTGCTCGAGCTGTACCCCGAGATCGCGCCGTAGCCCGGTTTTCCCTGCAAAAGCGCCTGCGGCCCTATGGGAGGTAAAGGGGGAGCCGCTAGACTGCGCCACCGTGCACGCCCGACCGATCGGAGATCGGCCAGTGTGGCCGCAGAGCACATCTCGAGTGGAGCGGCGGGCGGTCGACACGAAGCATCCTTCTTCCTATAAATGGGCATCTTCAGCTACTTGACCGGATTCGGCGGCCGCGACATGGCCGTCGACCTCGGCACCGCAAACACGCTCGTGTACGTGCGCGGACGCGGCATCGTGCTGTCTGAGCCGAGCGTCGTCGCGATCGACTCGCGTACCGGCGAAGTGCATGCCGTCGGAATCGAGGCGAAGCGCATGCTCGGCCGCACGCCGGGCACGATCCAGGCGATCAGGCCGTTGAAGGACGGCGTCATCGCCGATTTCGACGTGACCGAGGAGATGCTCAGGCACTTCATCCAGAAGGTCCACCAGAATCGCTGGGCGCACCCGCGCGTCGTCGTCTGCGTGCCTTCGGGCGTCACCGGCGTCGAGAAGCGCGCCGTCGAGGAGGCGTGCCTGTCGGCCGGCGCGCGCACGGCCTATCTGATCGAGGAGCCGATGGCGGCTGCGATCGGCGCCGGTCTGCCCGTCGGCGAGCCGACCGGCTCGATGGTCGTCGACATCGGCGGCGGCACCTCCGAGGTCGCCGTCATCTCACTCGGCGGGATCGTCGTCTCGCAGTCGATCCGCGTCGGCGGCGACGAGATGGACGAGGCGATCATCAACTATGCCAAGCGCGAGTACAAGCTGTTGATCGGCCAGCAGACGGCCGAGGAGCTGAAGCTCGAGATCGGCTCGGCCTGCCCGATGGCCGAGGAGCTGCAGGCCGAGATTCGCGGGCGCGACATGGTCGCGGGGCTGCCGAAGACCGTCGTGCTGACGAGCGAGGAGATTCGCACGGCGCTGGAAGAGCCGCTCAACCAGATCCTCGACGCCGTCAAGGAGACGCTCGACCGCACGCCGCCCGAGCTCGCCTCGGACATCATGGACCGTGGCATCATGCTCGCCGGCGGCGGCGCGCTGCTGCAAGGGCTGGACGAGCGCCTGCGCGAAGAGACGCAGATGCCCGCCCATCTCGCCGAGTCGCCGCTGACGTGCGTCGCGGTCGGATCCGGTCGCTCGCTCGAGGAGTTCGAGGCGATCCACCGCTCCAATCGCAAATCCCGCAGCCGCCAGCGCAACAACAGGCGGTGAGCGCAGTGCCTGTGACGGGCACGAACACCCGGGGGTACTCTTTCCCGTGAACGCTTCGGAAGGTCGCTATTCGTGCATGACAAGACGGTCCGGCGCCGACGTGCAGTGCTCGCGCTGCTCGTCGTGCTCTCACTGATACTGCTGACGGCGTACTTCGGCGAGGCGTCGAGCGGCGGCCTGCACTCGGTGCAGCGCGGCTTCTTGACGGTCGTCTCGCCGATCCAGAACGGCGCCAACAAGGCGCTGAAGCCCGTGCGCGACCTGATCGGCTGGTTCGGCGACACGTTGCACGCCAAAGGCCAGCGCGACGAACTGCGCAAGCAGGTCGACAAACTGCGCCGCGAAGTGATCGCCGACAGTGCCGAAAAACACTCCTATCGCGAACTGCTGAGCATGTACCGACTCGACAACCAGCTGAGCATCGGCGACTACCACCCCGTCACGGCGACCGTCGTCGCGAAGTCGCCGAACGTCTGGTACTCGACCGTCACGATCGACAAGGGCGAATCCTCGGGCGTGCATGTCAACGATCCCGTGATCAACAGCGAAGGGCTCGTCGGCAAGGTCGCGCAGGCCGCCTCCGACGGCGCGCAGGTGACGCTGATCACCGACAGCTCCGTCGGCGTCTCGGCACGGATCGGCTCGTCCAATGCGACCGGCATCGTTCAGCCGAAGGTGGGCGACCCGAACGATCTGCTGCTGCAGTACCTGCCCGCCAATACACGGGCGAGCCGCGGCGAATACGTCGTCACGTCGGGCACCGTCTCGAGCCCCGACGACTCGCTTTATCCGCCGGGCATCCCGATCGGGCAGGTCACGTCGGTCAACGAAGAAAGCCCGTATCGCTCCGTCAACGTGCACCCGCTCGCCGACCTGCACAACCTCGACACCGTGCAGGTGCTGACGGCCACCAGCGGCTCGCTGCCGTCGAACATCACCCGGCTGACGACGAACCTGCCCGCCGGACAGCAGGCTGTACCGTCCGGTGAACAGCTCGCCTCGACCGGGAGCGGCGGATGAGCGGCGCGCCGGCGGGCCTGCTCGGTCGCATCGCGGCACTCGCGGTCGTGCTCGTCTTCTTTCAGATCGGCGTCGTCTCGGAGGTGCCCGTGTTAGGCGTCAGCGTCGACCTCTCGCCGCTGCTCGTCGCCTTCGTCGGGCTCCTGTGCGGTTCGACTGTCGGCGCCGCGACGGGCTTCGCCGTCGGGCTGCTCGTCGACCTCGCGCTCGTGCAGACGCTCGGCGTGACCTCGCTGACGCTGACCGTCGTCGGCTACTGGTCCGGGCGGCTGCGCGAGGTGCGCGACCCGCAAGCCGCGCTGACGCCGCTGCTCGTCGGCGCCGTCGCGTCGGCGGGCGCGATGGTCGCCTACTCGATCGTCCAGTTCCTGCTCGGCGTCGACGCGCCCGTCAGCCTCGAGCTGCTGCGCCAGATCGTGCTCGGCGTCGTCGTCAACACGATCGTCGCGCTGCCCGTCTGGGCGTTCGTGCGCCGCTGCCTGATCGGCGGCCTGCCCGACGACCCGCGGCG
>DASZLB010000124.1:0-7044 GCA_035552575.1 Solirubrobacteraceae bacterium | reverse complement strand
ATAGCCGTCCGCAAGGCTCCATAACCTCACGGCCATGCCGCCGTTGATCACTCGCGAGGAGGCCTCGAGGCTCGGCGAGATCGAGGATCGCGCGCAGATCGAAGCGCTCGTCAAGCGCGCCTGGGAAGCCCGCGTGGAGCGCTTCGGCGACTCCACCGACATGTGCTCGCTCGTCAACGCGAAGTCGGGCGGCTGCGCGGAGGACTGCGGCTTCTGCGCGCAGTCGCGCTTCGCCGACGCCGAGACGCCGATGCACGCGATGATGGAGCCCGAGCAGATCCTCGAGCACGCACGTGCGGCCGAGGCCGCCGGCGCGCACCGCTTCTGCATGGTCACGCAGGGGCAGGGCCTGTCCAAGCGCGACTTCCAGAAGTATCTCGACGGCGTGCGGCTCGTCTCCGAGCACACCAACCTGAAGCGCTGCGCGTCGGTCGGACACATCTCGGCCGCACGTGCGACGGCGCTGCGCGAGGCAGGCATCCAGCGCGTCCACCACAACGTCGAGACGTCGAAGAGCTACTACGACGAGGTCACGAGCACCGTGCGCTACGAGGGGCGCCTGCGCACGATCGACGCCGTCAAGCAGGCCGGCCTGGAGACGTGCGTCGGCGGCATCCTGAACCTCGGCGAGACGCGCGAGCAGCGTGTCGAGATGGCTTTCGAGCTCGCCGCGATCGATCCGACGAGCGTGCCGATCAACATGCTCAACCCGCGTCCGGGCACGAAGTTCGGCGACCGCGAGTACATGGACCCGTGGGAGGCCGTCAAGTGGATCGCGATCTTCCGCCTGATCCTGCCCGAGGCGCTGTTCCGCCTGTGCGGCGGGCGCGTCGAGAACCTCGGCGACCTGCAGCAGATGGCCGTCGAAGCGGGCATCAACGGCGTGATGATGGGCAACTTCCTGACGACGCTCGGCAACACGCCGGAGACCGATCGCGAGATGTTCGAGCAGCTCGGCCTGAACGTCGCGCGCCAGGCCGACAACGCGACGAACCCGCGCCCGGACAACCGTTCTGGATGGCTGGCGGGCGAGACGCCCGACGTCGTCGAGCAACTGTTCGATGCCGAGCCCGCCGAGACGATCGGCGCCCACCGCGGAGGCGTCCCGGCCGGCGCGCGCGCAGACGACGAGCTCGCGCTCGCCGACCCGTCGCGTGGCGAGTTCGAGATCCGGCTCTGGGACCCGTCGACGCAGTTGCGCTACCGCGCGAAGCGCTCGGTCCCGCCGCGGCCCGACGGCGCGCCGAACCGTGGCCCGGCGGCTTCGCGAGAGCGCAGACGCCGCTCCGGCGGCGAGCCGGTCGAGAGCCCGCCGAGCCCGGTCGCAGCAGGCTGAGCGCGGCCGGCCACACGCGAGCAAACGAGCAAGGGGAGATCGGATGCACGGGCAGACGGAGATGGGCGAGATCGAGGAGCGCCTCGCCGAGCTGGAGCGCCTCGGCCTGAGCCGCCGCTTGCGCCTTGTCTCGGGCCCGCAGGGACCGACGGTCCTGCTCGACGGCCAGCCGGTCCTGCTGCTGTGCTCCAACAACTACCTCGGCCTGGCCGATCATCCGCGGGTGCGCGAGGCGGCCGCCGATGCGGCGATGCGCTGGGGCGTCGGCGCAGGCGCCTCGCGGCTGATCTCGGGGACGATGACGATCCACCGCCGCCTCGAGGAGCGCCTCGCGGAGTTCGTCGGGCGCCAGTCGTGCCTGCTGTTCGGCTCCGGATATCTGGCGAACCTCGGAGTGATCGGAGCGCTCGCGGGACCCGGCGACACGGTCTTCTCGGACGAGCTCAACCACGCGTCGATCATCGACGGCTGCCGCCTCTCGAGGGCCGAGGTCGTCGTCTACAAGCACTGCGACGCCGAACACCTGCTGTGGAGCATGCGCCGTCACAGCGGCCGGCGCGACGGTCAGGGCCGGCGCTTGGTCGTGACCGACTCGATCTTCTCGATGGATGGAGACATCGCGCCGCTGCAAGAGCTCGTCGAACTGGCGCAGGCGGCCGGCGCGCGAATCGTCGTCGACGAGGCGCACGCGCTCGGAACGCACGGCCCGGGCGGGCGTGGAGCGCTGGCCGACGCCGGGCTCGAGGGCGAGATCGACGCGATCGTCGGCACGCTCGGGAAGTCGCTCGGCTCCTACGGCGCGTACGTCTGCGGCGACGAGGAGATGATTCGCTACATGCTCAACACCGCTCGCTCGTTCATCTTCTCGACCGCGCCGCCGCCGCCGGCGGTCGCCGGCGCGCTCGCCGCGCTCGAGCTGATCGAGCAGAAGCCGCACCGCGTCGAGCGCCTCGCCGCGAACGCTCGCGCGCTGCGCCGGTCGCTCGCGACGGAGGGCTTCCAGGTCGCCGAGAACGACATGCACATCGTCCCGCTCGTCGTCGGCGACGAGCGTGACACGATGCGTCTGTGCCAGGCGGCGATCGAGCACGGTGTCTTCGCCCAGGCGATCCGCCCGCCGACGGTCGCGCAGGGAAGCTCGCGACTGCGCCTCGCGGTGATGGCCTCGCACACGGCGAGCGACATGCGGATGGCGGCGAGCGTGCTCGCCAAGGCGGCGCGCAGGCTCGGTTTCGACCCGAGCGAGCTGGGCACGCCCGAGCCCGAGCCCGAGCCCGAGGCCGAGCCGCAGCCCGAGCCGATCCAGGAGCCGGCGGGCGAGCTCGTGCGCGACAGCGCCGAACGGCGCCGTCTCGCGCCGGACGCCGCGACGATCGCCGCGGCGGCGTTCGACGCCGAGCAGCCTCGCCCGCGCCGCCCGCCGGCGCCGATCACGGCGAGCTCCGGCAACGCGAACGCACCGTTCGACGGCGAGCGCGAAGGCGCCGTCGCGCACGCGGCCTGACGCCCGGCGAGCGGCCGACATGAAGGGTCTGTTCGTCACCGGCACCGACACGGACGTCGGCAAGACGGTGCTCAGCGCGGCGCTGCTTGCCGCGATGGCTGCAGCCGGCGAGCCCGTCGCTGCGCACAAGCCGGCCGTCACGGGGCTCGACGAGCAGCCCGGCGAAGCTCAGACGGGCCCGCGGCGTGCGCGGGCGCCGTGGCCGCCCGACCACGAGCTGCTCGGCGCAGCCGCCGGCATGGCGGCCGAGGCCGTCGCCCCACGACGCTACGGCCCCGCAGTCTCGCCGCAACTCGCCGCCGAGCTCGCCGGCGAGCCGCTCGAGCGCCGCGAGCTGCTGGTGACAGGCGCGGAGGTCGCCGCGAGCGCAGTGCGCGAGGAGCGCACGCTGATCGTCGAGGGCGCCGGCGGGCTGCTCTCGCCGCTCGCCGCCGAGCTGACAGTGTGCGACCTCGCCGTCGCGCTGAAGCTGCCGCTGCTGATCGCCGCGCGCCCGGGGCTCGGAACGGTCAACCACACGCTGCTGACGCTGCAGGCCGCGCGCGCAGCCGGGCTCGGCGTGCGTGCGGTCGTGCTCACGCCGTGGTCCGAGCGGCCGTCGAGGCTCGAGCGCTACAACCGCGAGGCGATCACGCGCTTCGGCTTCGTCGAGGTCGAGACGCTCGCGCTCGCGCACAGTCCCGAGATCGCCGAGCTCGCGCGGATCGGCGCGGCGCTGCCGTGGCGGCGATGGCTCGGCAAACGCCCGGCCGCGGTCGCTCAGCCGGCGTAGCGCAGCGGCGCGAGTAGCTCGCAGGCGCGCCTGCTCTCACCTTCGGATGCTCGCGCGGGTCGCGGGGCATGACGCGCCTGCATACGCTCATACGTGATAACGTACACACGTATGCCAAGTGCTTACCGCGACGGAGCGACGTACGACCGCATCTCGGCTCCGCTCGAGCGGATCGGCCGCGAGGTGCTCGAGCGCCTGCAGCTACGCGGCGACGAGACAGTGCTCGACGCAGGCTGCGGCTCGGGCCGGGTCACCGAGGCGCTGCTCGAGCGCCTGCCGCAGGGCCACGTGATCGCCGTCGACGGCTCGGCGGCGATGATCGACGCGGCCGCGCAGCGACTCGGCGACGGCGTCGAGCTGCTCGTGCAGGACCTCGACACGCTGTACCTCGGCGGCAGACGCGTCGACGCGGTGCTCTCGACGGCGACGTTCCACTGGATCTCAGACCATGCGCGCCTGTTCGCGAACCTGCGCGGCGTGCTGCGCAGCGGCGGGCGCCTCGTCGCGCAGTGCGGCGGGAGCGGCAACACGGCCGAGCTGCTCGCCGCGACGCAGGCAGTCGGCGAGCGCTCGCCTTACGCCGCGCATCTCGGCGGCTGGTCGGGCCCGTGGAACTTCGTCGGGCCCGAGGAGACGGCCGCGCGGTTGCGCGAGGCCGGCTTCAGCGATATCCGAACATGGCTCGTCTCGCGCCCACCGCCCTACGACGAGCTGCGCGAGTGGCTGCGCACGAACGCGCTGACGGCGCACACGGCGCGCCTGCCGCAGGAGCTGCGCGAGCCCTACATCGACGCCGTCGCGGCGGAGCTCGGCCCGCAGCCGTCGATCTCCTACATCCGCCTGAACATCGACGCGACGGCCGTCTAACGGTCGGTGCGCCAGGTCGCCGCGACCTGTCCGCGCCGTCGCCGCGGCTGCTGCCGAGCGCTCACGCAGACCCGGCGCGCGCCGCCGCGACGACAGCCGCGGCGATATGCGCGACGTCCTGCTCGCCGGTTGCATACGGCGGCATCGTGTAGACGAGGTCGCGAAACGGGCGCAACCAGACCCCTCGCGAGACGGCGGCCGCTGTCGCTGCTGCGATGTCGACGTCGCGCTCGAGCTGCACGACGCCGATCGCACCGAGCACGCGGACGTCGGCGACGCCCGGAAGCTCGCGAGCCGGCGCGAGCCCGTCCTGCAGGCCGCGCTCGATCGCGGCGACACGCGTCCGCCAGCCACCCTCGTAGTGCTCGCCCGTCAAGAGATCGAGCGACGCGAGCGCGACCGAGCACGCGAGCGGGTTGGCCATGAACGTCGGCCCGTGCATCAAGCCGCCGCCCTCGCCCCGCGAGACGATATCGGCGACCTCGCGCGTGCAGAGCGTCGCCGCGAGCGTCATGTAGCCGCCCGTCAGCGCCTTGCCGACGCAGATCACGTCCGGTGCGACGCGGGCGTGCTCGGCGGCGAACATCGCGCCTGTGCGCCCGAAGCCGGTCGCGATCTCGTCGAGCACGAGCAGCAGGCCGTGCTCGTCGCACAGCTCGCGCAGCAGCGCGACGCACGCAGGCGAGTGAAAGCGCATGCCTCCGGCTCCTTGCACGACAGGCTCGACGATCACCGCAGCGAGCTCGTGCGCGTGGAGCTCGACGAGCTCGCGCACGCCGGCGGCCCACGCTTCGTCGAGCCCCGCGTCGAAGCCGTCCGGCGGGCGCTCGGCGAAGACGTGCTCCGCGAGCACGCGCGTGAACATGCTGTGCATTCCGCCAACGGGGTCGCACACGGCCATCGCGCCGAACGTGTCGCCGTGATAGCCGCCGCGGACCGTCAGCAGGCGCGTGCGCCGCAACCGTCCGCGCGCACGCTGGAACTGCAGGCTCAGCTTGATCGCGACCTCGACCGAGACCGAGCCGGAGTCGGCGAAGAAGACCGCGTCGAGCCCGTCGGGCGCAAGCTCGAGCAGCCGCTCGGCCAGTCGCACGCCGGGCTCGTGCGTGAGGCCGCCGAACATCACGTGCGCGGTGCGCCCGAGCTGCTCGGCGATCGCCGCGTCGAGCTGCGGCACGCGGTAGCCGTGGATCGCGCACCACCACGACGCCATCCCGTCGATCAGCTCGCGCCCGTCCGCGAGCCTCAGCCGCACCCCCTCGGCCGAGACGACCGGCAGCGGCTCGAGCGCGCCCGGCAGCGCTCCATACGGATGCCAGACGTGCTCGCGATCGAACGCGAGCAGCCGAGTCCAGTCGGTCAGGTTCGCCCTAGTCCTCGTAGGGGACGAAGTCGCGCTTCCGCGCGCCACAGACCGGACAGAACCACGTGTCGGGGATGTCCTCGAAGGCCGTGCCGGCCGGGATGCCGCCGTCGGGATCGCCTTCGTCGGGATCGTAGATGAACCCGCATGACTCGCAGATCCAGCGCTGGAGGGTCTTCGTGTCGGTGCTCATGCGCTGAAGACTAGCGGGGCAGGTAGGGTCAGCGGATGGGCACGCGCGGGGAGAGCGGGCAGCGGCGGTCGATCGACGCGACGAGCGGCGAGGAGTACAACCCGGGCGCCGCGACGCCGCCACGTCAGGCGGCGACCGTGATCCTCCTGCGCGGCGGCGAGCAGCGCTTGGAGGTCCTGCTCGTCAAGCGCACGCCGAAGGCGCGCTTCATGGGCGGCGTCTGGGTGTTTCCCGGCGGCGCCGTCGATGCGCACGAGGGCGAGGGCGACGAGGCGCACCGCGCCGCGGCGATCCGCGAGCTGCGCGAGGAGGCGGCGATCACGCTCGAGGACCCGAGCGCGCTCGTCAAGTTCTCGCGCTGGATCACGCCGAAGCAGGTCAAGACGCGCTTCGACACGCACTTCTTCCTTGCTCCGCTGCCGCCCGGTCAGGAGCCGACCGTCGACGGCGACGAGGTCGTCGAGCTCGGCTGGTTCACGCCGCAGGAGGCGCTCGAGGCGCACCGCGAGGAGCGGATCGTGCTCGTCTTCCCGACGATCAAGCACCTCGAACAGCTCAGCGGCTTCGCGTCCGTCGCCGAGTTGCTCGAGCACGCACGCGGGCGCGTCGTGCAGCCGGTCGAGCCGAAGGTCTTCCTCGAAGGCGAGGTCGCACGCGTCCTGCTGCCGGGTGACTCCGGCTACTGACAGACGCGCCGCCGGCACCTGACCGGCCGCCACCACCGGCAAGCCGTCGTCGATCTCGCGTCGGGGCTACTGGGCCTGCTGCGCGGCGATCACGTGCGTGACGGCGTTGATCAGCGCGAGGTGCGTGAACGCCTGCGGGTAGTTGCCGAGATGGCGCCCGCTCGAAGCCTCGAGCTCCTCGGCGTAGAGCTCGAGCGTGGACGAATACGACAGCAGGCGCTCGCAGAGGTGTTCGGCCTTGTCGTCCTCGCCGATCTCCGACAGCGCCGAGACGAGCCAGAACGAGCAGATCAGGAACGTGCCCTCCCTGCCGTGCAGCCCGT
>DASZLB010000123.1:0-1839 GCA_035552575.1 Solirubrobacteraceae bacterium | reverse complement strand
CGCACAAATCACTAGCTTCCGCGACATGTTCGAGATCCGCACGCGCTCAAGCGACGGCCTCGCTCGCACCGGCACACTGCGCCTCGCGCACGGCGAGGTGCAAACGCCCGCCTTTGTCCCCTTGGCCACGCGCGGCGCCGTCAAGACGCTCGAGCCGCGCGACGTCGAGGCGCTCGGCTACGAGATGGTGCTCGGCAACACCTTCCACCTGTACCTCTCCCCCGGGCCTGAGCTGATCGACAGCCACGGCGGACTCGGTGCGTTCATGCGCTGGCCGCGGCCGATCATCACCGACTCCGGCGGCTTCCAGGTGTTCTCGATGGGCCACGGGAGCGTCGCCGAGGAGATCAAGGGCCGCGGGCGTGGCAGCGCCTCGAACGGGGCGATTCTGCGGATCGCCGAGGAGGGTGTGCGCTTCCGCTCCTATATCGACGGCAGCGAGCGCTTCATGGCGCCCGAGACGTCGATGGCGGTGCAGGCAGCGCTGCACTCGGACATCGCGCTCGTATTCGACGAATGCACGCCGTTCCACGTCACCCGCGACTACACGGCTCAGTCGACCGAGCGCACGCACCGCTGGCTGGAGCGCTGCCTGGACTGGCACGAGCAGCACGGCCCCCGCGACCAGGTCGTGTACGGGATCGTCCAGGGAGGCGTCGAGCAGGATTTGCGCGTCGCCTCGGCTGAGACCGTCGCTGCAAGCCGCTGCGCTGGGATCGCGATCGGCGGCTCACTCGGCCAGGACAAGCCGCAGATGCATGAGGTCGTGGGCTGGGCGACGAACGCGCTCGAGCGCGTCGCGCCCGAGCGGCCACGCCATCTGCTCGGAATCGGCGACATCGACGACCTGCTCGTCGGCGTCGGCCTCGGGATCGACACCTTCGACTGCGCGATGCCGACGCGGCTCGCGCGCCACGGAGTGGCGATCGTGCCCGACCCGGGTGTCCGGTGGCGAGTCGACCTCACCAAGGCGAGCTTCAGGGACTCGCAGGAGCCGATCCTCGAAGGATGCCCCTGTCCAGCGTGCAGCGCCGGCTTCACGCGCGGCTACATCAACTACGCGGCAAGGGCCGGCGAGACCACCGGCCCGCGGCTGCTGACGCTCCACAACCTGAGCTACATCCAGCGTCTGATGGCCGATCTGCGCGCCGCGATCGACGCCGGCACGCTTGCGGCGACGATCGCTGAATTCATGGCCGGAGCGGCTCCGTCAGTTCCCCGATCAGCACGCTAAACTTGACAGCAAGCGACTTAGATTTTATGATCCTGCTTGCAGTCAAAGTCCCACAAAATTGGAGCACCAAATGACACTTGTTCGCAGTCTTCCAGCTCGCTCGGCGTATTCACCGCAGAGCGAGATCACCCGCCTGTTCAACTCCTTCTTCGACTCGGCTACGCCATTGGCGACGGGCGTCAACCAGCCGCGCAACTTCGTGCCCGCGATCGATGTGGTCGAGCACGACGGTGAGTTCCTGCTCCACGCCGACCTTCCCGGCCTGAGCGACGATGACGTCAAGGTCGAGATCCTTGACGGCGTAATGACGATCTCCGGCGAGCGCAAGCTCGAGCGCGACGAGACCAAGGACGGTTACCGCCGGATCGAGCGCGCCTCCGGCAGCTTCGAGCGCAGGCTCGCACTGCCGAAGGGCATCGCCGCCGACGACGTCAAGGCGAGCTTCGTGAACGGCGTGCTCGAGGTTCACGTCCCCAAGCCGGCCGAGAGCAAGCCGCAGCTGGTGGAGATCGCAACCGCGGCGTAAGCGGCGTAAGCACTCGCCCACAGGCGAACAACTGACAACGCATAGATCGGGGCGGGTCCAGCGGGACCCGCCCCAGCTG
>DASZLB010000122.1:0-5938 GCA_035552575.1 Solirubrobacteraceae bacterium | reverse complement strand
CGGGCGTCGTCGAGTTCCTCAACGGCCAGGTGACGAACGAGCTCGCCGGCCTGCAGCCGGGCGAAGGCCGCTACGCGGCATTCCTCACGCACAAGGGCAAGATGCTCGGCGACCTGCGGATCCTCGCGGTCGCCGCAGCGGGCACGACCGCCGGCGAGGAGAGCGCTGCCGTCGAACTGCTGCTCGACACCGAGCGCGTCGCGCTGCAGGAGCTGTTCGACATGATCCGCCGCTTCAAGGTCGGCTACGACGTCGATCTGCACAAGCGCACGCTCGAGCGTGGGATGCTCTCGCTGATCGGCCCCGAGTCGGCGCGCGTCGCCCGCGCCGCGGGCCTAGCGCAGTCCGAGCACGCAAATGTTCCGGTCGAGCTAGACGCAGTCGCGGCGCTCGCAATCCGCACGGACGTCGGGATCGACTTGCTCTGCGACGCCGGCGAGACGGAGCGGCTCACCGCTGCGCTCAAAGCGCGCGGCGCGCAACCGGTCTCAGAGCAGGCCGCGGAGTGCGTGCGCGTCGAACGCGGCCGCGCGCGCTTCGGCGTCGACATCGACCAGACGACGATCCCGCAGGAGGCAGGGCTGAACGAGCGCGCGGTGAGCTTCACGAAGGGCTGCTACGTCGGCCAGGAGACGGTCGCGCGACTGCACTGGAAGGGCAAGCCGAACCGCCATCTGCGCGGGCTGCGACTGTCGGCGCCCGCGAGCACCGGCGACCAGCTCTATCTCGGCGAGCGCGTCGTCGGCCAGGTCGGGAGCTTCGCGCTCTCGCCGCATCACGGCGCGATCGCGCTCGCGCTCGTGCGCCGCGAGGCAGAGCCGGGCGCGACGGTGCTCGTCGGAGACTCGGCTGCGGCAGCCGAAGTCGTCGAGCTGCCGTTCTCGGCGAGCGGCGCCTGATTCCGCCGCAGCCCGAGCCGGAGCCGCGTTTCGCGACGTCCGCTCTGTGATGCACATCACATATGGAAAGATTATTTATTAATAATATTTTCTCTAATGCAATCAATATCGCCGCCTGCCGAGACGGACCGAGACGAGCTCACGCGCGACATGTACGCGCTCGCGAGCTACCTGATGCGCAGCGCGAACGTCGGCATCTTCGAGACGATCGGCGAGCTCGACGTCTCGTTCACGCAGCTGAAGGCGCTCAGCGTGCTCGAGTCCGACGGCGAGGAGCGGTCGGTCAAGGCGCTCGCAGAGGCGCTCGGCGTCTCGCTGCCGGCGATCAGCCGCGCCGTTGACGGGCTGTTCGAGCGCGGCTTCGTGCGGCGCGAGGAGGACCCCGCCGACCGGCGGATGAAGCGCATCGGCTTGACCGACGCCGGCCGCGCCGTCCCGCTCGCGCTCGGTAGAGCGCGCCTCTCGGCGCTGCAGGAGCTGATCGGCTCGCTGCACGACGACGAGGCCGTCGCGCTCGCCGGCGCGCTCGAGCCGATCCTCGCGCGGCGCGCGGAGATCGCCGCCTACAGACCTACGGAAGAAAAGAGCAACAGATGACCGAGCGGATCAGGGCACTGCAGATGCACGACGGAAACCGCCGCTGGTGGGCGCTCGGCGCGATGTGCTTCGCGCTGTTCATGATCATGCTCGACAACACCGTCGTCAACGTCGCGCTGCCGTCGATCCAGCGCAGCTTGAACGCCTCGACGTCGTCGCTCGAGTGGACCGTCAACGCGTACACGCTCTCGTTCGCCGTGCTGCTCGTCACCGGCGGGCGCCTCGGGGACCTGTTCGGCCGGCGCAAAGTCTTCCTCGCCGGCGTCGTCATCTTCGCCTCCGCGAGCGCCGCAATCGGCTTCTCGCCGAGCGACACGTGGCTCGTCGCGTGGCGCGCCGTGCAGGGCGTCGGCTCCGCGCTGATGATGCCCGCGACGCTGTCGATCATCACGAACGCATTCCCGCCGCAGGAGCGCGGCAAGGCGATCGGCACGTGGGCCGGCGTCTCCGCGATGGCGCTCGCGATCGGGCCCGTCGTCGGCGGCTTCCTCGTCGAGTCCGTCAGCTGGCAGTCGATCTTCTTCCTCAACGTCCCCGTCGCCGTCGGCGCCGTCGTGATCGCGCTGTTCGCCGTGCGCGAGTCGCGCGACGAGACCGTCGCGCGCTCGGTCGACATTCCCGGCGTCGCGACGCTGACGATCGGCCTCGCCGCGCTCGTGCTCGCGCTCGTCGAGGGCAACGAATGGGGCTGGGGCTCGGCGCGCGAGCTCGCGATGTTCGCCGTCGCCGCCATCGGCCTGAGCGCGTTCGCGCTCGTCGAGCGCCGCCGCTCCTCGCCGATGGTCGACTTCAGCTTCTTCCGCTCGCGCACGTTCCTCGGCGCGAACATCGTCGCCTTCATCGTCAGCTTCGCGATGCTCGCGATGTTCTTCTTCCTCGCGCTCTACATGCAGAACATCCGCGGCTACTCGCCGCTGCAAGCAGGCGTTCGCTTCCTCCCGTCGACCGTGATGATCATCGTCATCGCGCCGCTCGCCGGGCGCCTCGCCGACCGCGTCGGCTCGCGCCCACTGATCACGTTCGGTCTGCTGTGCGTCTCCGGCGCGCTGTTCTGGCAGTCGCACCTGACCGTCTCAAGCGGCTACGGCGCGCTGCTTCCCGGCTTCATGCTGATGGGCGTCGGCATGGGCTTCGTCATGTCGCCGATGAGCCTCGCCGCGATGAACGCAGTCGACCGCACGAAGGCCGGCGTCGCCTCGGGCATCCTCTCGATGAACCGGATGGTCGGCGGCACGTTCGGCGTCGCGATCCTCGGCGCGCTCGTCGCGACGCTCGGGCGCTCGAAGATCGACGAACTGCTGCCGCAGCTGCCCGACTCGGCGCGCGCGAAGCTCGCCGGCGGGCTCGGCTCCGGCGGCGTCGCGCACGGCGTCCCCGCGCGCGTCGTCGACGGCGCGCAGCAGGCGTTCGTCTACGCGCTGCACTACGGCCTGCTGCTCGGCTCAGCCGTCGCGCTGCTCGGCGCGCTGACGGCCTTCCTGCTGATCCGCAAGCGCTCCGACGAGCAAGTCGAGGCGCAGGCCGGCGACGTCGAGGCGAGTGTGAGCGCTAGTGCGGCACCCCGTGAGGCGTCCAGCGCCAAGCGCGGACCCGCACCGGGCGCGAGCTCTGAGCCAGAGCCGCGGCGGCGCGAGCCCGAGACAGTCAACGTCTGAGCGCGCCGCGGCGCGGGCGCTGCCGCGCGCCGGGCACGCCTCGCGCGCGAGGCGTGGGTAGGATTGCTCTCGCACCCCGTCCCCGACTCGCGAGGTTCAACAGCACGTGGCACTCGACCTGCAGCAAGTATCCGACGTCAGCACCGAGCCCGGCGAGCTGCCGAAGACGATGGCCGCCTGGGTGATCCGCGAGGAGCGCCAAGGCGAACCGAAGGACGCCTTCCAGGTCGAGGAGATCGAGGTGCCCGAGCCGGGCGCGTTCGAGGTGATCGTCCGCGTGATGGCGGCCGGCGTCAACTACAACAACGTCTGGGCTGCGCTCGGCGAGCCGGTCGGCGTGTGGCGCTACGGCGACCATCCGCAGTACGGCCACCACATCGGCGGCTCCGACGCCTCCGGCGTCGTCTGGAAGGTCGGCGCCGGCGTGACGCGCTGGAAGCCCGGCGACGAGGTCGTCGTGCACTGCAACCAGGCCTCCTACGAGGACCCCGAGGTGCACGGCCTCGACCCGATGGCCGCGCCGTCGCAGAAGATCTGGGGCTATGAGACGACGTGGGGCTCCTTCGCACAGTTCACGAAGGTCCAGGCGCAGCAGCTCTTGCCGAAGCCGACCGCGCTGAACTGGGAGGAGGCCGCCTCCTACGGGCTCGTCTACTTCACCGCGTACCGGATGCTGATCACGCGCTGCAAGATGCAGGCCGGCGCGAACGTGCTGATCTGGGGCGCCGCCGGCGGCCTCGGCGTGTTCGCGACGCAGCTCTGCGCAGCCGCGGGCGCGAACTGCGTCGGCGTAGTCTCCTCGCCCGAGAAGGGCGAGCTCGTCAAGCGCCTCGGCGCCGTCGACTACATCGACCGCGCCGAGTTCAAGGGCATGATGCGCACCGGCAAGGAGACGCCCGAGGAGGACAAGGCGCGCTTCGGCGTCTCGCGCGAATTCTCAAAGCGCGTCAAGGGAATCCTCGGCGACGCGCCCGACATCGTCTTCGAGCACGTCGGCCAGGCGACGTTCCCGACGTCCGTCTTCACTGTCAAGCCGTTCGGCAAGGTCGTGATCTGCGCCGGCACGACCGGCTACAACCTCGACTTCGACGTGCGCTACCTGTGGATGAAGCAGAAGGAAATCATCGGCTCGCACTTCGCCAACGCATACGAGTGCATGAAGGCCAACGAGCTGATCGAGTCCGGGCAGATCCGCCCCGTGCTGTGGCGCACGCTCGGCTTCGACGGCGTCGCCGAAGCGCACCAGCTGATGCTCGAAAACAAGCACCTCGGCAAGATCTCGATCCTCGTCGGCGCCGAGAACGAGGGCGAAGGCAAGACCGCCGAGGGCCCCGGCGCGATCCACGCGGAGGTCGGCGCCTAGTGGCCGGCACCGTGATCGTCCCGTGGTACGCCACGGGCTTCCGCGCCGAGTCCTTCGAGGAGGTGCTCGGCGAGGTCGCCGCCGTCGCGCTGCGCTACGGCGCGACGTCCTACGGCGTCTACCGCGCCCGCGACGACCGCTACAAGTTCCAGCAGCTCGCCGCCTTCGAGGACCACCTGCAGTGGGACCGCTACTGGTCCGGCCCCGAGCTGACGCGCTTCCGCACGATCTACTCGAGCTGGTACCAGGTGCCCGTGCTGTACGGCTGGTGGGACAAGATCGCCGGCGCAGAGCTTCCCGCGAACGGCAACGGCCGCAACGGCCACTCCAACGGGCACCACGCCAACGGGCGCCCCAACGGCGTGCCCGGCGGCATCGTCGAGGGCGAGAGCGCCTAGCTCAGCCTTGCTCGAGCGGGGCCATCGTCAGCCCCGCACCCTTGAGCTGCTCCCAGTAGTGCTCGGCGGGCTCCTGCATCCCGCTCCAGACGATCGCCTGTCCGGCGGTGTGGATCACGTTGGCGATCTCGTGGCCGCGATCGAGCGAGATCCCGGGAATGAACCGTGCGAGCGTGCGAGCAACGTGCTCGAAAGTGTTGTGATTGTCGTTGCGCACGATCACCCTCCACGAGTCGCCGAGGCCGCTTCCCGGCCCGCCGACTCGTGGCACCTCGATGGTCTCGCTCACGTCCTGGAGGATAAACGGCACGGCGCAGCCGTACAATTGGCGTCATGAGCAGCGATCACCTGCCGCGGCTGCCCGAGCGCGATCGTCCGTGGATGATGCGCACGTACGCCGGGCACTCCACGGCGAAGGCCTCGAACGAGCTGTACCGGCGCAACCTCGAAAAGGGCCAGACGGGCCTGTCGGTCGCCTTCGACCTGCCGACGCAGACGGGCTACGACCCCGACGACGAGCTCGCGCGTGGCGAGGTCGGCAAGGTCGGCGTGCCCGTCTCGCACCGCGGCGACATGGCCGCGCTGATGGACGGCATCCCGCTCGGCGAGATGAACACGTCGATGACGATCAACGCGACGGCCGCGTGGCTGCTCGCGCTGTACATCGTCGCCGCCGAGGAGCAGGGCGTCGCGCAGGAGAAGCTGCAGGGAACAACGCAGAACGACATCATCAAGGAGTTCCTCGCGCGCGGGACCTACGCGTTCCCGCCGGCCGCGTCGATGCGGCTGATCGCCGACATGATCGCCTACACCGTCGAGCACGTGCCGAAGTGGAACCCGATCAACATCTGCTCCTACCACCTGCAGGAGGCCGGAGCGACGCCGGTGCAGGAGATCGCCTACGCGATGAGCAACGCGATCGCCGTGCTCGACGGCGCGCGCGAGCGTGTCGAGCTCGCGCACGCAGGCGACGAGCAGGCCACGCGCGAGCTGATGGAACAGGTCTTCGGCCGCATCTCGTTCTTC
>DASZLB010000121.1:0-4160 GCA_035552575.1 Solirubrobacteraceae bacterium | reverse complement strand
GGGCGGCTTCTGCTCGCTGCTGCTCGCCGACTTCGGCGCGGACGTGCTGAAGGTCGAGGACACGGGCATGGGCGACTACATCCGCTGGGCGCCGCCGTACTACGAGGGCGCGCACGACAGCGCCAAGTCGGCGCTGTTCCTCTCGCTGAACCGCAACAAGCGCTCGATCCGGATCGACCTGAAGAACGAGCGCGGCCGCGAGGCGCTGCTCGCGCTCGTGCGCGAATACGACGTCGTGCTCGAGTCGTTTCGCCCGGGCGTGCTCGACCGCCTCGGCGTCGGCTACGAGCGGATGCGCGAGGAGAACCCGCGGATCGTCTACTGCGCGATCTCCGGCTACGGGCAGGACGGGCCGAAACGCAATGCGTCGGGGCACGACATGAACTACCTCGGCCTCGTCGGCCTGCTCGGGCTGACGGGCGAGCGTGGCGGCGAGCCGGTGCAGGCCGCCGGGCAGATCGCCGACCTCGGCGGCGGCGCGCTGATGGCCGCGTTCGGCATCCTCGCGGCGCTGCGCGAGCGCGACGGCGGCGGCGGGCGGCCGGGCTCCGGCGAGGGCCAGCTCGTCGACGTCTCGATGGCCGACGGCGCGCTGTCGTGGCTGGCGATGGTCACCGCGAGCTACTTCGCCGGCGAGGAGGTGGCGCGGCGCGGCGAGCTGCCGCTCGCGGGATCGTTGATCTGCTACCGCCCGTACGAGTGCTCCGACGGGTGGGTGTCGCTCGGCGCGCTCGAGCCGAAGTTCTGGCAGGGCTTCTGCCGCGGCGTCGGGCGCGAGGATCTGATCGCGTCGCAATTCGAGCGCCCCGGCTCGGCCGCGCACGGAGAGGTCCAGGAGATCTTCAAAGAACGCACGCGCGAGGAGTGGGAGGCGTTCGCGCGCAAGAACGACTGCTGCCTGGAGCCGGTGCTCGAGCTCGACGAGGCGCTCTCCTCGGAGCTCGTGCAGGCACGCGAGATGGTCGTCGAGCTCGATCAGCCAGGCGCCGAGCGCCCTGTGCGCCAGCTCGGCCTGCCCGTGAAGCTGACGCGCACGCCCGGCGATCACGCGCGGCTGCCCGGCCCGGCGCTCGGCGAGCACACCGAGCAGGCGCTGCTGGCGGCTGGATACTCCGAGAGCGACGTCGCCGAGCTGCTCGCCGAAGGCGCCGTCGCGGGACCGGCCGGCGAGCAGCAGGACATGACATTCCAGGTCTGAGCGTGGGGCTTCGGCGATGAGCGCGACGCTCCCAGCGGCCGTCGATGCTGCCCGTGAGCGGGCGCTGTTGAAGATGAGCGAGCTCGCCGAGCGCTCCGGCGTGAGCGCCGGGACGATCCGCTACTACCTGCGCGAAGGGCTGCTCGGCGAAGGCGAGGACATCGTCCGCACGTCGCGCAACATGGCCTACTACCCGCCCGAGTACGTCGAGCGGATCGCGCTGATCAAGCGCTTGCAGGAGAAGCGCTTCATGCCGCTGCGCGTGATCAAGAGCACGCTCGCCGAGGACCCCGGCCGCGTGCATGCCTTGATCGAGCTCGAGGACCGCATCCTCGAGCGCGCGCTCGCGAGCGCAGAGAGCTCCAAACGCGTCTCCGTCAAGGCCGTGCACGAGCGCTACGAGATCCCGCGCAACGTGCTCGAGCGGCTCGCCGAGATCGGCGTGCTGACGCCGAATCGCAGCGGCTACGACCAGGACGACGTGAAGATCATCGAGGCGATCGCGAGCTTCCGCGCGGGCGGCTACGAGGAGGCGCTCGGCTTCACCGTGTACGACACGCTGCGCTACCGCGAGGCACTCGAGCCGCTCGTCCAGGCCGAGGTTCGCGCACTGCTCGACCGGCTCGCCGGCGAGGTCGAGGTCAGCCGCGCGATGGAGATCGTCGCCGCCGGCGTCGAGCCGCTGCGCGAGCTGCTCGGCGCGATGCACTCGAAGCTGCTGCTCGCCGAGCTGCGCAGCCAGCGGGCGCGCGGCGGCGAGTAGGCCGCGGCCTGCCACTGGCGCTTGCCGGCGAGTGCCTTACCAAGTCGCGCGATGATGCTCGACCACTCCGAGCCCGTGAGCCAGCGCGATGCCGCCCGGCAGGCTCCCCGAGAAGGCCCCGAACGGCGCGCGGTAGTCGCTCTTGACGATCAGCAGGTTCGACCTGTGGCTGCGCTCGGCCTCGGCGTGAAAGCGCAGCTCGCTGCCGTCCTCGGCCGAGACCCTGCGCAGATCCTCGCGGAAGCTCACCGGTGGCGCTTCGTGCGGCTCGCCATCGATCCACACGGCGCGCTCTGAGCCGGCCGGCGGGTCGTTGACGCCGCTGACGAGGTTCCACGCGAGCGCCCGGCCGTCGGGGTCCTGTCCGACGCCGGCCGACCACCACCACTCGGTGTGGCGCGCGTGGTAGCCGGCCGTGTCGTCGATCACCGCTCGCGCCGTGAGAGGCGCCGGCGCGCCACCGTCGAGCGCGAGCGTGCCGCGCGCGGCGATGCCGGCCTGCTTGCGCGTCCACACCTCGCCGCGCCCGTGCGGGCAGTGCGCGCGGAAGCCTGTCTCTTCAAGCAGCGAGAGGTCGAGGTCGACGCCTCCGTCGCGGATGCGCAGGCGTCCGGGCTCCGCCTCGCGGTCGGCCGTGCCTTGCTCGAACGCCGATCCACGCTGCAGCGACAGCGCGCTCTCGCGCGGCAGCATCCGCGTGCGCTCGCGCAGCTCGTCCGCGCCGCGGCGGTATAGCGCCCAGAAGGACTGCCGCGCCGGACCGACTTGGACGATCGCGGCGCACGCCATCAGCTCCTCGCCGAAGACGCCGACGTAGCGCCAGCGCTTCAGCGGGCGCCCGTACCGCAGCAAGCTCATCCGAGATCGCGCCGAAAGCGGGTCTGCGCCATCCCGCCGAGCGGCGGTCGTTATGCTTCGAGGTGTTGACTGACCAGTCAATCTATTTGCCCGTAACGCCCGGCCGGCTCGCCGGTGCCGGCTCGCGGGAGAGGATGCGATCTTGAGGGTTGCCGCAGTTCAGCTCAACGCCACCGCCGACCCGGCGGCAAATCTCGCTGTCGCGGACCGCCTCACGCGGGCGGCTGCCGCCGACGGCGCAAGCGTCATCGTACTGCCGGAGAAGTGGACCGCGATGGGCTCCGACGAGCAGTTGCGCGCGGCCGCGCAGACGCTCGACGGCCCGGCTGTCGGCTGGGCCCGCGCGACGGCGCGAGAGCTTGGCGTCGAGCTCGTCGCCGGCTCGATCGTCGAGCGCATCGACGGCCAGGAGAAGCTCGCGAACACGTGCGTGCACGTCGATCGCCGCGGCGAGGTCAAGGCTGTCTATCGCAAGCTGCACATGTTCGACGTCGAAGTCGCCGGGCGCTCATATCGCGAGTCGGACCTCGAGGACGCCGGCGAGGAGATCGTCCTCTCGGAGACCGCCGAGGGCGTGCAGCTCGGGCTGTCGATTTGCTACGACGTGCGCTTCCCGGAGCTCTACCGGATCCTCGCCGTACGCGGCGCGCGCGCGTTCCCGCTGCCGGCCGCGTTCACGCTCGCGACGACGCGCGACCACTGGGAGACGCTGCTGCGCGCGCGGGCGATCGAGAACCAGGCGTTCGTGATCGCGGCGAACCAGATCGGAGAGCACCCCGGCGGCAACCGCTCGGGCGGGCGCTCGATGATCGTCGACCCATGGGGCGTCGTCCTCGCGCAGGCGCCCGACGGCGAGGGGCACATCGTCGCCGAGCTCGACCTCGAGCAGCTCGAGCGGATTCGCGCTCAGCTCCCGGCGCTCGCGAACCGTCGCCCCGAGGTCTACGAGTGGCCCGAGCAGGTGCGCGCATGAGCGCTACGAAGCCTGCCAACGGTGGCGCGAAGGCGGGGCCCGACAAGCGCCGCCTGATCCTCGACGCGGCCGTGCGCGTGTTCGCGCGCCAGGGCTTTCACGCCTGCCGGGTATCCGACATCGCCGACGAGGCCGGCGTCGCTTACGGGCTCGTCTACCACTACTTCGGCTCGAAGGACGAGGTGCTCGACACGCTTTTCCTCGAGCGCTGGGACGTGATGCTCGCGCTGATCCGCGAGGTCGACGCCGAGCCGCTGCCGGTGCGCGAGAAGCTCGAGGCGATCGCGTCGTTCATCATCGACAGCTACCGCCACGACCCGGACCTGATGAAGGTCATCATCGTCGAGGTGACGCGCGCCGCGAACTCG
>DASZLB010000120.1:0-7212 GCA_035552575.1 Solirubrobacteraceae bacterium | reverse complement strand
GCCGGGCTCGCGGACGACCGCGATGACCGGCTCGCGCACCGGCGCGAGGACCGGAGTGGCAGTGGCGGATGGAGTGGCAGCGGCGGGTGAAGTCGCCGCCGGCGCGGCGTGCTGCTCGGCCGAGGCGACGAGCGAGCTGTGCTCGTGCTCGCCGCTGAGCGAGTCCTTGAAGCCGCGCATGCCGCTGCCGAGCGAGCGGCCCATCTCGGGCAGGCGCTTGGCACCGAACACGAGCAGCAGCAGGATCAGCAGAAAAGCGATGTGAAGGGGGTTGTCGAGGCCCATGTGTAACAGCTCCTGAAGTTCGTAGTCCAATCGCCTGGAGCAGATTGGCTTCTAGCTACAACTACGCGGCGGCGCCGGTGACAGATCACCGGCGCCGCCGAAACCACCCGCCGGTCAGGCCTTGATCAGCGGTTTGACGGCTCCAAGGACAGTCGCCTTCGCGAGCGGCTTGTCGAAGCCTTCGTTCGGCGTCGGGCTCTTGCCGATCAGCAGGTCGATCGCCGCCGCGTGGCGAGCCTCGATCTGCACGATGCTGCCGGCCGATGCCAGCACCTGCTTGCTCTGCAGCGACGGCGCAGCGCCGTTGTACGCGCCGACTCCCGTGTTCTCGAGCACCGACGCGAGTGCCAGGAACGTCTTCTCACTCGTCGCCGGGAACACGAACGACGGTTTCGCCACGGGCTTTCCGCCGAGCTGCTTGATCGCGGCCGAGAGCGCCGAGACGTGCGCCGCCTCCTCGGCGCCGAACTCCTTCGCGTACCTCTTCGCTTCGCCCGAGAGCGCGAGCGACTTGCCCTTGACGTTGTAGAAGTCCGCCTCGAGGTACTCGAGCGTCAGCGCGAAGTTGAGGATTTCAACGTCGCCTCCGCCCGTTTCGGCAAGCGCCTGCGAGACGAATGGGGCGACGGACGCAGTGCCGTAAAAAGCGCCTGCCGCGAGCGCGCCGCGCAGGATGAACGACGAGCGGGTCATGCCGTGGACCTCGCACGCTGCCAGCTCCGCGCCGGCGATGTCTTGATCAGTAGTCATATCTGTTCCCTTTCTGGCCGATTGGTGAACGGTTAGGACAGGAACGGCTTGACCGCTGCCAGGACCGTGGACATGTCAGCCGGCGTCGCGAATGCGCCCTGCGGCGTGACCGACTTTTTGACGAGCGTGCCGAGCGTCGCCGCGTGACGCGCCTCGACTGAGTGAATTGCAAGCGCCGAAGCGAGAACCTCCGGGCTCTGGATCTTCGCTGCCTGGCCGAGATACGCCGATGCGCCGAGGTTCTCGACGGTGTACGCGAGCTCCGCGACCTGCGTGGCGCTCGTGATCGGGAATTTCCCCATCGGGTCCGCTGCCGGCATCCCGCCGAGCTTCGTCACAGCCGCTTTCAGCGCGGCGACATGCGAGGCCTCCTGGGCGCCGAACGTCTTGATCAGGCTCCCGACCTTGCCTTTGAACAGGCGCGCCGAGACGACCTTCGAGTAGAACTCCGTCTCGAGATACTCGAGCGTCAAGGCGTAGTTGAGAATCCCGACATCGCCCGTCGCGCTCGAGGCTGTCGTGCTCGTCGGCGTCGCTGCCGCCGTGCTTGCGCTTTTGCTGCTGCTGCTGCTGCCACAGGCGGCGAGCACGAATGCGCCGAAGCTCGCCGCGCCGGCGCTTCCCGCCATCTTCAGGAAGCGCTTGCGGTCGACGTCGTCGCGCACGAGCCGCTCGACGATTCCGGCCGGCTGCGGCGCTTCCTCATCCGGTGAATTGAGCATCTGGGTACCTCCGGTTGGTTACTGTCGAGCAGGCACATGCCTGCCTCGAACCGCTGGTGTGGCTTCACACCGTCTTGCCCGTAGTTCGCGCCCCGCCAGTGTGTGGATCACCGGAATCCCGGTGACGACCGATAGCGGGCCGACTTGACGCGCTCTGGCGATTAACTAGTTTCAGAACGTCGACGCACCGCCCGGCGGATTCCCACCGGACGGCGCGTCGTGAAGCGATTCAGCGTCAACCGCCGCTATGCGGCGTGTTCAGCCGACGATGAATTTCGTGCCTTCGACTGCGCTGAGAACCTTGCTCGCGGTCCACGGCTTGTCGAACGGACCGTCCGGTGCGATGCCGGCACCTGTCGGGGCTGCTTCGTTGAGCAGTCCGATGACGCTCGCGTGACGCGCCTCGATCGTAAGGATCGAGCCGGCCGCCGCGACGTACGCCGGCGTCTTGATGTTCAGCACCTGGCCGAGGTAGGCGTGAACGCCCGTGTTCTCCAGCACCGCTGCCGTCTTCATGAACGTTTCCACGCTCGTGTTCGCGCCGGCGAAGTTGAACTTCGGTTCCTTCGCGGCCTTCGAGCCGAGTGCCTTCTTCAGGAACTTGACGTGTGCGTTCTCGTCGGCCGTGACCGTCTTCAGGAACGCCGACACCTGCGGCGTCAGCGACAGGTTCGCCGCCGTCGCGCCGTTGTAGAACGCCGCCTCGAGGTACTCGAGCGTCAGCGCGTAGTTGAGGATGCCGATGTCGCCCTTGCCGAACTTGGCCGGCGGACGGCCCTTCTGCGATGCCGCGAACGCGCTCGGCGCCAGCGCCGAGACGACAGCGCCACCGCCCATCACGGCTCCGCCCGCGAGGCCGGCCTTCTTCAGGAAGCCCAGGCGCGTGTCGCCTGACACCTCATGCGCCGCTTCGCGAACTGCACCATCGACATCGACGTCGTCCAGATTGATCTCGTAACTCATTCGTTGCTCCTCTTCGTTTGCCGGGTACACGGCACCCGGAGAGATCTCCTGGCGATACCGTTGACTGTTCACTACGCGGGAGGGACCGTCGCCGGATCATCTGAGGAGCAAGACGCGCCTCGGCCATCCGTGCTGATCGCGAGACTGTGATCCGTGAAGCCGCCTCGCCCGTATAGGAACGCGATGCCCCGATTGCGACGCTCGAGTGTCAACTCGAAGGACAGACTGAGAAAGCTTGCCGACGAGGAGCTGATGGAGCTGGTTGCCGGCAACGATGCCGATGCTTTCGAGGTCGTGCTCGAGCGCCACGAGGACGCGGCGTTTGCGCTCGCCTACCGGATCTGCGGCAAGCGCTCGGTCGCCGAGGACATCGCGCAGGAGTCCTTTCTCGCCGTCTGGCGCAGTGGGACGCGCTATGACCGCACACGCGGCAGCGTGCGGACGTGGACGCTCGGAATCGTCCACAACCGCGCCGTCGATGCGCTGCGGCGCAACAGCGTGCACGAGCGCCGCCGGCTCAGCGACGAGGGCATCGAGGAGACGCTCGAGGCGCCCGAGCGCACCGAGGTGCAAGCCGTCGAGAACGCGACCTCGCGCGAGATCCGCGGCGCGCTCGGCGAGTTGCCCTCCGAGCAGCGGCGCGTGATCGAGCTCGCCTACTTCGGCGGCTTCACGCACATGGAGATCGCCTCGATGCTCGGCATGCCCATCGGAACCGTCAAGGGACGGATGCGCCTCGGGCTGCAGAAGCTTCGTGGTCAGCTACAGGGATGGGGGGCGCTCAGCTCATGAGCCAGCGCGAATCGGACTTCGACTGCGCGCGCCTGAACGACGCCGCCGCCTACGTGCTCGGCGCGCTCCAGGACGCCGAGCTCGCGAGCTTCCGCGAGCACATGGACGGCTGCGCTCACTGCCGCGCCCAAGTGGCCGAGCTGCAGACCGTCGCCGACGAGCTGCCGATGAGCGTACCCGCGGCAGCCGCTCCCGCGTCGCTGCGCGGCCGGATCCTCGCGAGCGTGCGCTCCGAGGCCGAGCTGCTGAACGCCGCCGGCCCCGCCGCCGACGAACCCGTCAAGTCCGCCCGGCCCTGGTACCGGCGAAACGACTTCGTGCTCGGCGCCGGCGCCGCCGCCGCGGCCGGTCTCGCGGCGCTGATCGCCGTGTTGATCGCCGTCGGCTCCTCGAGCCACGGCGCGGTCACGACGATCCCGGGCAAGGGCATCGGCGTCGCGCGCACGGCCGAGGTCTCGCTGAAGCGCGGCAACGGACGCGCCGAGCTCGTCGTCGCGCACATGCCGCCGCCTGCGCTCGGGCGAATCTATGAGGTCTGGCTCGTCCACGGCAAGGCCGCGCCGAAGGCCACGAACGCGTTGTTCAGCGTGACGAGCGGCGGCAGCGGCGAGGTCGACGTGCCGAACAGCCTGCACGGCGTCGACGAGGTGCTCGTCACGAGCGAGCCCGCCGGCGGCAGCCTGCACCCGACGCGCCCGCCCGTCATCGCCGTTCCGCTGACCGCGAGCTAGCGGCGCTTCGGCAAGCTAGGACGCGTCGGCCGCGCGCGCCTCGCGCACGAGCCTCTGCATCCCCGCGATCCAGCGATCCGGCTTGGCGCCCTTCAGCGCCATGAAGCGCGCGACCTCCTCGTGCGGCAGGATCAGCAGGCGCTCGTCGCCGATCCCCTGGACGACCGCCTCGGCGACGTCCTCCGGCTCGATCACGCCGCCGGCCTTCAGCGCCGCCGCGCCGGCCGGCTCGTGCATCGCGAGTTCGAGCATCGGCGTGCGCACGCCCTGCGGGCAGATGCACGAGACGCGCACGCCCGCTTCGCCGTATTCGATCGCCATCCACTCGGCCAGCGAGACGGCCGCGTGCTTCGTCACGCTGTAGACGAGCGAGGAGACCTGCGTCAAGAGTCCGGCCGCCGAGGCCGTGTTGATCAGGTAGCCCTCGCCGCGCTCGATCATCTGCGGCAACAGCGCGCGAGCAGCCCAGACGTGCGCCATCACGTTGACGTTCCACGCTTCTTCCCACAGCTCATCCGGTGTCTCCGGGCCCCCCATCCCCCCCGGCACGCCGGCGTTCGAGATGAAGATGTCGATCGGGCCGTTCGCCTCGCTCGCCTGCTCGATCAGCGCCTTGACGCTGCTCTCGCGTGCCGCGTCGAGCTCGACGGCCAAGCCGCCGAACTCGCCGGCGACGTCCTGCGCGCGTGAGAGATCGCGATCGGCGACGACGACCGCGCGCGTGCCCTCGACGGCCAAGCGCCTCGCCAGTGCCCCGCCGATCCCGCCGGCGCCGCCGGTGACGACGACGTGCTTGTCAGTCAGCTCCATCGCGCGTAGTCTATGGAAGTCATGTCCGCTGAGGCCACCGCCACAGCGTCGCCGATCGCGCCGCTGTGGGGCGAGGTCCGCTACGGGGGAGAGCTCGCGCGGCTGCTCGCCAGCCGCGAGTTCCGCTCGGTGCAGAAGCGCGCCGACGCGCCGCCGGTGCTGCTCGTCCCGGGCTTCATGGCCGGTGACGGCTCGCTGCGGGTGCTGCGCCAGTGGCTCGTGCGCCGCGGGCACCGCGTGCACACGAGCGGCTTTCGCGCCAACGTCGGCTGCGCCGAGCAGCTCGTCGTGCGACTCGAAGAGCAACTGCACGCGCTCGCCTCGGAGACCGAGCAGCGCGTCTTCCTGATCGGCCAGAGCCGCGGCGGCGCGCTCGCGCGCGCGCTCGCCGTGCGCAACGCCGACGCGGTCGCCGGCCTCGCGATGCTTGGCTCACCCGTCACCGACGGGCTGGCCGTCGCGCCGCCGGTGCTGCGCACCGTGCGCTGGCTCGCGACGCTCGGCGACCTCGGCCTGCCGGGCCTGTTCTCGAGCAGCTGCGAGTACGGCGCGTGCTGCGCCGAGTTCCGCGCCGCGCTCGCCGCGCCGCTGCCCGATGGCATCGCAGCGACCGCGATGTTCTCCTACAGCGACGCGATCGTCGACTGGCAGGCGTGCATCGATTCGCGCGCCGAGGCGGTCGCGGTCGACTCGAGCCACTGCGGAATGTCGGTCAACGTCGATGTCTACCGCGTGCTCGATCGAGTGCTCGACGAAGCAAGCACGGAGGGGTAGCAGCGGATGGAATGGATGAGCCCGATGGACTCGTCTTTCCTGCACATCGAGAACGGCACGACGCCGATGCACATCGGCGCCGTGAGCATCTTCGCCGGACCGCCACCGCCGTTTGCGGACTTGCGCGCGATGGTCGAGGGCAAGCTCGCGCTCGTGCCGCGCTACCGCCAGAAGGTCCGCTTCGTGCCGCTCGCCGCCGGCCCGCCGATCTGGGTCGACGATCCGCACTTCAGCCTCGACTACCACCTGCGCCACACGGCGATCCCGGCGCCCGGCGGCGAGCCGCAGCTGCGGCAGATGGCCGGCCGCGTCTTCTCGCAGGCGCTCGACCGCGACAAGCCCCTGTGGGAGCTGTGGATGGTCGAGGGCATGCACGACGGGCGCTGGGCGCTGCTCTCGAAGGTCCACCACTGCATGGTCGACGGCGTCGCCGCGACCGACCTGATGTCGGTCATGTTCTCCGACGAGACGGCCGCAGGCGAGCCCTCTGCCACGGCGCTCGCGCGCGGCTGGTCGGCTGCGCCGGAGCCGTCCGGTCTGGACATCCTGCTGCGAACGCTCGTGCGCCGCGCGAGCCCGGCCGGGCAGCTCGAAACGGTCAAACGCGCGCTTGCGACGCCGCGCGAAACGCTGCGCTCGGTCGCCGAGATCGCGCGCGCCGCGGCCGCCGCGAGCCCGAGCCTGCGCCCGGTCGCCGCCTCCTCGCTGACCGGCCCGATCGGTCCGCACCGGCGCTGGAGCTGGGCACATCTGCGCCTCGGCGACGTCAAGGCCGTGCGCGCCGAGCTCGGCGGCACCGTCAACGACGTCGTGCTGAGCGTGATCACGAACGGCTTTCGCGAGCTCTTGCAGTCGCGCGGCGAGCAGGTCGCGCGCGAGCGCGTGATTCGCACGATGGTCCCCGTCTCGGTGCGGCGCAAGGGCGAGAAGGGCGTCTACAACAACCGCGTCTCGGCCGTCTTCGCGGGGCTGCCCGTCGGCCTCGACGAGCCTGCCGCGCGCCTCGAGCAGATCCGCCTCGAGATGGACGGCGTCAAGCAGTCCAAGCAGGCCGTCGCCGGCGACGTGCTCAGCTCGCTGTCGGGCTTCGCGCCGCCGCTGCTGCTCGCGCTCGGCAGCCGGCTCGTGACGGTATCGCCGCGGCTGAACATGCACACGGCAACGACGAACGTCCCCGGTCCGCAGCAGCCCGTGCAGACGCTCGGGCGGCGGATGCTCGAGTCCTACCCGTTCGTTCCCGTCGTCGGCTCGATCCGGATCGTCGTCGCGATCTTCTCCTACGACGGCGGGCTGTACTTCGGCGTGACCGGCGACTACGACGGCGCGCCCGACATCGACGTGCTGACGCGCGGCATCGAGCGCGGCATGGACGAGCTGCTCGCGCT
>DASZLB010000119.1:0-3252 GCA_035552575.1 Solirubrobacteraceae bacterium | reverse complement strand
CGATGGGCGGCGCAGGGCGCCGACTCGTTTGAATCGATGACCGACCTGCCGCGCCGGCTGCGAGACGTGCTCGCCGACGCCGTCCCGTTCTCGACGCTGACGCTCGAGCACGAGGCGCACGCCCGCGACGGGACCGTCAAGGCGTTGTTTCGGACGACCGACGGTCGTCCGGTCGAGGCGGTGATGATGCGGTATGGGATCCCGCCCGCCCCCGAACGGCGGTCGCTGTGCCTCTCCTCGCAATCCGGCTGCCCATTGACCTGCACCTTCTGCGCAACGGGGCAGATGCGCTTCGGGCGCAATCTGACCGCCTCGGAGATCCTCGACCAGGCGCTGCACTTCCGCCGCTCGCAGCTGCCTGCCGCGCTCACCAACTGCGTGTTCATGGGGATGGGCGAACCGCTGCTGAATCTCGACAGCGTGCTGGCCGCGTGCGAGCGCTTACCGGACCTCGGCATCGGCCACCGCCACACGGCGATCTCGACGGTCGGCTGGATCCCTGGCATCGAACGGCTCGCCGAGCAGGACATGCCGTTGCGCCTCGCGCTCTCGCTGCACGCCGCCGACGAGGCGCTGCGCTCGGAGCTGATGCCCGTCAACGACCGCTACCCACTGAGCGACGTGATCGATGCGTGCCGTGCCTTCTACGAGCGAAAGCGCCGGCGCGTGTTCGTCGAGTACGTGATGCTCGCCGGCGTCAACGACCGCTACGAGCAGGCGCTCGCGCTCGCTCGCGCACTGCGCGGGCGCTCCGGCGAGCGTTCGATCTTCAAGGTCAACCTGATCCCGTACAACCCGACCGACTCGCCCTACGAAGGCTCGACGCGCACTTCGATCGCGGCGTTCCACGAGGCGCTGCTCGCGAACGACATCCCCGCGACGATCCGCCTCACGCGCGGCCAGGACATCGACGCGGCCTGCGGCCAGCTGGCAGGGCGCGGAGCTTGACCATCACGACATTGTGAGCAGCTCGACATCCTGACCTCGCGCCAGCGCGTGAATGCCCGCGTCGAATGTGAGGAGGATGAGACCCGCGCGACGAGCGAGCGTCAATAGGTGGGCATCGGTCACTTGGCGATAGCCATGGATTGGCGGCACATCGTCATCCGTCGGCGAGACATCGTCCGAGAGGAAACGGTGCCCGTCGCGCGTGCGGAGCGCAGCAAGCACGGTGCGAGCGGCAGCGACGCCGAGCGCGCTTGGCAACGCCTTCGGATTGGACGAGACCCGAACGAAACCGCTCTCGGTGACCGGACACGTGGCCCATCCGCTCGCTTCGTTCTCCGTGAACCAGGCGCGCATCCTGGCGTGATGAACATGGGAATCCCACACGAGCGCGACGAGCGCATTGACATCGAGCAGCGCGGCGATGCTCGTTCAGTCCTCGTCGAGCGCCCGCCGCACCATCTCGGGCGTGATCGGCGAGGTGCCGGCGGGCACCCGGATCACCGGCAAGCCGCTCTCGCTCTCCACTTTCGCCGGGGTCAGCCCCCTGCGCGCAAGCTCCGAGATCACCGCTCCAAGCGAGCGACGCTCACCGCTGGCCAGCTCCTTGGCGGCAGTTACGACGTCATCGTCGAGCTCGAGCGTTGTCCGCATCAAACTGATGATATCGCATCAACGCATCACGATCCAACTACGCGGGACTCTCAGCTCGCCCTAGCCTCCCCCGCCTTCAACAGTCGCTCGCGCAGCTCGGCCTGCTCCTCGGGCGTCGGGTCCCAGCGGGCGACGTCAGGCAGCTCGTCGAGCGTTCGCAGGCCGAACAGCTTGAGGAACTTCGTGCTCGTGCGGTAGAGGACGGCGCCGAACTGCGATTGTCCGGCTTCGTCGATCAAGCCTCGGTCGAGCAGCGTCGCGACGGCCGAGTCGGCGCCGACGCCGCGGATGCGCGTGATCTCGGGGCGCGAGATCGGCTGCAGGTAGGCGACGATCGCGAGCGTCTCGGCCTGCGCCGGCGTGAGGGTCGAGACGCGCGGGCGACTGAACAGGCGCCGCGCGGCATCCTCGGAGGACGGATCGCTCGCCAGCGTCCAGCCGCCGCCGAGCTCTCGCAACGCGATCCCGGAACGCCCTGGTGCGTGCCGTTCGCCGAGCAGCGCGAGCGCGGCCGTCACGGCGCCCTCGCCGACGTCGGCGGCTTCGGCCAGCTCGCCGACGCTCAACGGGTCGGTCGAGAGGAACAGCAGCGCCTCGACGGTCCGCGCGAGCTCGGGAAGCTCCTCGGCGGCGTCGCTCACCCGGCGAGCCCCGCCGTCGCAGCGCTCGTCGCGGCGACGGGACCGGAGGCGACCGTCGCGTCCGGCGCGTGCACTGCGATCTCGCCGAAGCTCCCGTCCTGCTCCCAATCGGCCTCGCCGCGCTTGTACAGCTCGAGCAGCGCGAACAGCGTGACGGCGACGGTCATCCGGTCGGCGCCGCGCACGGCCTCCTCGAAGCTGAACGCGCCGCGGCGCAGCAGGCCGCGCAGCAGCGCGAGGCGCTCTGAGACGGCGACGCGCGGCACGGAGACGTGCTTCAGGCTGATCTCGGGTGGCATCCTCAGCAGGCGGCCGATCGCCTCGCCGAGCACGTCGGGGTCCTGCGAGCCCTCGGCCGGCGCAAGCACGGTGCGGCGCAAGTTCGCCGGCAGCGGCGCTTCGCGGAAGCGCACGCCGTGCTCGGCCTCGAGCAGCTCGCGCAGGTGCGTGCTCGCCGAGCGGTAGCGGCGCGCTTCGAGCATCCGCGCGAGCAGCTCCTCGGCGGCTTCCTCGGGCTCGATGTCGAGCTCCTCGTCCTCCTCGCCGAGCAGCATCAGCCGCGACTTCAGCTCGAGCAGCGCCGCGATCAGCACGATGAACTCGGTTGCCGTCTCGAGGTCGAGCTCGCCGCGCGCTTCGAGGTGGTCGAGATACGCGAGCACGACCTCGGCGAGCTGCAGCTCGAGCAGGTCGACCTCTTCGCGCAGGACGAGCGTCAGCAGCAGGTCGAACGGGCCAGTGAAGACGTCGAGGTCCAGCTCGAGATTGGCGAGCGCCACGCCTGTCAAGGTACCGAGCGGTCCCGACGTGGAGCGGCGACGCCCATCCGCTCGCGCACGTCGGCAAGCGTCTCGGCGGCGATCGCCGAAGCGCGCGCGGCACCGTCGGCGAGGATCTGCTCGAGCGCGCTCTCGTCGTGGCGCATCTCGGCGTAGCGCTCGCGCACGGGCGCGAGGTACTCGACGACGCCCGCGGCGACGGCTGCCTTCAATTCGCCGTAGCGCGCATCGGC
>DASZLB010000118.1:0-18289 GCA_035552575.1 Solirubrobacteraceae bacterium | reverse complement strand
GCTGCTGGCGCTGGGCTCGCCGAAGGCGGTCGGCGAGGACTTCAACCTCGGCGGCGCCGAGGAGCTCACCATCGCCGAGATCCTGCGCGTCGCGTGGCAGGCGTGCGATGGCGAGGCGGACGCGCTGTCGTTGAAGAAGCCGCGCCGCGGCGGCCGTCGGGGGCCCGATCGCAGCGCTCCTTCGACGCAGAAGGCGCGCCTGCTGCTGGGCTGGGAGGCGCCCGTGGAGGCGCGCAGCGGGATCTCGGCGAGCGCGCGCCGGCTGCTCGAGGCGTCGGCGAGCGCCGCGCTCGCGTGAGCGGGCGCCGGCTGAAGCATCGGCGAAGCTATATAGGCTGCCGCTGATGACCGACGCACGAAAAGCATTGATCACCGGCGTAACCGGCCAAGACGGCTCCTACCTGGCCGAGCTTCTGCTCGAGAAGGGCTATGAGGTGCACGGCATGGTGCGCCGCGCCTCGACGGAGAAGTTCGACCGCATCGAGCACATTCGCGATCGCATCACGCTGCACCAGGGCGACCTGCTCGACCAGCGTTCGCTGGTCGACGCGCTGCGCGCGTCGACGCCGACCGAGATCTACAACCTCGCCGCGATGTCGTTCGTCGCCGTATCTTGGATCCAGCCGACGCTGACCGCCGAGTTCACCGGCGTCGGCGTCACGCGGATGCTCGAGGCGATGCGCGAAGTCTGCCCCGAGGCTCGCTTCTACCAGGCCTCTTCGAGCGAGATGTTCGGCAAGGTGCTCGAGGTGCCGCAGACCGAGACGACGCCGTTCTACCCGCGCTCGCCGTACGGCGTGGCGAAGGCCTACGGGCACTTCATCACGGTCAACTACCGCGAGTCCTACGACCTGCATGCGACGTCCGGGATCCTCTTCAACCACGAGAGCCCGCGCCGCGGCCTCGAGTTCGTCACGCGCAAGATCACCTGGCACGCGGCCGCGATCAAGCACGGGCTGACGAAGGAGCTGCGGCTCGGCAACCTCGACGCCGAACGCGACTGGGGCTACGCGAAGGACTACGTCGAAGCGATGTGGCTGATGCTCCAGCAGGAGCAGCCCGAAGACTTCGTGATCGCCACGGGAACGGCCAACTCGGTCCGCGAATGCTGTGAGATCGCCTTCGACGAGGCCGGGCTCGGCGACTTCGAGCAGTACGTGACGATCGATCCCGCGTTCGTGCGCCCGGCCGAGGTCGACCATCTGATCGGCGATCCGGGGAAGGCCGGCAAGCAGCTCGGCTGGACACCGCAGACGTCGTTCGAGCAGCTGATCAGGCTGATGACGCGCGCCGACCTCGAGCTGCTCAAAGCCGGCTGAGAACGTGGCAGTCGAGCTGTTCGACACGTCGTCGGCGCTCGTTCCGCTTCGCGCGGAGCTACGTGCGGCGGTCGAGCGAGTGCTCGACTCCGAGCGCTACATCCTCGGACCCGAGGTGAGCGCGTTCGAGAGCGAGTTCGCCGCGTACTGCGAGACGGATTTTGCGATCGGCGTGGCCAACGGCACGGAGGCGATCACGATCGCGCTGCGCGCGCTCGGGGTCGGGCCCGGCGACGAGGTCGTCGTGCCGTCGTTCAGCTTCTGGGCCTCGGCCGAGGCGATCCCCGCGACGGGCGCCCGGCCTGTCTTCTGCGACATCGACCCAGAGACCTATTGCGTCACGCCCGAAACCGTCAAGGCCGTCCTCACGCCGCGCACGAAGGCGGTGATCGCGGTGCACCTGTTCGGCAACGTCGCCCCCGTGAGCGAGATCGAGGCGCTCGGCGTGCCCGTGCTCGAGGACGCCGCGCAGGCCGCCGGGTCACTCGGCGAGGGCGGTCGCCCGGGCTCGCTCGGGACGATCGCGACGTTCTCCTTTTTCCCGTCGAAGAACCTCGGCTGCTTCGGCGACGGCGGCGCGATCACGACCGGCGACGCCGCGCTCGACGAGGCCGTGCGCACGCTGCGCTTCCATGGCTCCAAGGACAAGGTGAGCTACCAGCGCGTCGGCTACAACTCGCGCCTGGACGAGCTCCAGGCGGCGATCCTGCGCGTCCAGCTACCGCACCTCGACGGCTGGGCCGACGCTCGCCGCCAAGCGGGCGCGGCATACGAGCAGGCCGGTCTCGGGGAGCTCGTCGAGCTGCCGCGAGCGACCCGAGGGGCTGCGCCTGCGTGGCACCTGTACGTGGTCGCCCACCCTCAGGTAGAGCGCCTGGAAGCGGCGCTGGCGCAGGCCGGGATCGGGCACAAGCCCTACTACCGCACCCCGATCCACCGTCAGCAGCCGATGCTCGAGTGGGCGCATGGCGTGGAGCTGCCCGCCACCGAGCAGGCTGCGCGCACGCACCTCGCGATCCCGATGAGCCCCGGGCTCACGCGCAAGCAGGTCGACGAGGTCGTCGCCGCGGCCCGGCCGCCTCAGCAGCTCTGAGCCGGTCGCTGGACATACGGAGGAGCGGCAGCTACGCTCCCTCACCGTTCCAGCTTGTCGAATTGACTCGATTGCTGGCGCGCTACGACAACCACTGGAGGCACGGATGCGAGATGGACAAGTTTCGAAGAGCCGTCTGCTGGCTGCCGGCGTAGCCGTTTGCGCGGCGGCTTGCTGCTTCGCCTCACCCGCTCTGGGCTCGGCGCCGACGGTGACGATCGAAGGCTCGGGCCGCGACGGCTACTCGCCGAGCAGCGCCCACAACCAGGCATCGGTCAACGCGACGCTCAGCGCCGGCGTCGCGACGGGCACGCTCATGACCTCGGGCGGATCGGGCGGTCTGTGGCATGAATTCAAAGGCACCGTCACGTGCATGGCGGTCGAAGGAGCACACGTCACGATCGGCGCGCTGGGCAAAGACCGGGAAGTGCCCAACGAAGGCCCGCCGAAAGCGGTCTCCGGAGAATTCGCGCAGCTCCTGACCGTCGAGTTCGGCGAATACACAGACTTCACCCGCGAGGAATCGCCGACCTACACCGATCGCTTCGGTCACATGCTCGGCACACACGACGAAGGCGTCGAAAGCAGCGTCGCGCCGAACTGCGGCGAAGCCGGTGCGCTCTCCTCGGGCTACCTGCCGACGTTTGGCGGCGTCTTTCACCTCTCGCCGTCGATCACCTCACCCGAAGACGGGAGCACGAGCGAAAGCGCCACGGTCACGCTCTCCGGCACGGCCGAGCCGAGCTCCTCGATCTGGGTCTACGAAGCGGGCGAGAAACCCGAAGAAGGAACGCTCGTCACCGCGAACGCCGAAGGCGCCTGGTCGCTGACGGTCGAAGCGCTCGCGGCAGGCGTGCACGTCTTCTCGGCGATCGCCCAATCCGGCTCGAAAGCTCCGGCCAACACCGTCGAAGTCGATGTCGTGTCGCCCGCGGGTCGTCATCGTCGCCATCACCATCATCATCATCACCCCCGCCAGCCCACGAACTGTGGAGAGCTCAGCGACTACGGTTGCTCGATCCACGCCACCGACACGTCCAGGCGCCGGTGACCTGACTCGCCGCGCGGCCAGCGCAGTCCACTAGCGCCAGTTCTCGAGCAAGTCCTCGTCGGGCACCTCGCGCACGACCCGAGCCGGGGCGCCCATCACCACGGCGCGCGGTGGGACGTTGCTCGTGACGACGGCGCCGGCGGCGACGAAAGCCTCTTCGCCGATCTCGACGCCTGGCGTCAGCACGGCGCCGCCGCCGATCCGGCAGGCGCGTCGCAGCAGCGCGCCGATCAGCGGCGCGTTCGGCGGATGGCGCGTCATCGCGTTGTCGTTCGTCGTCAGCACGCCCGGGCCGAGGAACACGTCGTCCTCGACGGCCGTGTACGCGGTCAGGTAGACGTTCGTCTGCACGCGCACGCGTGCCCCGACGGTGACGTCGTTGTCGACGACGCTGCCGCGCCCGACGACCGAGCCGGCGCCGATCCGCGAGCGCTCGCGTACGAACGACTGGTCGCCGAGGATCGTCCCCTCGCCGACGGCGGCCCCAGCGAAGACGATCGCGCCGGCGCAGACGGTGACCTGCTCGGCAAGCCTCAGCGGACCGACCTCGCCGTGCGCGCCCGAGCTCTTGGCCAGGCGCGGGCGCTTGCCGAGGATCGTCCCGTCTTCGAGCACGCAGCCATCGCCGACGATCGTCCCGGCGTGGATCACGACGTGCGCGCCGATCGACACTCCTGCGCCGAGCTCGACGCCCTGGCCGACGAGCAGTCCTGGCCCGCGCGGGTCTGCCCGCAAGCCAGCTGCGTTCGTCGCGGACGCGTCGCCCGAGCGATCTGGAGCGCTCACAGGCGCACGACGTCCTGCACGCCGGAGCCGCGCGTGACGCCGCGCAGGTCGAGCACGAGCCGCGCGCGCTTGGCGACGACGTCGTGGTCGACGCTCGGGTGCGCGGTGACGATCAGGACGAGGTCCGCATCGCCGAGCGCCTCCTCGAGCGGCCGGCTGTGCAGGCCGAGCTCGGGCAGGGCAGCGACGTGCGGGTCGTGGTAGCCGACGTCGGCGCCGAGCTCGCCGAGCAGCGCGAGGATCTTCAGCGCCGGTGACATGCGCGTGTCGCCGACGCCCGGCTTGTAGCTCACGCCGAAGACCGTCACGCGCGCGCCTTTGACCGACATCCCGGCATCGTTGAGGACCCGCTGCGCCTTCTCGACGCAGTGGTAGGGCATCTGCTGGTTGACCTTGCCCGCGAGCTCGATGAACTCCGTCGTCATGTCGAACTCGCGCGCGCGCCAGCTCAAGTAGAACGGGTCGACGGGCAGGCAGTGCCCGCCCATCCCCGGTCCAGGCGAGAACGGCATGAAGCCGTACGGCTTCGTCGAGGCCGCCTCGACGACCTCCCAGATGTCGATGCCCATGCGGTCGGTCAGCATCGCCAGCTCGTTGACCAGCGCGATGTTGACCGAGCGGAAGATGTTCTCGAGCAGCTTCGTCAACTCGGCGGCCTCCGGACTGGAGACCGGCACGAGGTGGTCGCAGACGAGCCCGTAGACCTCTTCGGCGCGCGTGACGCACGCCTGGCTCAGCCCGCCGAGCACCTTCGGCGTGTTGCGCAGGGTGAAGTCCGTGCGCCCCGGATCGACACGCTCCGGAGAGAACGCGAGGTGGAAGTCGCGTCCCGCCGCAAGGCCCGACTCCTCGAGCAGCGGCGCGACGCGTTCGCGCGTCGTACCCGGGTACGTCGTCGACTCGAGCACGACGAGCTGGTCCGACTGCAGGACCTCCGCGAGCGCGCGCGAAGCATCGATCAGCGGTCCGAGATCGGGCTCGCGGTTGCGCGTCAGCGGCGTCGGCACGCAGATCAGGATCGCGTCCGCCTTCGCGAGCCGCGCGTAGCGCGTCGTTGCGTGAATCCGCTGCGCGAGGCGCTCGAGCTGCGCCGATGGGACGTCCTCGATGTAGGACTCGGCCGCCTCGATCGCATCGATCTTGCGCTGATCGACGTCGACGGCGATCACGTCGCAGCCCTCCTGCGCGAACGCAACCGCAAGCGGCAGCCCGACGTAGCCGAGCCCGATGATGCCGACGGTGATCACTCGCGCGCCAGTCTAGGGCCTCAGCCCGTCGCTTCGAGCGCATGCAGGTCGGCGCGCACCATGCGCTCAACGAGCTGCTCGAAGCTCAGGCTCGGCTGCCAGCCGAGCCGCTCGCGCGCCTTGCGCGGGTCGCCGACGCTCGGCGTCGCCTCGGGCGCGCGAACGAGCGACGCGTCGACGCGCAGATAAGGCTCGGCGTCGAGATCGACGCACGCGAACGCCGTATGCGCAAACTGCGCGACGGTGTGCCCGGTGCCGCTCGCGAGCACGTAGTCGTCCGGTTGCTCTTGCTGGAGCATCAGCCACGCCGCGTGCATCAGGTCGCCGGCGAACGACCAGTCGCGCACGGCGTCGAGCGCGCCGAGCTGCAGCTCGTCCTGGCGGCCGAGCGCGATCGACGCCGCCGCGTGCGTGATTCGCCGTGTGACGAACTGCGTCGGGCGGCGCTCGGACTCGTGGTTGAACATGATCCCGGAGCTCGCGTGCAGGCAGTCGTGCTCGCGCAGGCGTCCGACGAGCTCGTGTGCGGCCAGCTTCGCGATCGCGTATGGAGAGTCGGGGCGGCACGGCGTGTCCTCGCGCTGCGGCGACTGCGGCGCCTCGCCGAAGATCGCGCCGGACGCGGCGACGAACACGCGCGCCGGCCGTTCGAGCTCGCGCACGGCCGTCAGGATCGCGGCGGTCGAGCCGGCGATCGCGGCGAGCGTCTCCGCCGGTCGCTCCCACGAGGCCGGCACGAACGACGGCGCAGCGAGGTGATAGATCTCACCGGCGCCCGCGCCGACGATCGCCGCGCGCAGCGTGTCCGCCTCGAGCACGTCGCCGCGCACGAGCTCGACGCGCCCGCGCAGGTACTCGGAGCAGCCGAGCGAGCGCTGCAGCTCGCCGCGCACGAGCCCGCTCACGCGATAGCCGCGCTCGAGCAGCTCCTCGGCGAGGAACGAGCCGTCCTGGCCGGTCAGCCCGGTGATCAGCGCGCTCTGCTCGTGCGTCACGGCCCGCAGCTTATGCGCTGCCGTCGTAGATCTTCGCGAGCGCACTCGCGACGCGATCGGGGGCGCAGATTGCTCGCACGCGCTCGCGCGCGCGCTCGCCTGCGCCCTCGTCGCCGGCGAGCCGGCCGATCGTGCGCGCCAGCGCCTGAGCGTCGCCCGGTGCGGCAAGCGCCGCCTCCTCGACGAGCTCGGGTAGCGCACCTACGCGACTGGCCGCGACGGGCAGGCCGACAGCCATCGCCTCTGCCGCCGCGAGGCCGAACGTCTCAGCCGAGCGCGACGGCACGAGCGCAACCGCCGCGCCCGCGCGCAGCCGCGCGAGCTCGCCGTCGTCGACGTGCCCGGCGAAGCGCACCGCAGCAGCCGCCTCGCCGGCACGCGACCGCGCCGCAAGCGCCTCGCGCTCGGGACCGTCGCCTGCGATCACGAGCGGGATGCCGGCGAGACGGCATGCGTCGATTGCGACGTCGACGCCCTTCTCCGGCGCCAAGCGCGAGACGACGAGCGCGTAGCGCTCGCGCGAGCCGGTGGACGCCGCGGCGGCGCCTACGCTGCCGCGGGCCGCCGGCTCGCCTTCGCCGCGCTCGCCGTCGCCGAGCGCGCGAACCGGCGGCGCGAGCACGCTCACGCGCTCCCACGGCAGCGGCGCTCCGAGCGCGCGCAGGCGCTCGCGGGCGAACACGCTCGGCACGACGATCGCGTCGGCCTGCTCGACCATCCGCCGCTGCCACAGCGCGAGCGATGCTGCATATGCGGCCGACTCCGGGCGGCTGCCGCGGCAGTTCAGGCGCACGCCTGGGAGCGTGTCGCGGCCGTGACAGCGCGTGCACTCGGCGCCGCGCGTGAAGCACACGCCGATCGCGCAGACGAGCCTGTACTGGTGCAGGTGCAGAACCACGCGCGCGCCGGCCTCGCGCGCCGCCGCGAGCGCGCGCCAGCCGAATCCCGGCTGCAGGTTGTGCGCGTGCACGGCGCGCGCGCCGCTCGCGCGCACGGCCGCGCCAACCTCCTGCGGCTCGAGCCCGCCGCGCAGCAGCGCGCGCGCCGCACGGCTGCGCCGCAGCTCGGCCGAGTCGCGCGTGAGCAACTCGACGGGCTCGTGCAGCTGCTCGCGCACGAGCCAGATCAGATCCGCGACCGCGCGCTCCTCGCCACCTGTCGTGCGGTAGCGGTTGTGCAGGAACAGGATCATCGCCAGCGTGCAGCCTATTGGCGCCCGAAACCGCTGCAAACCTAGACTGTCCAACGATGATCCCCGCCTCGATCGTGATCCCGACTCGCGCGCGCCTCTCCTACCTCGAGGTCGCGCTCGCCTCGATCGCGCCGCAGGCCGCCGAGGCCGGCGCCGAGGTGCTCGTGATCGACGACGCCGGCGCCTCTCAGGCCGCGCGTGAGCTGGCCGAGCGATACGCGGCGCGATACGAGCCGCACGCAGCGCCGCTCGGCCTGAACGTGGCGCGCAACACCGGCGTCAGCCGTTCGCTCGGCGAGCTCGTCGTGTTCGTCGACGACGACGTCCGCGCGAGCGCCGGATGGCTGCAGGCGCTGCTCGTGGCAGCGCGCGAGCACCCGGACGTGGACGTGCTCGCCGGACGGATCGTGCCGCGCCTGGAAGGCCGTGCGCCACGCTCGTGCGGGCGCGAGGGCGCACCGATCACGTCGCTCGAGCTCGGCCAGCAGGACGCTTTCACGAGCTATGCGTGGGGCGCGAACATGGCGATCCGCCGCAGCGCGCTCGAACGCGTCGGGCCGTTCGACGTGTCGCTCGCGCACGGCGGCGACGAGCAAGAGTGGCAGGATCGCCTGATCGCGGGCTCCGCCGGCGCGGCGCGCGTGCTGTACGTAGCCGCAGCATCTGTCGAGCATCGCCGTGCAGGCCCCGACGCGCGCCTCGGCGCGCTTGCGCGCACCGCCTACGTGCGCGGCGCAGCGGCACGGCGCTTCGACGCGCGGCGCGGTGGCGCGCCCTCGCTCTCCCGCGAGACCCTGACGCTCGCCGGCTGCGTCGGGCACGTCGTGCGCCGCCGCTGCCCGGCAGCTCTGACGATGGTCGCGCACAGCGCAGGGCGCCTGCGCGAAGGCCTGCGCGAGCGCGGCACGCGTCGCGACAGCTCGCCCGGCGCGAGCAATGGCCGAAGCGCACCCGGCGAGGACTTCCTCTCCGGCACGAGTGGCACCGTCGGCGGAGTCGACGCGCTGCTGCGCAGCGCTCGCGACGCGGCCGTCGACGCGCGCGAGCTGCTCGGCGGCGGGCGCCTGCGCCTCGCGCGCGCGGCGCGGACCGAGCCGCCGCGGCGCAGCGTGCTCGTGCTCGGCGTCGAGCGTCCGCAGCACCGCGAGCTGGCCGAGCGCGCCCACGGCGAGCTCGAGCGCTCGCGCCACGGCGTCGAGCTGCACCTCTGCGCGCCCGCCGAGCTGGGCAAGTTCGAGAACCTCAACCGCCTGCTCGCGGCGCATCCGCCCGACGACCACGACTGGCTGCTGCTGCTCGACGACGACGTCGAGCTGCCGCGCGGCTTCCTCGACCGCTTCCTGTTCCTCTCCGAGCGCTTCTCGCTGCAGCTCGCGCAACCGGCGCACCGCTTGAACTCCCACGCCGCCTGGCCACAGACACGCCGCCGAGCCGGCAGCGTCGTGCGCGAGACGCGCTTCGTCGAGATCGGACCCGTGACGGCGTTCTCGAGCGCGACGTTCGCCACGCTGCTGCCGTTCCCGCAGCTGCGCATGGGCTGGGGCCTCGACGCCCACTGGGCGGCGCTCGCAGGCGAGCACGGCTGGCGCTGCGGCGTGACCGACGCCGTCGCGATCCGCCACCGCGCCGCGCCGGCCGCCGAGGCGTACTCGCGCGCGGCTGCGATCGCCGAGGCGCGTGAGTTTCTCGCCGAGCGCCCGTACGTCGGCGCTGCCGAGGCAAAGCGCACCGTGACGACGCACCGGCGCTGGTGAGGGCGCGGTGAAGGTCCTCGTCGTCGCCGAGTTCTACCCGAGCCGCAGCGATCCGGTGATGGGCATCTGGGCGCACCGCCAGGCGCTCGCCGCGCGCGAAGCCGGCGCCGAGGTGCGCGTGCTCGTGCTGCAGCGGCTCGTGCCGCCTCGCTCGGCGCTCTCGGCGGGGCCCGCCGCCGCCGCGGGCGCGCTCGCCGCCCTCGCGCGCGAGCCTCGCTCGCAGCTGCGCGACGGGCTGCGGATCGGCTACGCCCCGTACGTCTCGCCCGAGCGCCGGCGCAGCTACGCGGCGTGGGGCAAGTGGGCAGCGCCGTCGCTCGCCGTCGCGATGGCCGGCGTGCACCGCGCGTTCCCGTTCGAGCTCGTCCATGCGCACAACGCCGTCCCGGCCGGCGACGCGGTCAGGCGCGTGCGGGCGCTGCGCGGCACGCGCGCGCCGCTCGTCGTCTCCGTTCACGGCGGCGACGTCCTCTACACCGCAGCGCAGATCCGCGCAGGCGCCGAGACGGTGCGCGACACGCTCGGAGCAGCGCGTCTCGTGCTCGCCAACAGCGAGGGCATCGCCGAGCTCTCTCGCGCGCACGGCGCGCGAGAGACGCGCGTCGTGCACCTCGGCACCGATCAGCCCACCGTCGCGAGCGCGGGGCGTCGCGGGGCGGCGCCGCCGGCGCTCGTGACGGTCGCGCACCTCGTCGCGCGCAAGCGCCACGCCGACGTGCTGCGCGCGCTCGCCGTGCTGACGCCGCGGCACCCTGCCCTTCGCTACGCGATCGTCGGCGACGGGCCCGAGCGTCCCGCGCTCGAAGCGCTGGCCACGCGCTTGGAGGTCGCCGACCGCGTCGACTTCCACGGGCAGCGCCCGCCGGAGGAAGCGATCGAGCTGGCGCGTCGCTGCACGCTGTTCGTGATGCCCTCGACCGAGGAGGCCTTCGGCGTGGCCTACGTCGAGGCGATGGCCGGCGGCGTCCCCGCGATCGGCTGTCGTGGCGAGCCGGGGCCGGAGGAGATCGCAGCGGCCGGCGACGGGCTCGTGCTCGTGCCGCCGGGCGACATCGAGCGTCTGACGCAGCGAATCGACGAGTTGCTCTCAGATCCACACCGGCTGCACGAGGCGCGCCAGCGCGCGCGCCGGACGGTCGCCGCGAACTTCACCTGGGAGCACTGCGGACGCCAGACGATCGCAGCCTACGAGCGCGCGCTGCGGTGAGCAGCGCGACTGCCAAGCCGGTTCTGCTCGTCACCGGGCACGCGCCCGCGTACCGCGTCGGAGCCTTTGCGCGCCTGCACGAGCGCGAGGGGCTCGAGCTCGCGCTGTTCGGCGGGCGCTCCAAACACGGCGGCGAAGGGTTCACAGAGCAGATGCCGTTTCCACACCGTCACGTCCATCCGGGCGAGCTGGCCGGGCTGTCGGCATCGGGCGGCTACCGCGCCGTCGTCTGCCCCACCGGCGGGCGCCTCGCTCCGCTCGCGACCTGGCGCGGCGCGCGGCGCGCGCGCGTGCCGCTGCTCCTGTGGGCCTCGTTGTGGGCGCACCCGCGCAGCGCCGCGCACGCGCTGTCCTTCCTGCCGCTGCGACGGCTCTATCGCTCGGCCGATGCCGTCGTCACGTACGGCCCACACGTCAGCGACTACGTCCGCGCGCGCGGCGCCAGGAACGTGTTCGTCGCGCCGCAGGCCGTCGACAACGACTTCTGGAGCGCTCCCGCGATGGCGCCGCCGAGCGATCCGAACTGGCCGGCTTCTGCGGCCGTGCGCTTCCTGTTCGCGGGGCGCGCAGCGCCGGAGAAGGGTCTCGACGTGCTTGCCGAGGCCTGGCGCGCGGCCGAGCTGCGCCCGCCGGCGGCCGCACTCGTGCTCGCCGGCGTCGAGCCGAGCCTCGCGGCAATCGCGCCGGCCGGTCCGCGCCGCCAAGGCGACGCCGGGATGCTCGGCCTCGGGAGTCTCTCGGCGACGGCGATGCGCGACGTCTATGCGGCGTGCGACGTGCTCGTGCTGCCGTCCGTCGCGACGCGAACATTTCGCGAGCCATGGGGCCTGGCGATCAACGAGGCGATGAACCGCGGACTGCCCGTGATCGCGAGCGACGCAGTCGGCGCCGCGGCCGGCGGCCTCGTGCGCGACGGCGTCAACGGCCTCGTCGTCCCGGCCGGAGACAGCGCCGCGCTCGCGCTCGCGCTCGCGCGGCTCGCCGGCGATCCGGCGCTGCGCGCGCGGCTCGGCGAGCAGGCCGCCGAGGACGTGCGCGCGTATACGTACGACGCGTGGGCCGACGGCTTCTCGCAGGCGCTCGCGAGCGTCGGCGTCTCCCGGAGGCGTTGGTAGCGTTGCGTCGCTCTCGTATGAGACTCGCTCTCTCCCAGAGCCGCGCTCTTGGCGATTCGCCGAGCCGGCCGCAGGGCGGCCGGCTGGTGGGCCTGCGCACGCCGCGCTTCGCGCCGGCGCTCGTCGCTGCCCTGCTCGCGCTTGCCTGCCTTGCGACGAGCGCGAGCGTCGCCGTGGCCGACACGGGCTCGAAGATCATCGAACGGTGCACCCACGGGCAGAGCCTCAGCGGCTTCAGCCAGAAGGACTACCGACGCGCGCTGGCCGAGCTGCCGACCGAAGTCGAAGAGTATTCGGACTGCGCCAACCTGATTCGCCACGCTCAGCTGGCCGCGGCCGGAGGCGGAGGTGGTGGCGGTTCGCCCGGCGGCGGCGCCTCGTCGCTGCCGACGCCGCTCTCGCCCGAAGAGCAGAGCTCGCTGGCGGGCGCGTCGAAGAAGAGCGCAGGGCCGCTGCGGATCGGCGGCGAGAGCGTGCAACCGGGCGTGATCCACGCGAACGTGTCATCGGCGTTCAGCTCGCTGCCGGCGTCGCTGCTCGCGCTGCTCGCCTTCCTGCTCGCGTGCGCCGCCGCGCTCGGCGGCAGATCGATCCAGAAAGCAATTCGTGAGCACCGCACCGGCTGAGCCGCAAGCGCCGTCGGCGGCGGCGGGCCATCCCGCTCTGCGCAGCGGCGTCGATGGCGGCACGGGCGCACGGGCGCCTCACGACGGCTTGTCGAGCTCACGGACACGTCGGGCGTCCCGGAGCAGCCGAGACTGGCAGGCGCGCATAGCCGCGCGCGCCGCTGCATGGTGGCCGACGCTGCTGATCGCCGGCGTGCTCTGCTTCGTCACGTTCGTCGCCGGCGGCGGCCTGAACCTTGCCGACATGACGACCGTCGAGCTCGTCTTGACGATCGGATCCGGCTTGATCGTCGCGGCGACCGTCCTGCTCGGCCCGGCGCGCGGGCATCCGTACGGGCTCTGGCCGGTCGCGCTGCTGCTCGCCTTCACCGTGCTGACGGCGCTGTCGGTCGTCTGGTCGGTGCAGCCCGACGACAGCTTCAAGGACGCCGGGCGAATGCTCTCCTACTGCGCCGTCTTCGGCGCCGCCGTGACGCTCGCGCGGACGGTCCCCGTGCGCTGGCCGGCGCTGCTCGGCGGCGTCGTGCTGGCGACGGTGATCGTCTGCGTCTATGCGCTGCTGACGAAGGTCTTCCCGGCGAGCTTCGACGCGGGTGACGTCTACGCACGGCTGCGCGCGCCGTACAGCTACTGGAACGCGATCGGGCTGACGGCGGCGATGGGCGCGGTCGGCTGCATCTGGCTCGGCGCACGACGAGCCGGGCATGCGCTGCTCAGCGCGCTCGCCTACCCGGCGATGGGCTTGATGATCTTGACGCTGATGCTCGCGTACTCGCGCGGCGCGCTCGTCGCGCTCGTGCTTGGCCTCGCGTTGTGGTTCGCGATCGTCCCGCTGCGTCTGCGCGGGGCGGCGATCCTGATCTGCGGCGTCGTCTGCGCGGGCGGCGTCGTGGCGTGGGACTTCTCGACCTACGCGCTGAAGACGGACAACCTGCCACTCGACGTGCGCACGAGCGCAGGTCACCAGCTCGGCGTCTTGATCGTCGCGATGCTCGTGCTGTTGACGTCGCTCGGGCTCGCATTCGGGTTCTGGACCTCGCGCAGCGCGCCGACGATCATCAGCCGCCGCCGCGCCGGCGCGCTGCTGCTCGGGCTGCTCGCGGCGGTGATCCTCGCCGCGGCCGGCGCTCTGGCGGTGAGCCATCGCGGGTTCACCGGAACGATCTCGCACGCGGCGCACTCACTGACGGACCCGCACGCGCCCGTTCCGTCGAACGGCCCTGGCCGGCTGACGGCGGTCGGCAGCGTGCGTGCGCGCTACTGGAACGAGGCGCTGAAGGTGTTCAAGGCCCATCCGGTGCTCGGCGCGGGCGCCGAAGGCTATGCAACGGCGCGCCTGCGCTACCGCACAGAGACGCTCGACGTCCGCCACGCGCACGGCTACATCGTGCAGACGCTCGCCGACCTCGGCGTCGTCGGACTCGCGCTGACGCTCGCGCTGCTGCTCGCGTGGATGACGGCAGCCGGGCGCGCGACGCATCCGTTCAACCGCTGCTGGACGAGCTGGAAGACGTTGCGCGGCTGGGTCGACAGGAAAGACAGCGGCGGCGCGCCGGGCTGGGTCAAGCTGACCGTCGACAGGCGCGCGGCGCCGTACACGCCCGAGCGCATCGGGATGCTGAGCATGCTCTGCCTCGTCGCCGTCTTCGGCATCCACTCGCTCGCCGACTGGACTTGGTACATCCCCGGCAACGCCTGCGTCGTGCTGCTCTGCGCCGGCTGGCTGGCCGGACGCGGTCCACTTGGCGCAGGGACGGTCGTGGGGGCGCCGGCGGGCTCGCCTCGCACGCTGGGCGTGGCCGAGCCGAGCACATCGCCGTCAGCGAACGAGACGCCGCGCGTGCAGCAGAGCGCGACCGACAGGCTCAAGCAGCGGCTCGCTCCGCGGATGCTCGGGCCGCTGCGAATCGCCGTGGCGAGCGCGGTGCTGATCGGCGCGTTGCTGTCGGCCTGGGTGGAGTGGCAGCCACAGCGCTCGACAGAGGCCTCCCAGCAGGCGCTGACGTTGCTCGCGAGCGACCCGCGCGGCGCGCTCTCGTCGGCGCAGGCAGGCGTCTCGCGCGATCCGCTCTCCGCACAGGCGCTGTTCACGCTCTCGGCGGTCCAGCAGGCGACGCACGAGCCCGCGCTCGCACGTGCGACGCTGCAGCGTGCGGTGCGCCTGCAGCCCTCGAACCCGCAGACGTGGCTCACGCTCGGCCAGTACGACCTCGCGAAAGACCCGGCCTCGGCCGTGCACGAGCTCGCGGCCGCGATCTACCTCGACCCGGAGTCGGTCTCGCCCGAAGCGCTCGCGACGGGCAATCCGGAATCGCTCGCGCTGCAGAACGACTACGTGCAGGCGCTGCGCGCCTCGAGCGCACAGGCGACGGCCGCGAAAGCGGCGCAGCTCAAAGCGAGACGCGCGCGCGCCGCGCGCCGGCGCAGCGCCGTGCGCCGAGCGCCGCGCGAACCGGCGAGGAAAGCGCGGGGCACGCCCTAGAAGCGCGAGCGCACGGCGGCGGCGAGCAGCGTCTCTCGCGCGCCCGGCAGCCCGCCGGCCGCGCGCAGCTCGATTTGCTCGAAGCCGAAGTCGGCGAGCAGTCGAGCGAGCGAGCGGCGCGAGTAGAAACGCACGTGATCGCTGCGCGGGTCGAAGTGCCGATCGAAGCGGGCACCGCTCAGCGCGAGGCCGAGGACGCGCAGGCGCGAGTGTGCGGGTGTGCTCAGCAACAGGCTGCCGCCGGAGCGCAGCACGCGGCGCGCCTCCGAGAGCCAGGCGGCCGTGTCGGTCACGTGCTCGATCGTCTCGCCGGCCCAGACGACATCGAAGCTTGCGTCCTGCAGCGGCCATGCGCGATCGACTGGGACGAGGCGCACGTCGATGTCCGCGTGCAGCTCGCGCGCGCGCCCCAACGGCTCCTCGGCAACGTCGATCCCGACGGCCGTGAAGCCCGCGCGCGCGATCGCGGCCGTCAGCTGCGCTTCGCCGCAGCCAACGTCGAGCACGCGCAGCGGTCGCTCTCGATCGTTGTTGGGCGAGCTCGACTGCAACCGGGCGGCTGCACCGCGCAAGCCGTCGAGCAGGAACGCGCGGCGCAGCTCGAGCCCGGCCGGCGTCGAGCCCTCCGGGACGGCCAGCCAGAGCTGCTCGTGATAGTCGCTCGAGGTCATCGTCTCAGCGGTCGAAATCGCGCAAGTTAGCCGTCATCGCTGCACAAACCTACGCGAACGGAATATGTTGGCCGGCGTGCTTGGGAGGCGCGATACGAGGGCATCGGCGAGCCGGCGATGAACGTCGCCTTCGACAGTCGCCCGGGGAAAGACGCGCACGGAGTAGGGCGCTACACGCGCTGTCTGCTCGGCGCGCTGCGTGAGACCGCGGCTGCCGACGGCGCGATCTTCGAGACGCCGCGCCCGCACCGCGCAGATGTCTTTCACGCGCCTTGGATGGACGGCGCGCTGCTGCACAGCCCGTGCCCGATGGTCGTCACGCTGCACGACCTCGCGGCGCTGAAGCGCCGCAGCGAGCGGCTGCGCACCGGCGTGCGGCCGCGCTTGCGACAGCTCGCGGTGCAGCGAGCCGTGCGCGTGATCGTTCCGACGCGCGCGCTCGCAGAAGACGCGCAGACGCAGCTCGGCGTCGAGCCGCAGCAGATCGACGTGATCCACGAGGCGCCGGCCGCGTGCATGTACGAGCGCTCGCAGCGCGAGATCGCCGCGGCACGCGCCCGCTTCGCGCTGCCCGAGCGCTACCTGCTGTGGGTCGGGGGCCTGCAACACCCCGATCCGGCGAAGCACGTCGCGAAGCTCGCCGCGACGCCGCGCGAGCTGCCGCTCGTGCTCGTCGGCTCGACGAGCCCGTGGGCGCACGAGCTGCCCGGTGTGATCCTCACGGGGCAGGTCTCCGACGATCACCTGGCGGCGCTCTACTCCGGCGCGCACGCGCTGCTCGTCGCCTCGCAGGACGAGGGCTTCGGCTTGCCTGCCGTCGAGGCTCTCGCCTGCGGCACGCCGGTCGTCGCCTGCGAGGTGCCGGCGCTGCGCGAGGTGCTCGACGGGCGCGCGACGTTCGTGCGCGCGGGCGACCTGCAAGGACTGGTCGCGGCCGCCGAAGCGGCCTCGCGCCCGGCGCCGTCCGCTCCGGGTTGGACTTGGCACGATGCCGCCCGCGCGACCTGGCAGGTCTACGAGCGCGCGCTCAGCCAGGCCGGCCAGCCGCGCACCGTCGGGCGCCTGCTGCGACGGCGCCCGATCCCGGCCAGCGGCGCGCCGCTTCAGTAGGCGCCGCGACGCGAGACGACCGCGGGGATCGTCTTCAGCAGGATCGTCAGGTCGAGCGCGAGCGACCAGTTCTCTAGATAGATGAAGTCGAGGTGCACGAGGTCGTCGAAGTCGAGCTCGGAGCGCCCCGAGACCTGCCACAGGCCGGTGATGCCGGGCAGCACGAGGTAGCGCTTGCGATGCCAGTCCTCGAGCATCTCGTAGTCGCGCTGGGGAAGCGGGCGCGGGCCGACGAGCGACATCTCGCCGCGCAGCACGTTGATCAGCTGCGGCAGCTCGTCGAACGAGAAGCGGCGCAGGAAGCTGCCGACGCGCGTCAGCCGCGGGTCCTCGCGGATCTTGAACAGCGCGCCGCTCGCCTCGTTGAGCTCTTCGAGATCGGCCTGCTGCTCCTCGGCGTCGGTGTGCATCGTGCGGAACTTCAGGCACGGGAACGGGCGCTGGCCGATGCCGCGGCGCGTCGAGCGGTAGAGGATCGGGCCACGCGAGGACACGCGAACGGCGAGCGCGAGCGCGAGCAGCAGCGGGCTGAGCAGCAGCAGCAGCACGATCGCGCCGATCACGTCAAAGGTTCGCTTCATCGCGAAGTCGACACCCTCGAAGACAGGCGGGCCGAGCTCGAACAGCGGCACCGACTGGCCTGGGACGAACTCGGCACGGTGGATCAGGATCTCCATCGTCGACGGCGCGAGACGCACGCGAACGCCACGCTGGCTGCACTGGTCGACGAGTTCGAGCGCGTCGACCTGCGGGAAGTCCGGGTCGGCGATGATCACCTCGTCGACGTGCTCGCTGTTGAGCACGTGCTCGAGATCCTCCAAGCCGCCGAGCGCGCGCAGCCCATTGGCCGGCAGCGCGCTCGGCGCGAGGAAGCCGACCACCTCGATCGCCGAGTGCGGCGCGTCGCTGAGCGCGTGCGCGACATCGCCGATCAATTTGCCCGTGCCGACGAGCACGGCGCGGCGGCGGTAGCCGGCGGCGCGCAGGATCACCCCCGTCAGCCACTCATAGCCGGCGCGCAGCGAAGAGACGTACAGCAGCGCGAACGCGAGCGAGCCGTAGAACAGGTAGTAGCTGGAGAAGTGTTCGCCGGAGACGACGGCGAACAGCAGCGCGACGAACGCGACCTGGAACAGCGAGCCGACGATCCGCGACAGGCCGGGACGCAGCGAGCGTGCGGCGTAGAGGCCCGAGCGCGCGAACAGCAGCGCCGTGAGCAGGTAGCCGAACGGCAGGATCCGTTCCGTTTCATGCAGCGCCGCGTGGAACTGCACGACGCCTCGCACGACTAGCGACTTGAGGATCAGCGAAGTGAAGACGGCCAGCGCGACGCCGGCGAAGTCGAGTGCGAGCAGCGAGACGACCCGCGCGAGACGGCGAGCCGTCGACATCCGCAGCAGGAACGAGAGCGCCGGCGGGCGCTTACGACGCATGTCGCGATCGCCGGTCTCCTTGCGCGATACGGACTCCGAAAGCACTGTGCGCGTGGCGGGCGCTCGGTTGCCGGTCGAGGCCACACGGCCATGCGCCAACGACCGCGCGGGCGCCGGCGCCGACGGCTTGCGCGAAGTGGGCGGAGCGGACGTTCGGGTCGAACGTGGTCCCATCTCACTGCTCACAACGCTTCAGGCTCGCAGATGT
>DASZLB010000117.1:0-9893 GCA_035552575.1 Solirubrobacteraceae bacterium | reverse complement strand
GGCTCGCACGTCTCCTGGGAGGAGCGGATGGACGGGCGCCTGGCGATGGCGATCTGCTCGATCCAGGCCGTCAAGGGCGCGGCGATCGGCGACGCGTTCACGATCGCGGGCGTCCCGGGCTCTGAGGCGCACGACGAGATCTACTACTCCTCAGAGCGCGGCTACTACCGCGAGACGAACCACGCAGGCGGTCTCGAGGGCGGCATGACGAACGGCCTGCCGCTGATCGTGCGCGGTGCGATGAAGCCGCTGCCGACGCTGACGAAGCCGCTGCGCTCGGTCGACACGGAGACGCACGAGCCGGCGCAGGCGCTGCGCGAGCGCACGGACTCGTGCACCGTCCCGGCGGCCGGTGTCGTCGGCGAGGCGATGGTCGCGTTCGTGCTCGCCGACGCGTACCGCAAGAAGTTCGGCGGCGATCACATCGACGACGTGCGCGAAGCGCTTGCTGCGTACACGGAGCGGATCGGATGGCGGCCGTAGCCGACGCGCCGCGACGCGCGCTGGTCCTGATCGGCTTCATGGGAGCGGGCAAGTCGACCTTCGCGGCCGAGCTCGCGAAGGCGCTCGGGACGAAGGCGCTCGACAGCGACGAGCTCTTGCAGGAGCGCTTCGGGCATTCGCCGGCGCAGGAGTTCGAGCTGCACGGCGAGGCGTCGTTTCGCGCGGCCGAGGAGGCACTCGTCTGCGAGCTGCTCGACACGGCGCGGCCCGGGGCGGTGATCGCGCTTGGCGGCGGCAGCATCCTCTCCGAGCGCGTGCGCGTCGCGCTCGCGCCGCACGCGGTCGTGCTGCTCGACATCGAGGCCGAGCGTGCTTGGGAGCGCGTCGGTGGCGTCCCGGAGTCCTCGGCGGGCGCGCTCGGACGACCGCTCGCGCGCGATCGTGAGGCGTTCTTCGCGCTGCACGCCGAGCGCGGGCCGCTGTATGAGCAGACGGCCGATGCGTACCTGCCGCAGCTCGGCCACGGCGGCGCCAAGCGCGTGCTCGGCGCGCTGCGGGCGCTGGCGGCGGCGCCGGCGGGCACGCGTCTGCTCTGGGCGCAAAGTGCCTCGGGCGAGTATCCGGTGCTGATCGGGCGTGGGCTGCTGCGCGCAGCGGGCGCCGCCGACGGGGACGCGATCTGGCCGCTGGAGCGCTCGCGCTCGCGGGGGTTCTGCGTGAGCGACGACGCGGTCGGACCGCTCTATGCAGATCAGCTGCAAGCGCTCGCGGCGAGGATCGAGATCCGCGCGGGCGAGGAGCAGAAGACGCTCGCGACGGCCGAAAACGTCTGGCGCTCGCTCGTCGCGCACGGCGCAGACCGCGGCGACCACGTGATCGCGCTCGGCGGCGGCGTCGTCGGCGATCTGGCCGGCTTCTGCGCGGCGACGTACCAGCGCGGCATCCCGGTCGTGCAGATCCCGACGACGCTGCTCGCGCAGGTCGATTCGGCCTACGGCGGCAAGACGGGCGTCGATCTGCCGGAGGCGAAGAACTACGTCGGCGCCTACCACCAGCCGGCCGGCGTGCTTGTCGATCCGGCGACGCTCGAGAGCCTACCGCAGCGCGAGCTCGCGGCGGGCTGGGTCGAGGTGCTGAAGACGGCGCTGATCGCCGGCGGCACGCTGTGGGAGCGCGTCTCCTCCGGGGCGGATCTCGACGACTGGACGATCCTCGCGTGCGCGCGCACGAAGCTCGCGGTCGTCGCGGCGGACGAGCGCGACGCGGGGCACAGGCAGGTGCTCAACCTCGGCCATACGATCGGGCACGCGATCGAGACGGCGACGGGCTACGCGCGCTACCGCCACGGCGAGGCGGTCGGGCTCGGACTGCTCGCGGCGCTGCGCCTGTCGAGCGCCGATCGGCTGCGCGAGCAGGTCGCGGCGCTGCTGCGCGAGCGCGAGTTGCCGGTGCGCCTGGAGGGTCCGACGGTCGAGCAGGTGCTCGCGGCGGCGATGCGCGACAAGAAGCGCGTCGGCGAGACGCTGCCGTTCGTGCTGCTCTCGGCGCCGGGCGAGCCGCGCACCGGCTGTGAGCTTGGCGCGGAGGAGCTGCAGGCGGCCGTCGCGGAGCTCGCGCAGCCGCGATGATGTCGCGACGATGATGGACGCGCGCAAGCGGATAGCGGTGATGCACGGGGTCAACCTCGATCAGCTCGGGCGCCGCGATCCGGCGATCTACGGCTCGCTGACGCTCGCCGAGCTCGAGCAGCGGATCGAGCGCCGCGCAGAGGAGCTCGAGCTGCAGGCGAGCTTCTTCCACAGCAACCACGAGGGGGAGTTCGTCGAGCACCTGCACGGACTGCGCGAGCAGGCCGACGCGGTGCTCTTGAACCCGGGCGCGTGGACGCACTACTCGTGGGCGATCCGCGACGCGCTGGAGGTCGCGGGGCTGCCGGCGCTCGAGATCCACCTCTCCGACGTGCAGGCGCGCGAGCAGTGGCGGCGCACGTCGGCGATCGCCGAGCTGTGCTTCGCGACGGTCTCGGGGCGCGGCGCCGAGGGCTATGACGAAGCGCTCGCGCTGCTGCGCGATGAGCTGGAGCGGGACGGGCGATGAGCGCCGAGCGGACAGCGCGGCTGGCGACGCAGCTGCGCGAGCGCGAGCTCGACGCGCTGATCGTCGCGGCGCCGCTGAACGTCCGCTACGTGACGGGCTTCACGGGCAGCAACGGCCTCGCGCTCGTGCGAGCAGCGGGCGGCGAGGGGGCGGGGGCCGGTGCCGAAGGCGGAGCGGGCGGCGAGGGGGCGGGGGCCGAAGGCGGAGCGCGCGCAGGCTCAGGCGCGGACAGCTTCTTCACGGACTTCCGCTACACGCTGCAGTCGGCCGAGCAGGTTGGGCAGGCGTTCGCGCGCGAGATCGTCACGGGCAGCCTGCTCGAGGCGGCGGCGCGCGCGCTTGGGGAGGCGGGCGGGAGGCTCGGCTTCGACGACGCGCACACGACTGTCGCGGAGCACGAGCGGTTGCGAACGGCGCTCGCGGACGGCTGGGAGCTCGTACCGGCGGCGGGGCTCGTCGAGCGTCTGCGCGCGGTCAAGGACGAGGATGAGATCGAGCGCCTGCGCGCGGCGGCGCAGCTTGCCGACCGCGCGCTCGAGGAAGTGCTCGAAGAAGGCCTCGTCGGCCGCGCGGAGCGCGACGTCGCGGTCGAGCTCGAGCTGCGGATGCGCCGGCTCGGTGCGCAGGCGCCGAGCTTTTCCTCGATCGTCGCGGCGAGCGCGCACGGGGCGCTGCCGCACGCAGAGCCGCGCGCGGAGCCGATCCCGCGCGACGTGCTCGTGACGATCGACTGGGGCGCGCAGCTCGACGGCTACTGCTCGGACTGCACGCGCACGTATGCGACGGGCGAGGGCGTCTCGGCAGAGGCGCGCGAGGTCTACGCGACGGTGCTCGCGGCGCAGGAAGCGGGCGTCGCGGCCGTGCAGGCCGGCCCGACGGGCCGCGACGTCGACGCGATCGCGCGCGTTGTGATCGAGCAGGCGGGCTACGGCGAGCACTTCGGGCACGGGCTCGGCCACGGCGTCGGGCTCGACGTGCACGAGGCGCCGCGCCTCTCGCGGATCGAAAGCGAGCAGCCGCTGCTCGCGGGCAATGTCGTGACGGTCGAGCCGGGGATCTACCTGCCGGGCCGTCTCGGAGTACGGATCGAGGACCTGCTCGTCGTCCGCGACTGCACTCAGGAGACGCTCAACGGCCTCGACAAGGCGCTGACGGTCATCTCCTGAGGCGCGGCGGCCGTGGGGCCGCGCAGGGCGCTCGCCCGCTCTGTCGCCGCTGCCGGGACGGCCGGCGCTTGCGCGGCGCGTGAGGTCGTCAGCAGGCGCCGGGCGAGGAAGGCTGCGAGCGGCACGGTCCAGGCAAGGAACAGCGCCGCCTGTGCGTCGGGCGAACCGTGTTCGGGCAGCCAGTGGAAGCTGACCCACGCGAGCACTGAGCTCGACGCGGCGAGCAAGGGTAGCCGAGTGACGGGTCCGCGGACCTCCCATGCGAGCAGCGCAAAGACGAACGGCAGCAGGTAGTACTCGGTGTCCCACGTGTCGAGCAGGCAACGCAGCAGCATCGTCAGCGCGAGCGCGAGCAGCGCCGTTTGCGCATCGGCGCGCTTGCCGCGCAGGCGCCGAACGCGCAGCCACAAGGCACCGCTCGATGTGAGGCCGGCGATCAGGATCAGCGGGTGGGCGATCGTGCCGCTCCATGCCGGGCCGGTGCGGTAATCGGGCTTGAGCTGTCCGAACGTGCCGTGCACGGCGGGGCCGTGATGACCGAAGAACCACCAGATCTGCCACGGCTGGAAGATCGAGCTCTGGGTCGAAGCGCTCGCGCGCGTGGCCGCGACGAACGACCCGGAGCGTACGAGCAGCAGCGGCAGCAGCACGATCGCGGCGGCCGCGACGGTGGCGCCGGCGCATGGCAACCTGCGCCGAGCGGGGAGCGCGAGCAGGACGGGTCCGGCGGCGAGCAGCGCCCAATCCTTGTTCGCGATCGCGAGGCCGAGCGCGACGCCGGCCCAGAGCGGGCGCTCGGCGATCGCGCAAAGCACGGCGGCGACGCACAGGCACGCGCCGAGCAGCTCCTCGGGATGACCGGCTTCGAGCGCCTGCAGCGTGATCGGGTTGGCAACGCAGACGAGCAGTGCGATCGCGCGTGCCGGCAGCGGGCGTCGTTCGGCGCGCATGCGCGCGACGATCGCGACGGCGAGCAGCGCGGCGGCGAGCAGGCAGGGCAGCGCGGCCATGCGGTAGACGGCGAGCGCGCCGCCGCCCCACAGGTGCGCCAGCGCGGCGAACGGCGCGCGCTCGACGAGCGAGCCGCCGTAGGCGGGCGCGAGGCGCAGGAACTGCGTCAAATGGCCGTGCAGGAGCGCGTCGAAGGCGGGCTTCGCCTCGGTTTCGTAGTCGCTCCAGGCAAAGCCGACGAGCCCGAGCCACGCGAGCGCGGCGCAGCCGGCGAGCGCTGCGAGCGCGCATCGGGCATTCTCGCGGGCGACTCGCGGCATGTGTTCACATCGGTATCAGCGGGGCGCTGCTTGAGCGCGAAGCCGCGCCGCTCGCGGCCGCGCTCAGCCGGTCTTCTCGAACGTGAGGCGGTAGTGGTCGAGCAGCTCGCGTTCGAAGCACACCTGGTTGGCGCTGACGCCGGAGGTGAAGGCCAGGCGGAAGTCTGCGCTCGTCAGCCACTTCGGCACGAGGCGCAGCTTCAAGAGCGACTTGCGCAGGCTGCGTGCGCCGATGCGCGCGTTCCACTGGTTGATCGTCTCGATGTAGTCGAGCCGGCCGTTGGAGCTGTCGAGCAGGCGAAAGCCGGGCTCGGCGCAGCTGACGACCTGCTCTTTGCCGAACGGCAGCCACGAGCCTGGGAACTGTCGCTGCATCAGCGCGAGCACGAACGCGTCGGAGCCGCGCAGGGCATGCACGTCGACGTCGCCGAGCGGGATCATGTTGCGCCCGAAGACCATCGTCTGCAGATAGAGCCGCCCGCCGGGCGGAAGGACGGTCGCGACGCGCTCGAAGATCGAGCGGTAGATCTCCTCCTGGCGCCCGGCGCGGTAGTCATCGGGCGAGCAGAAGTGCTCGAAGGCGCCTAGGCTTGCGACGGCGTCGAAGCCGCCGAAGCTGTCGCGGTCGAGCTCGCGCGCGTCGTAGATGTGCACGTCGAGGCCGTGGCGGCGGCAGGCCTCGTATTGCGCTTGGGAGAACGTTACGCCGAGGCCGGTCGCGCCGCGCTCGCGGATGAAGTTCAGCAGCGGGCCCCAGCCGCAGCCGAGATCGAGCACGCGCTTTCCAGACTCGATGCCGATCTGCCGGGCGACGTACTCGTGCTTGCGCGCCTGTGCCTGCTCCAGCGTCAGCGCGAAGTCGCCGTCGTACTTCGCGCCGCTGAAGTCGGCGAGCTCGCCCATGCTGAGGCGGAACACGCGATCGGTCAGCGAGTAGGTGAAGTCGATGTCGTCGCGGCTGGCCATGGGCTCTCCGGCGATGGAGGGTAGTAGGGGCGGCGGGCGAGCCCGTGAGAGTGTGCTTGCGAGCGTGAGCTCTCGGCTAGCCCGAGAGCAGGCCGGCGACCCCGGCGATATCCGGCACGACGTGCGCAATCTCGGCAATCGACGCGAAACCCTCGTCGGCTGAGACGAGCTCGCTCGCTCCGGCGCGCGCGGAGGCGGCGGCGAGCACGGCATCGAAGGCGCCGAGGCGCTCGGAGCGCTCGAACAGCGCCAATCCGGAGCTCAGATCTTCGGCGGTCAGGCTGAGCAGGGGGGAGAGCAGTTCGGCGTAGTCGCGCCCGAGCGAAGCTGCGTCGCGCCTTCCGCGGCGGCGCGTGCGGACGTGGACGAACTCTTGGACGACCTCGACAGTCGTAGTCGCCTCGATCTGCCGCGCGGCGATCGCGGCGATCAGCTCACGACATGGATCGCGCAAGGGATGGGCCTGTCCCTTGGCGTAGACGAGAACGGTCGTGTCGAGCAGGATCACGCGTGGCGAGCGCGGGCGGCGTCGAGCTCCAAGCGCAGATCGGCAGGCTCGGGAACGGTCATGTCGGGCGCGTCCAGCAGGCGTCGTCCGGCGGCTTGGCGCTGCGAGTCGGCGCTCGCGAGCCCTCGATCGATCGCCTCGCGAACGACGGTCGCAACCGAGACCCCGCGCTCTCGCGCGGCCTCGGAGATGCGCTGGTGGCGCTCGTCGTCGATCAGGATCTGAAGGCGATGGTCCAGTGACATGAGCATACATTAGCATGTGCATGATTTGCCAATACTGAGAATCCCGGGCGGGCGCGCGGATTCGGTGCGCGATTGCCGCGGTGACGGCTGGGCTGGGCGCGTTCGGCCGATGTACTCCTATGATGCGTCGCCGTGGCAATCACAACGAACCAATTCAAAAACGGCAACCACATCGAGGTCGACGGCACGATCTTCAAGATCGTCGACTTCCAGCACGTCAAGCCGGGCAAGGGCGGGGCGTTCGTGCGGACGAAGCTGCGCAGGGCGTCTGACGGGAACGTGATCGACCGCACGTTCAGGGCGGGGGAGAAGTTCCGCTCGGTGCGCACGGAGTCGCGCAAGATGCAGTTCCTCTACGCGGACGGGACGGACGCGCACTTCATGGACAGCGAGTCGTTCGAGCAGATCGCGATCCCGGAGGCGACGGTGCAGGAGATGCTGCGCTGGTGCGTGCCGAGCAGCGAGATCGACGTGCTGTTCATCGACGATCAGCCGTCGGACCTGCAGCTGCCGGCGTCGGTCGACCTCGAGGTCACGCAGACGGATCCTGGTCTGCGCGGCGACACGGTCTCGAGCGGCGGCACGAAGCCGGCGACGCTGGAGACGGGCGCGGTGATCCAGGTGCCGCTGTTCGTCGAGCCGGGCCAGCGCCTTCGCGTCGACACGCGCTCGGGCGAATACATGGCGCGCGCCTAGCGATGCGCCGCTCGGAGCAGCGCAGAGCGGCGGTCGTGGCGCTTTACCAGCACGATCTGACGGGCCGCCCGCTGGCGGAGACGCTGTCGCCGGGCGACTCGCTGTTCGTGCGGGCGCTCGCGCACGCGGCGGCGGATCGCGCGCCGGAGCTCGACGAGGTGATCGACCGTCACGCGCACGGCTGGTCGGTCGGCAGGATCCAGCCGCTCGAGCGCAGCATCTTGCGCGTGGCGATGATCGAGATGCTGCACCCGGATGCGGTGCCGGGCGATGAGCCGATCCCGCCGGAGGGCGCGATCGAGGAGGCGGTAGAGAGCGCGAAGACGTTCTGCGGCGCGGACGCGCCGGGCTTCGTCAACGGCGTGCTGGGAGCAGTCCTCCGGGCAGTACGCGAGAATGCGCCGATCTGATGATCGGCACGGAGCAATTGGACGACGTGATCACGCGCCTGGAGCGTGCGGCGGAGCAGCTGCGCTCGGGCGAGCTCTCGCAGGACGCGGCGGCGACGCTCGTCGAGGACTGCGCGGCGCTCGCGACGCAGGCGGCGGCAGAGCTCGAGCAGCTGACGCGCGCGGAGGCGTCGGCTCCGCCGCCTGGCCAGGACTCCCTGCTGTAGGGGCCTTCGGGCGGTCGTGAGCGCCACGTACCCGGAGAGCTTGCGCGAAGACGTCGAGCGCTACCTGGAGCAGCTGCACTTCTCGGAGGAGTCGCTGACGGGGGGTCTGGAGGACGCGATGCGCTACTCGCTGCTCGGCGGCGGAAAGCGGATCCGCCCGGTGCTGGCGCTCGCGACGGCGCGCGCGATCGGGATGGAGCCGGGCGAGGCGATGCCGCTGGCGGCGGCGCTCGAGCTGATCCATACGTACTCGCTGATCCACGACGACCTGCCGGCGATGGATGACGATGCGCTGCGTCGCGGGCAGCCGACGTGCCACGTGAAGTTCGGCGAGGACGTGGCGATCCTCGCCGGCGACGGCCTCTACGCGGAGGCGTTTCGCCATCTGCTGACGCATCAGCGCTCGGCGCCGGAGCTCGTGCTGCTCGCGGCGGCGGAGCTCGCGGCGGCGACGGGCGTCAACGGGATGGTCGGCGGACAGTATGCGGACGTCAACGCGGCGAGCCCGCCGGGAGGGGCGGCGCTGCGACGCCTGCACGAGCTGAAGACTGGCCGTCTGATCGGTGCGTCGGTGCAGTGCGTACTACTGTTGGGAGGGGTCGCCGACGGACCGGCGGCCGTTCATTTCGACCGTTTCGCGACGGAGTTGGGTGTGTTGTTTCAGATCGTCGACGACATACTCGACGTAACAGGCACAGACGATGCCCTCGGGAAGCCGCGCGGAAGCGATGAGCGTCATGGAAAGCGGACATACGTGAGCGAGTTCGGGATCGATCGTGCAAGGGAGCTGGCGGCGCAATCGCACGCGATGGCGTTGCGGGCGCTCTCGGAGGCGGCGCAGCTGACGCCGGCGGCGGTCGCGACGACGGGCGACGGCGGCGAGGGCTCGCGCGCGACGGACGAGCTCGAGCACATCGCGGACTTCGTCTACAGGCGCACGTCATGAGCCGCAAGGAGAAGAAAGCGCAGGAGAAGCCGGTGCGGCTGCTGGACTCGATCGAGGGCCCGGAGGATCTGCGCGGGCTCAGCGAGCAGCAACTGGCGACGCTCGCGCAGGAGGTCCGCACGCACATCATCGACACGGTTGGCGAGATCGGCGGGCACTTCGGCGCGAACTTGGGGACGTGTGAGCTGGCGGTGGCGCTGCACTCGGTGCTCGAATCGCCGAAGGACAAGATCCTCTGGGACGTCGGGCACCAGGCGTACCCGCACAAGATCCTCACGGGCCGGCGCGACGGCCTGGAGACGATTCGCCAGTACGGCGGCGTGGCGCCGTTCTGCTCGCGCGAGGAGTCAGAGCACGACATCATGGGCGCGGGGCACGCGTCGACTTCGATCGGCTACGCGGTGGGCTTGAAGGAGGGCATGCGCACGCTTGGCGGCGAGGGGGCACACGACCCGGAGGGTCGGGTCGGGAAGGTCGTGGCGGTGATCGGCGACGGCGCGATGACGGGCGGCGTCGCGTTCGAGGCGATCGGTCAGGCGGGCGGGCTGGGCACGCCGATGGTCGTCGTGCTGAACGACAACGGGATGTCGATCGCGCCGAACGTCGGGGCGCTGTCGCGCTACTTCAACCGTGTGCGGCTGAACCCGAAGCTGTGGCATGCGCGAGCGGAGGTCGAGGGGGGCTTGGCACGGCTGCCGGGAGGGATCGGCTCGGCGTTCGAGCGCCTGGGGCCGCAGTTGAAGGAGTCGATCAAGGCGTTCTGGGCGCCTGGCCTCTGGTGGGAGGAGCTCGACTGGGCATACATGGGCGTGATCGACGGGCACGACGTGCGCGCGCTGCGCGAGGCGCTGCGCGAGGCGATCGCGGCCGAACGGCCGGTCGTGGTGCACATCGCGACGGTCAAGGGCAAGGGCTTCTCGCCGGCGGAGGACGGCGGC
>DASZLB010000116.1:0-8872 GCA_035552575.1 Solirubrobacteraceae bacterium | reverse complement strand
ATCTATGGCTCAAGCGCCGAGCGCACGGCTGCCCTTGACGGCTGGCTGTGGACCTATAACCATCGACGACGACATCAGGCCATCGGGCGACAGACACCCATCAGTCGCGTGAATAACCTGCTCGGGTCTTACAGCTAGCCGTGGCCGAGCACCGGGTGTGGCGCATACGGCTCCTCGAGGCGCTCGATCTCCTGCGCTGAGAGCGTCAGCCGCTCGGCCGCGAGCGCGTCTTCGAGGTGCCCGAGCTTCGTCGCGCCGACGATCGGCGCCGTCACACCCGGCTTGTGCAAAAGCCAAGCGAGCGCGACCTGCGCGCTCGGCACGCCACGCTCCTTTGCGACCTCCGCGACGCGCTCGACGACGTCGAAGTCCGTCGGCTGGCTGTACAGGTAGTCCGTGAACGGGTCCGAGTCCGAGCGCGTCGTCTTGCGCTCGCCGCCGCGTGTGCGGTTGCCCGCGAGCACGCCGCGTGCGAGCGGACTCCACGGGATCACGCCAACGCCCTCGTCGATGCACTGCGGGATCATCTCGCGCTCCTCCTCGCGGTAGATCAGGTTGTAGTGCGGCTGCATCGAGACGAACCGCGTCCAGCCGTTCGCAGATGCGACGTTCTGGGCCTTCGCGAACTGCCACGCGAACATGCTGCTCGCGCCGATGTAGCGCGCCTTGCCGGCACGTACGACGTCGTGCAGCGCCTGCATCGTCTCCTCGATCGGCGTGCGTGGGTCCCAGCGGTGGATCTGGTAGAGGTCGACGTAGTCCATGCCGAGGCGCTCGAGCGACGCGTCGATCGCCGCGAGGATGTGCTTGCGCGAGAGCCCGCCGCCGTTCTCGCCCGGCGTCATCGGCATGAAGACCTTCGTCGCGACGACGACCTCATCGCGCGTCAGCAGCTTGCCCAGCAGACGCCCTGTCGCGATCTCGCTCGCGCCGGCCGAGTACGTGTCGGCCGTGTCGAAGAACGTGATGCCGCCCTCGACCGCCGCGCGGACGATCGGCTCGGCCGTGTCCTCGTCGAGCACCCATGCGCGCTCCGAGTCGTTGCCGAAGCTCATCATCCCGAGGCACACGCGCGAGACGCGCAAGCCCGTCGATCCGAGGTTCACGTACTCCATCTGTTCGTCGCTCCTTTAGTCGCTTGCCGTGCCGAGCGCGAGCCCGAACGGGTTGCCCTCGGTGTCCTTGCAAATCGCCCACTGCTCGCCCGCGTGGATGACGCTGCCGCCGAGCGACGGCACTCGCGCGAGCGCGTCCTGCATGTCGCGCACCTCGAAGTACGGCAGCGAGAACGAGTCGCCCGGGCCGCGGCCGCGCGGGTGGACGCCGACCGCCGGCGCGTTGCCGTCGGCCTCGCCGTGTGCCCCGGCATTCGTCTGCCAGCCTTCGCCCTGCTCCGGCGTGCGCGTGTCGAGCGCCAAGTCGAGCAGGCCGCTCCAGAAGCTGCGCGCCCGCGTGGGGTCGTCGGCCGGGAACTCGATCAGCGCGAGCGGTGTGGGCATGCACTCACGTTAGCTCCCGCTTGCGACGCAGCTCTCGCGTGCGCTTCTCGCGACAGCGAGCTACCGTTCGCGAGACGGCCTACTCAACTCGACTCGGAGGCATTCGATGGCAAACCTGGGCGGCAGCGCAAGCGCCGATATCGAGGCCACGCTCGCCGAGGTGTGGGCAATCGTCGAGGACGTCGCGAGCGCGCCCGAGTGGCAAGGCGGCCTCGACAAGCTGACCGCGCTCGAGCACGACGACGACGGGCGCCCGACGCTCGTCGAGACCGAGAACGACATCAAGGTCCGCCAGATCAAGACGCTCGTGCGCTTCCGCTACGACGGTTTGACGCGTCTGTCGTGGACCCAGGAGAAGGGCGACATGAAGTCCGTCGACGGCGCCTGGGAGCTCGAGGACCTCGGCGACGCTCGCACGCGCGCGAAGTACACGCTCGACGCCGACCCCGGGCGGATGCTCGGGCTCGTCATCCGCGGACCCGTCGAGGCCGCGACGCGCGCGATCTTCGTCCACGGGCGGCCTGGCGAGTTGAAGCGGCGCGTCGAGGGCGGGTGAGGACGGCTCGGTGTCGATCGGCAGGGCTCTGCGCTTGGCTGAGGCGAAGCCAGCCGTGCCTCTCTAGGCGGAGCAGGCGCACGCGCGGCGGCGCGTCTGTTTACTGAGACGACGATGAGATCGCGCGACACAGCCCGAATGCGGGCACGACGTTTGCGCAACGAAGTGTGCGTGCGTTGCTGCGCAGCCCTGCTTCCGGGCCTCCTGGCACTGCTTGCGCTCACCCCGGCGGCCATCGCCCGCGGGGACGCTTTCGGGCAGGCCGCCATAGCCAAATCGCATGCGAAACAAGTCGCGAAGCGCGCGCCGTCTCCTCAGAACACGGTGACAGTCGCCGTCGATCGCACGCGCCCAGGGCCGGCCGTGCCAGCGGATTTCCTCGGGCTGTCATTCGAGATGTCGAGCTTGCCGCAAATGGCCCGCTACGCCGATCGCGGCAATCTCGTGACGCTGCTGCGCTCGCTCGGGCCGGGCGTACTGCGCTTCGGCGGCGTCTCCGCAGACACGCGCATCGCGTGGACCGATGCGCGCACGCCGCGGCCGGCGTGGGCGTCTGGCGTCGTCGACGCCGACGATTTCCGCCAGCTCGCCACGCTCGCGTCGGCGAGCGGCTGGCGCGTCGTCTTGACGCTCGGCATCGTCCACTTCGACCCACGTGCGGCCGCGCGCGAGGTCGCCGCGGCGCAGGCCGCGCTTGGCGGATCGCTCGAGGCGATCGAGCTCGGCAACGAGCCGAACGCGTACGCGCTGCATGCGATGAGAGAAGAACCGTGGGGCGTCGCGCAGTACGACGTGCAGGTTTCCGAATACCGTGCCGCGATCGAAGCTGTCGCACCCGGAATCCCTTTGTGGGGGCCCGACGTCTCCGGCTCGAGTGCGTTCGAAACGTGGGGGCCCGGCGAGGTCGTAGGCGAGCGCCCCGCAATGCTCACCGGGCATCACTATCCGCTCGGCTGCGAACAGAAGCCGCCGCCCTCGATCGCGCGGCTGCTGAGCGGGCCGATCCGCGCGCGCGAGATCGCCTCCGTGCGTCGCTACGTCTCGCTCGCTCAAGCCGGTGGTCTGCCGTTCCGCCTCGACGAGACGAACTCCGTCTCCTGCGGCGGCACGGCCGGGATCAGCGATACGTTCGCCTCGGCACTGTGGGCCGCCGGCTTCCTGCCGCAGGTGATGAGCCTCGGCGCCGTCGGGCTCAACCTGCACGGCAACGTCTCGCGCTGCAGCGGCTATTCGCCGATCTGCGCGCCAGGTCCGCAGGAGCTCGCGACAGGCGAACTCGTCGCTCAGCCCGTCTGGTACGCGATGCTGATGATGAAGGGCCTCGTCGGCGATCGGCCGCTGCCGACGATCGTCGTGCGCTCGCCGAAGGCTCAGAACGTGCAGGCCACGGCGCTGATCGCCGCTGATCGCAGGCTCGACTTCGTCCTCGCCGACGACGAACCGCTCGGCAAGCGAGGCGCTGTCGTGCGGCTGCGCGTCGGGACGGGCTACGTCGGCGCGAGCACGCTTGCGCTCGCCGGTGAATCGCTTGCGGCACTGAGCGGGACTGCGCTCGGTGGTGCCGAAGTCGGACCTGACGGGTCGTGGCAGCCGACCGAAGTCGGGAAGGCGCATGCGCGTGGCGGTGTGCTTGAAGTGAAGGTTCCGGCTGCAAGCGCTGTGCTCGTCAGCACTTCGCCCAGTGGCTAGATCGAGTTCTAATCATAGGATTCAGATCGAGGCAGGCGACGAAGGGGGAGAGCCATGAAGATGCCACTTGCAGCGGTAGTCCTGAGCACGCTGGTCCTGGCGGCTCCAGGCGCATCGACTGCGGCCGCCGGCCCGGTCGCGAGAGCAGCCTGCAGCCGCGACGTCCCGGCGACGATTGGCGGCGCGCACAAGTGCCTCGGCGCCGGCGAGTACTGCGCGCGCAGGTATGAGCGCCAATACGAACGCTACGGCTTCATCTGCAGCACGAGCTACAACCCGCCGAGGCTCAAGCGGAGGTAGACGCGCCCCGCGCCGGGGCACGCCGGTTGCGCGGAGCGGATGCGTCATCCTGGCGGAGATGACCAAACGCGAAATCCGCTCGTGGTTGATGGATATGGACGGTGTGCTCGTGCGCGAGGAGCAGCCGATCCCCGGCGCCGATCGGTTTCTCGCGCGCCTGCGCGAGCTCGGCACACCGTTCCTGCTGCTGACGAACAACTCGACCTACACGCGGCGCGACCTCGTCGCACGTCTCGCAGCCGCCGGGCTCGAGGTGCCCGAGGAGGCGATCTGGACCTCGGCGCTCGCCACGGCGCGCTTCCTCGAGGATCAGCGGCCCGACGGCTCGGCGTTCGTGATCGGCGAGGCCGGACTGACGACTGCGCTGCACGATGCCGGCTACACGCTGACCGACCGCGACCCCGACTATGTCGTGCTCGGTGAGACGCGCACGTACTCGTTCGAGCGCATCACGCGTGCGATCCGCCTAGTCGCCGAAGGCGCTCGCTTCATTGCGACCAATCCCGACCCGACTGGTCCGAGCAACGAGGGACCAGTGCCTGCGACCGGCTCCGTCGCCGCGCTGATCAGCCGCGCTACCGGAGTCGAGCCGTACTTCGTCGGCAAGCCGAACCCGTTGATGATGCGCTCCGCGCTCAACGCGATCGACGCGCACTCCGAGACCGCCGCGATGATCGGCGACCGGATGGACACCGACGTCGTCTCCGGGCTCGAGGCCGGCATGGAGACGATCCTCGTCCTGACCGGCGTTACGAGTCGTGAGGATGCCGAGCGGTACCCCTACCGCGCTTCGCAGATCGTTGAGTCGGTGGCTGATCTGGTGGGGGAGCTGGGGTGAGGCTGACGATGGGCGCGGCGGGTTTCGAACCTGCGACCTCTCGCGTGTGAAGCGAGCGCTCTCCCACTGAGCTACGCGCCCTGAGCCGCGGAGTCTATTGAGCCTGACCGGAACCGGAACCGGAGCCTGACCGGATCGCGCTCGCCGCCCCTCGCGAAACCCCCCGACCCCTCCGATACCTAGAGTGCCGACATGCCCGCAACAAGCTCGACATGGCCACTCGCCCTGGGCGCGATCTTCGCCGCGCTGGTTCTCTCGGCGTCCGGCTGCGCGAACGCAGGCAACGGCGCCGACGGCTCGTTCGTCTCGCGCACGCCGAACACGCTGACGGTCGCGACAGCGCAGATCCCCGATCCGGGCTTCTGGACGGGGACGTTCGCGCACCCGACGGGCGGCTTCGAGTACGGCATCGCGCAGGAACTGGCCAAGCACTTCGGCCTGGCGAGGATCAAGGTCATCGGCGTTCCCTTCCACGAACTTGTCCGCGGTCACCTCGGCGGCGCCGATTTGGCGCTGTCGGACATCACGATCACCGAACCGCGCGAGCAGCATCTGGACTTCTCGAGTCCGTACCTGAAGGCGCCACCAGCGATCGTCGTGCGCCCCGGCACCGAAGTTGCCGACGTCAACGCCGCGCGCAACTTGCGCTGGGCCGTGCAGAACGACACGACGCTGAAGGAAGCGCTCGAAACGGAGATCGAACCGAAGACGAAGACGCTCGTCTTCGAGCACCAGAGCGAGAAGCTCGCGGCGCTCGAAAGCGGGCGCGTCGAAGCGGTGCTGCTCGACCTGCCCGTCGCGCTCGCCTACGCGCGCGAATCGCCGCGCAAGTACGCCGTCGCCGCGCAGCTGCCGAGCGAAGCCGAGCTCGGCGCGGCACTGCCGTCGGGCTCTGCGAACGCCGAAGCCGTCGACTCGGAGATACGCCGGCTCACCTCCGAAGGCGAGATCGATCGCTTGGCGCACCGCTGGCTGCACGCCGACTACGAAGAAGGCGGCGTCAACGACATCCCCGTGCTGAGAGTCGAGCAATGATCTCCGCGCTGATCGAGATCTCTTCGCCGAAAGGCGCGCCGTGGGAGTTCCTCGTCGTCTTCGCCGTGCTGCTGCTCGGCCCGGTGTTGTTTCGCCGTGCCGGGATCCCCGGCCTGATCGGCCTGCTCGTCGGCGGCTACGCGATCGGCCCGCACGGCCTCTCGCTGATCGGCTCGGGCAACGACACGGTCCCCGAACTCGGCCAGTTCGGGCTGCTCTACCTGATGTTCGTCGCCGGCGTCGAGATCGACCTCAACCTGCTGCGCAAGCATCGCCGCTCGGCCGTCGGCTTCGGCCTGTTGACGTTCGTCCTGCCGTTCGCTTTCGGCGTGCTCGTCGGCGTCGCGCTCGGCTGGGAAACGCTCGCCGCGATCCTGCTCGGCTCGCTGCTCGCCTCGCACACGCTGATCACCTATCCGGCCGTCAAAGAGGCCGGCCTCGCCTCCGATCCGGCCGTCGCCTCGGCCGTCGGATCGACCGTGCTGACCGACACGCTCGCGCTCGTCGTGCTCGCCGCCGTCGCCGGCTCCGCCGGCGGGCATCGCTCCAGCGCCGCCGTCGCCGCGCAGATCGTCGTCGGGATGGCCGTGCTGATCCTCTTCAGCCTGTGGGTGCTCCCGCTGCTCGCCAACTGGGCCTTCCGCTGGTTCGGCACCGAGCGCTCCGTGCGCTACGTCGTCGCGATTACCGCCTTCCTCTCCGCCGCGACAGTCGCCGAGCTGTTCGGCATCGAGGGGATCGTCGGCGCGTTCTTCGCCGGGCTCGGGATGAACCGGCTCGTGCCGAACGAGGGTCAGCTGATGGATCGCATCGAGTTCTTCGGTGGCGCCGTGTTCATCCCCGTGTTCCTCGTCTCGGTCGGTCTGATCCTCGATCCGAGCGTAATGGTCAAGGGCGAAACGCTCGGGCTCGCCGGGCTGTTCATCCTCGCCTGTCTCGGCGGCAAGGCGCTCGCCGCGACGATCTCGGCTCGCTTGTTCAAGTTCACGCGCGCCCAAGCCGGCCTGCTGTTCTCACTCAGTGCCGCGCAGGCCGCCGCGACGATCGCTGCGACCGTGATCGGCTTTCAGCTCGGCCTCTTCAGCAGCGCCGTCGTCAACGCCGTGCTCGTGCTGATCCTCGCCAGCGTGCTCGCCTCGACGCTCGTCGGTACGCGAGCGAGCGAGCGCGCCGCGACGCCCGACGGGCCGCACCCGCTCGGCATGCGCGTCGTCGTCGGCGTCGGCGTGCCCGAGCACGCACTTGGCGCGCTGACGCTCGCGCGGCGCATCGCGCGCACCGACGGCGGTGTCGTGCACCCGCTGCTCGTCGTTCCCGAATCGGCTCGCTTCGAGCCCAAGCCGGCACTCGCGAAGCTCGCGGAGGTCGTCGCCGTGGCGGGCGTCGACGGAGAGGTGATGACGATCGTCGATCGCTCCGTGCTGCACGGCGCGCTGCGCGTCGGGCGCGCCAACGAAGCGACGCTCGTGCTCGTCGCCGAGCCATCCGGCGAGGCCGAGCTCGCACAGTCCGCCTCCGCCTCCGATGCGGCCGGAGCACGCGAGCAGAACCGCGCTGCCGACCCGCCCGTCGCCGTCGTGCGCGGCAACGCCGAGCGTCTCGGCGTCGTGCGCATGCGTCTCGACGACGAGGAGCTGAGCAGCTCGTCGATCGCCGGCGAGCTCGCGCGGCGTGTCTCCAGCGGCGCCGCGCAGCGGCTCGAAGACGACCACACCGAGTGGTCCGATCTGCTCGCGCCCGGCGATGTCACGTTCGTCTCCGGCGAGCTCGGCGACACGCTCGCCGCGCTGCCCGGCGCCGCCGACGGGCTCGTCGTCAGCACCGTCGCCGAGTGGCTGATCCGCGAAGAGTCGACCGGCGAGGACGACGCCGGGCCCGAGCTGCCCGGCGACGCGGCCGCCGTCTAGACCTGCACGATCACCTTGCCCGTGTTCCCGCCCGTGAACAGCAGATTGAGCGCATCCGGAGCGTTCTCGAGGCCCTCGACGATGTGCTCTGAGGACTTGATCTTGCCTTCGCCGAGCCAGCCCGCGACGGCCGCGCGGCCCTCGTCGAGACGGTCGAAGTAGTCGAGTATCAAAAAGCCCTCCATGCGCCCGCGCTTGATGATCAGGTTCGCGTAGTTGGCCGGGCCCGTCGCCGCGCCGCGGTCGTTGTAGCCCGAGATCGCGCCGCACAGCACGATCCGTCCGCGCAGCGCAAGCTGCGCGAGGCACGCGTCGAGAATCGCTCCGCCGACGTTGTCGAAGAACAGGTCGATCCCGTCCGGCGCCGCTTCGCGCAGGCGCGCCGAGACGTTCTCGTTCTTGTAGTCGATCGCCTCATCGAAGCCGAGGTCCTCGACGATCGAGGCGCACTTCTCCGGCCCGCCCGCGATGCCGATCACCTTCGCCGCGCCCTTGATCTTCGCGATCTGCCCGACCGTCGAGCCCGTTGCGCCCGCAGCGCCGCTGACGACGACGACATCGCCCTCCGCGACCTTTCCGACGTCGATCAGCCCGAAGTACGCAGTCATCCCCGTGATCCCGAACAGGCTCAGCGCGAGCGTCGGCGAGACGCCATCGGGCAACGGCTGGTAGCCGTTAGCAGCGCTGGCGACGACGTAGTCCTGCCAGCCGCTGAAGCCGAACAGCAGGTCGCCCGGCTTGTACTGCTCGGAGTTGCTCTCTACGACCTCGACGATGCCGCCGCTGCGGACGACTTCGTCGATCGCGATCGGAGGCAGGTAGCCCGGCGCGTCGTCCATCCACGTGCGGATCGTCGGATCGATCGAGATGTAGCGCACGCGTGCAAGCGCCTCGTCCGCTCCGGGCTGCGGGATGTCCACTTCCTCCAAGCGCACCGTGCTCTCGTCGACCATTCCCGTCGGACGCTCGGCCAGCACCATGCGGCGATTGCGATCGGCCATCTCTGCTCCCCCTCGAGTTCGTGCGGCGTCGGACGGCGCCGATGCGG
>DASZLB010000115.1:0-18486 GCA_035552575.1 Solirubrobacteraceae bacterium | reverse complement strand
TCGGTACAGCGAACGTTCACGATTTTTTCACGGTGCGATTACGAGTTTGCAACGTCCACGGGTACGCGCGCGTGAGAGCCTCGTCAGCGTGGTGAGCATTCCCGAGAGCGAGCAGACGCTGTATGCAGGCGAGCTCGAGATCCGCCTGGGCGACGGCCTGGTGCTCGCCAGTGGTCGAGTCGTGCGGCTATCCGTGCGCGAGTTCGAGCTGCTCGTCGCGATGGCGCGCCGGGCTGGCGCGATCGCCACACGTGCAGAGCTGTACACGATCGTCTGGGGCGGCGAGCTGCGTCACGGGGACCGCTCGGTCGACGTCTACGTGAGCAAGCTGCGCGGCAAGCTCGAAGCCGCGATGCCCGATCGCCGCTTCATCCACACGCATCCGGGCTTCGGCTATCGCTTCCAGCCGCAGGCCGCGACGGCCGCGGCAGCGGGCGCGACGAGTGCGCAAGCTGACGGTGGGCATCTTTCACGAGATGTTCACATCAGCACCTCTGGCACTTAAGAGACTGCTGCGAAGCACCGGGTTCCGAGGAGCGACGAACTCCTCCGCGGACCTCAATCGTAACCCAGCCAGAGGAGACGTAGTGATCAAGAACAAGATTGGCGCGCTCGCGAGCGTTGCGTTGCTGACGCTCGGACTTGCCGCCTGTGGCAGCAGCTCCAGCTCCAGCACGTCGAGCAGCTCGTCGAGCTCGACATCATCGAGCAGCGCTTCCGGGACGATCTCCGGAGCAGGTTCGACGTTCGCTGCGCCCGTCTATGAACAGTGGGCCTCGTCGCAGTCCGGCCTGACCGTCAACTACCAGGCCGTCGGCTCGGGTGCCGGCATCACTTCGCTCGAGTCGAAGACGGTCGACTTCGGCGCCTCCGACCCTCCGTTGAAGGCCGAAGAAGAAGAAGCGCTCGCGAAGAACGGCAGTCCGGCCGTGATGATCCCGATGTTCCTGGGTGCGATCACCGTCTCCTACAACCTCCCCGGCGTGCAGGCGGGCCTGAAGCTCGACGGCAAGACGCTCGGTGACATCTTCCTCGGCAAGGTCAAGACCTGGAACGACCAGGAGATCAAGGCGCTGAACCCGGGCATCTCGCTGCCGAGCACCGCGATCACGGTGATCCACCGCTCGGACTCCTCCGGCACGACGGCCGGCTTCACCGGATTCCTCGCCACGGTCGACCCTGAATTCAAGAGCAAGGTCGGCGAAGGCAAGGACGTGCAGTGGCCTACAGGGACTGGTGCGAAGGGCAACGCGGGCGTCGCCGGCGCGGTGCAGCAGACGGCAGGCGCCGTCGGCTATGTCGAGCAGGCGTACGCGCTGCAGCACAAGTTCACCTACGCGGCCGTGCAGAACGCGGCGGGCAAGTACGTCTCGCCGACGCTGCAGTCGACGACGGCGGCGGCCGAAGGCCTGAAGGTGCCGGCGAACCTCGGCATCAAAATCGCCAACCCGACAGGCGCGGGCTCCTACCCGATCACCTCGCAGACGTTCATCGTCGTCAACAAGGACCTCTGCAAGGCCGGAACACCTGGCGGCGAAGCCGCCGCGAAGGGTATCGTCAAGTTCATCTCCTACGGCCTGAACGAAGGCCAGTCGATCCTCGGACAGGCCGACTACGCAGCGCTGCCGGCATCGATCTTGGCGAAGTCCAAGGCCGCCGCGGCGGGTCTCGAATGCAACGGCTCGCCGATCGGCGGCTGAGCAAGACGGCTCGGCCTCCGATCGGATAGACAACGGCCATGAGCACAGCAGCAATGCCAAGCGGCGAGCGCTCGACTCTCGAGCGCTCGCCGCTGGCGCGTCTGCCCGACAGGACGCTGAAGTACGGGCTGACCTTGCTCGCCGGGCTGATCCTGGCGCTGATCGTCTACTTCTTCATCCGCCTCGTCGACGAGGCCCGCCCGGCCTTCGCGCACGCGGGCGTGTTCGGCTTCACGTTCAACAACGATTGGAACGTCTCGGGCAACAAGTTCGGCGCGCTGCCGCTCGTGCTCGGCACGCTGATCACCGCTGCGCTGGCGCTGTTGATCGGGGTGCCGGTCGCCGTCGCGACGGCGCTCTACGCGAACGAGCTGTGCCCGCTGCGCCTGCGCGGCCTGCTGACGGTGCTCGTCGAGCTGCTCGCCGCCGTCCCGTCGGTCGTCTACGGCTTGTGGGGAATCTTCTTCCTCGCGCCGAAGCTGCAGGGCGCCGAGCAGTGGGTCGCCGACCGGCTCTCGTTCATCCCGTTCATCGGAGGCGGCACGGTGACGATCCCGAACTACTTCGTCGCCGGGTTGATCCTCGCGATCATGATCCTGCCAATCGTCTCGGCGATCGCGCGTGAGGTGATGGCGACGGTCCCGGCCGACCACAAGGAGGCCGCGCTCGGGCTCGGCGCGACGCGCTGGGAGATGATCCGCACGGCGGTCCTCCCCTACTGCCGCGCCGGAATCGTCGGCGGCGCGATGCTCGGCCTCGGCCGCGCGATCGGTGAGACGATCGCCGTGACGATCGTGATCGGCGACGCGCCGCAGCTCGGCAAACACCTCTTCGGCCAGGGCTACAGCCTCGCCGCCGTGATCGCGAACGAGTTCGGCGAGGCGACCGGCCTGCATCGCTCAGCGCTGTTCGCCGCTGGGCTCGTGCTGTTCGTGCTGACGCTGCTTGTCAATGGCCTCGCGCGCGTGCTCGTCAGCCGCGCCTCGCGCACGCGCGGCACCTCGGCAAGGCCGCGCGCGGCCTCCGAGACGCAGCCGATCGCCGAGGCGGTCGTGGGCGCATGAGCGCGCAGGCACCGACGAGCCCGCAATTCGCGCGATTCGCCGTCAGCCCGGCGCGGCGGCGCAAGGACCGGCTCGCGCGCGGGCTGATCACGGCCGGCACCGCGATCGCGCTCGTGCCGCTGATCCTCGTCGTCTACTACCTGCTGAAAAAGGGGCTCGGCTCGTGGAGCTGGAGCTTCTTCAGCACCGATCCGACCGGCAACACGTTCTTCAAAACGTCGAGCATCGGCGGGATCAAGAGCGCGATCCTCGGCACTGTCGAGATCGTCGCGCTCGGCTCGGCGATCGCGATCCCGATCGGCATCGGCGTCGCCATATGGCTCGTCGAGTACGGGCGCCAGAGCTGGTTCGCGCAGCTCGTTCGCTTCTTCGTCGACGTGCTCACGGGCGTCCCGTCGATCGTCTTTGGCTTGTTCATCTACATCGTGCTCGTCGTCGGCACGGGCAGCTCCTACGCCGGCTACAAGGGCTCGCTCGCGCTGTCGCTGCTGATGCTGCCGGTCGTGATCCGCTCGGCCGAGGTGATCCTGCTGCTGATCCCGGGTTCGCTGCGCGAGTCGGCGCTGGCGCTCGGCGCGCCGCGCTGGAAGGTGATCTTCCGGATCGTCCTGCCGACGGCGCTGCCGGGCATGGTCACCGGCATCCTGCTCGCGATCGCGCGTGCCGCCGGCGAGACGGCGCCGCTGCTGTTCACGGCCGCGACGACACGCAACACGGATTTCAACCTCGGGCACTTCATGAACTCGCTGCCCGTGCAGATCTACAACGACGTCACATCTCCGACGACCTCCGTGGTAAACCGTGCGTGGGGAGCTGCGCTCACGCTCGTCGTGATGATCCTCCTGCTGAATCTGATCGCCCGACTCGTCTCGCGAAGGAGCCGCCTGACATGAGCAATGACGCAATGCCTGCGCAGGTAGCTAACGTGCAGGACGCAATCGTGGAGCCCGACAGCCAAACGGACAGCCCGCGCGAGCAGATCGCGCCGCGCGCCTCGGCGCCGGAGGCTCCCGTGAGCGACCCCGCCATGCCTACCGCGAGCGCCGCCAGGCAGGGACTCAGCGTGACGCTCGAGAAGCTCCGCGCGTTCTACGGCAGCGCCGAACAGGTCAAGGGCATCGACCTCGAGTTCCGCGCGAACGAGGTCACCGCGATCATCGGCCCGTCGGGTTGCGGCAAGTCGACGATGGTGCGCTGCATCAACCGCATGCACGAGGAGATTCCGGGCGCGCACGCCGAGGGACGCGTGCTGCTCGACGACGACGACGTATATGGCGACGGCGTCGACGTCGTCGCCGTGCGCCGCGCGATCGGCATGGTCTTCCAGAAGCCGAACCCGTTTCCGACGATGTCGGTGTTCGACAACGTCGCTGCCGGACTACGGCTCTCGGCGAGCGGGCGTGGCGGGCGCGGCAAGGCCGACCTGCACGCGAAGGTCGAGGCTGCGCTGCGTGACGCGGGCCTGTGGGACGAGGTCGCCGACCGGCTGGCCGAGCCGGGAGCCGGCCTCTCTGGCGGTCAGCAGCAGCGGCTCTGCATCGCGCGCTCGCTGGCGGTCGAACCGGAGGTGATCTTGATGGACGAGCCGTGCTCTGCGCTCGACCCGATCGCGACGCTGAAGATCGAGGAGCTGATCGCCGAGCTCAAGCAGCGCGTGACGATCGTGATCGTCACGCACAACATGCAGCAGGCCGCGCGTGTCGCCGACCGCACTGCGTTCATGCTCAGCGGCGAGCTCGTCGAGGTCGGCCCGACACAGGACATCTTCACGAACCCGCACGACCCGCGCACGGAGGAATATGTCACCGGCAAGTTCGGCTGACGGCGAGCGTCGCCGCTCAGGCGCGGCCGAGGCGACGGGCGCGACCGCAGCGAGCAGCGCAGCCGGCGTCGACCCGGGTGCCGGCGGCGGCACGCACCAGGGTCGCGCGAGCTTTCAGCAGCAGTTGCGCGAGCTCGAAACGAACGCGCTCGGCGGCCTCGACCTGATCGTCGAGCAACTCGACCGCGTGCTCGAGGCGCTGCGCCATCAGGACGTCGAGCTCGCGCAGATGGTGATCGCCGACGACGACCGCGTCGACGGGCGCTATCTGGAGGTGCACCAGGGCATCCTCTCGTTGCTCGCGCTGCAAGCTCCGGTCGCGGGCGATCTGCGGCTCGTCGCGGCGCTGCTGCACCTGATCAAGCACATCGAGCGCATGGGCGACCAGTGCGTGAACATCGCGAAGATGATCCCGCTGTCGGGCTACGAGCCACCGGTGCGCCCGGAGATGCTCGACTCGCTGGCGAAGATGGGCGCGTACGCACGCTCGGAGGTCGCTCAGTCGAAGGCCGCGTTCGCCGGGCGCGACGTCGAGCTAGCCGAAGACCTGGTGCGCCAGGATCGCGAGATCAACCGCCTCAACCGGCAGATCTTCCGTACGGCGATCGAGATCGGCGAGGACGTCGACACGCGCGAGTGGGCGATGCACATGATCCTCGTCGCTCGCGCGCTCGAGCGGATCGGCGACAACGCGGTCGACATCGGCGAGCAGGTCGCCTTCGTCGTGACGGGCCTGTTCCGCGAGTTCTCGGACTCCTCGCATCCGTCCGGAGTGCCCGCCGACGCGGCCCCCGACGGCACGCCCGAGAGCATCTGAGCCAAGCGGCGCTCGCGGCCGCAAACAGCGGATTCCCTCTGTGAAGATCCTGTGACGATTCCTGCGCCAACGCCATCGCGGGTGATCGCTCCCCTAGACTGCGACGCAATGACGGACAGCATCACCGCCTCGGACGTGGCGGCGCCGTCGGGCCCGGGGGGCGGATCTGCAGCGATGCGGATCGCGGTCCTCGACCGCGACAGCGGCTTTATCCAGGTGCTCAGCAAGCGCTTGGACCGCCTCGGTTGGGAGCACCGCGTGCTCGCCAGCCCCGTGCCTGCAGACGCCGTCGTGGCCATGCGCCTGAGCGCACTCGTCGTCGATCTGGCCGTGCTCGGCCCGCAGGCGTGGGAGTGGCTCGAGCGCCTCTGCGGGGCGCTGCCGGATCTCGGCATTGTCGTCTGCACGGGGCCCTCGACAGTCGCCCAGCGCGTGCGCGGCCTGCGCCTCGGCGCGGACGACTGGATCACCAAGCCGTGCCACCCCGAGGAGGTCATCGCGCGCGTGCAGAGCGTCGTTCGCCGCCGCCGGCGCCCGAGCGGGCGGACCACCGAGGCCAAGCCGCTGATGGCCGGCGAGGTGCAGATCCTCTGCGATCGCTTCCAGGCGTTCGTCAACGACGAGAGCCTCGACCTGACGCGCCGCGAGTTCGAGCTGATCGAGCTGCTCGCCGCCGCCGAGGGCCGCGTGCTCGAGCGAGAGGAGATCTACTCGCGCCTGTGGGGCTACACGATGGTCCGCGGCGACCGCTCGGTCGACGTGTTCGTGCGAAAGCTCCGTCAGAAGCTCGAGAAGGCCTCGCCGCGCTGGCGCTACATCCACACGCACTTCGGCATCGGCTACCGCTTCGCGGCCGAATCGCTCGATGTCAACTCGGTCGACGTCGAGGTGCCGGCGTCAGTCCCCGTCGCCTGGGACTCCGGCGATCAGGGAAAGCTCTCGCGGTCGCATCAAGACCGCGAGCTCACCACCGACGCCCTCTAGGCGCACGACCGCAAGGCCGCCCTTCTTCAGGTCGATCCGCCCGCCGGTCAGATCGGCGACGGTGCCCGAGAGGTCTGGCTCGTGACCGACGACGAGCAGGCGAGCGTCGGCGCCGAGACCGGCGAGCGCGTCGAGCGCCTGCGCGCCGTCGAAGCCGGCAGCGAGCGCGTCGTGCTCGCGCAGCAGCTCGCGCCGCGCGGGCTCCCACTGCTCGGCCGCGAGCTCGGCCGTCTGACGAGCGCGTGCCTTCGGGCTGAACAGCACGGCCTCGAACGCCGGATCGAGCAGCGCAAGCGCGCTGCCGGCCGTGCGTGCCTGCCGCTCGCCGCGCTCAGTCAAGCGACGTTCGGAGTCCGGTCGCGTTCCGTGCGGCTCGGCCTCGGCATGACGAAGTACCCAGAGCTGACGAGCCATAGCCTCGTGGCACCCTAGCGGGTCCGCTCGCGATCCGAATCGTGTAAACGAAACGTGAACCGATGTGAACGCGGTGTTTCAGAAGGCCGGCTCGACGCGCGCGAGGGTGTAGCTTGAGGGGCACATGGACGCCCATCGCGCGGAGACCTCCGACGAACGCTTCCCGGCGTCGCTCGACCTCGCCGAGCGCTCAGCCGAGAGCCCTGCACGCGACTTGCAGGAGCCTGCGCTCTACATCAACCGCGAGCTCTCGTGGCTCGACTTCAACGACCGCGTGCTGCAACTCGTCGAGGACGCGCGCATGCCGCTGCTCGAGCGCGTCAAGTTCTGCGCGATCTACACGACGAACCTCGACGAGTTCTACATGGTGCGCGTCGCCGGCCTGCGTGACCAGATCGACGCCGGCGTCGAGAACCCCGGACAGGACGGGCGCACGCCGTCTGAGACGATTGGCCTGATCCGCGAGCGCGCGCTCGAGCTCGGACGCCGCCTGACGGACTGCTTCGAAGGCGAGCTGCGCCCGGCGCTGGCCGACAGCGACATTCGCCTCGTCGGCGTGGGTGAGCTCGACGAGGACCTTCGCGCCGAGCTGGCGGCGCTGTTCCAGAAGAAGATCTTCCCCGCGCTGACGCCGCTCGCCGTCGCCCCAGGCCGCCCGTTCCCGTACATCTCGAACCTGTCGCTGAGCCTCGCCGTGCTCGTGCGCGACCCGGTCACCGACCAGACCGTGTTCGCGCGCGTGAAGGTCCCGACCGAGATCCTGCCGCGCTTCGTCGCGCTGAAGCAGGCCGCGCCCGAGCCGACGCTGCTCGTGCCGCTCGAGGACGTCATCGCGCACCACCTCGACGCGCTCTTCCCGGGGATGGAGATCGCCGACTACAACGTCTTCCGCGTCACGCGCGACGCCGACCTGGAGGTCTCCGACGACGCCGCCGACCTGCTGCAGGCGGTCGAGGACGAGCTGCGCCGCCGGCGCTTCGGCGAGATCGTCCGCGTCGAGGTCGGCGCCGACACCTCGCCGCGCCTGCTCGCCGAGCTCTCGGGCCTGCTCGGCGTCGACGACGAGGAGGTCTACCCGATCGACGGGCTGCTCGACATGGGTGCGCTGTGGCAGCTCGTGAAGCTTCCCGGGCACGCTGAGCTGCGTGAAGAGCCGCTCGTGGGAATCACACACCCGCGCCTGCTGCGCCACGAGGACGAGCGTCCCGACGTGCTTGGCGCGATGCGCGAAGGCGACCTGCTCGTGCACCACCCGTACATCTCCTTCGCGACCTCCGTCGAGCGCTTCGTCGAGCAGGCCGTCGCCGACCCGAACGTGCTCGCGATCAAGCAGACCGTCTACCGCACGAGCGACGACTCGCCGCTGGTGCCGGCGCTGATCGACGCGACCGAGCGCGGCAAGCAGGCGGTGGCGCTCGTCGAGCTGAAGGCGCGCTTCGACGAGGGCATGAACATCCACTGGGCGAAGGCGATGGAGGAGGCCGGCGTGCACGTCGTCTACGGCCAGCCGTCGCTGAAGACCCATGCCAAGTGCGTGCTCGTCGTGCGCCGCGAGGGCGACGGCGTGCGCAACTACGTGCACATCGGCACGGGCAACTACCACTCCGCGACGGCGCGTCTGTACACGGACTTCGGCCTGTTCACGACCGACGAGCAGATCGGCGCGGACGTCGCCGACATGTTCAACTACCTGACCGGCTACGGGCGCCCGCTGCACTACCGCAAGGTGCTGATGGCGCCCAACCAGCTGCGCGACGGGATCATCGAGCAGATCGAGCGCACGATCGAGGCGCACTCGCCCGACTCGCCGGCACGGATCACGATGAAGATGAACTCGCTCGTCGACGGGCGCTGCATCCGCGCGCTCTACCGCGCCTCGCAGGCCGGCGTGCAAGTCGACCTGAACGTTCGCGGCATCTGCTGCCTGCGCCCGGGCGTGCCCGGCGTCTCGGAGAACATCCGTGTCGTCTCGATCGTCGGGCGGCTGCTCGAGCACGCGCGCGTCTACGCCTTTCGCCGCGACGGCGAGCACACGATCTTCATCTCCTCCGCCGACTTGATGCCACGCAACCTCGACCACCGCGTCGAGCTCGCCGTGCCGATCTCCTCCGAGGAGCTGCGCGCCGAGCTGCTCGACACGCTCGAGCGCGCGTTCGCCGACAACCAGAACTCGTGGGTGCTCGACGAGCACGGCGGGTGGCGCAGGCGCACGCCCGCGCCCGGTGAGCCCGAGCGCAGCTTGCAGCTCGAGCTCGCCGAGCTGTATGGCGGGCGGGCGGGCGAGCTGCCTTCGGCGGCTTAGCGGGGCGGTTCGCCGGCTCCGCGCCTCTTCTCGGGGGATACCAGACTGGAATCCACCTGACCATCCGATTCGGATATCCGCGCAGTGTCTTAGGCTCGCGGGAATGCCTACTCCAAACGATCGAAGCGAGATGGCCGAACGGCGCGCTCAACTACGCATACTCGATATCGCCCTATGCGCCGAGCTCGAGGACGCCGGAGCGTTGACGTTCCAATCGCTACGCGAGCAGGTGTCCGCCCGCAACCTCCTGCACGCTCCCGTGAGCGACGAGAGCCTCTGGGAGTGGTGGCACTATGCGAAGCGGCGGCGAATCGTTGAGCCAGGGCTGGATCCGGATGAGATGAGCCTGTCGGATCGAGGCCGAGCCAGACTGGAAGAGGTGCAGCGCACTGCCGCCGCGCCCAGCGCACCTAAAGCGCGAGCGGTCGTGCGCTATCTGATTCCGCCAGGGCTCGCCGGAGCGCTGGTGGCTGGTGCGCTCGGCGTTCTCAACAAGAGCAGGGCACTCGCTCTTGGTGCCATCGCCATAATCGCGGTAGCGTTGATCTATTGGTTCCTAGCCGAGTTGATCGACTTCCTGTTCGCAAAGCGAATCGATCCGCGTGTCGAGCGTGCTTGGCTCAAAAGAACCGTCGCTTGGCTCGATGGCGATCAGGTCCGCTGGCTGGGGTGGACCCGGCACGACGCTGCAGATAAGGCAGCAATGAAGCGACTCCACACGCCTGCGTTGCCTTCCGACGCCGGCAGACCTCCGGTGATGTAAGCCCGCTCAGCCTGTAGCTGACGCCGGCAGGACTTCGAGCGACGCCTTCAGATCGTCAACCGACTGATAATCGAGCCCAAGCAAGTGGTCGTGCCGATCGCGCACGACGCCCTGCTCGTCGATCACGATCACGGCGCGCTTCGTGCCGAGACGCGAGGAGTACGCGCTGTAGGCCTTCGCGACCTGCTTGTCGACGTCGGCGAGCAGCGGAACGTTGAGCCCGTGCTTGGCGATGAACTCCTCATGCGAGGCGAGATCCTGCGAGGAGATGCCGAGCACGGTCGCGTTGAGCGATGCGAAGTCGGCGCCGCGGTCGCGGTAGGAGCAGAACTGTTTCGTGCAGACCATCGTGTTGTCGCCGGGGTAGAACAGCAGCACGACGCGCTCGCCGCGGTGGTCGGAGAGTCTGAACGGCCCGTCCGTGCCGGGCAGCTCGAAGTCCGGTGCCTGCTCGCCGACCTGCGGTGTCTTCGCCATATCGCGGCCTCCTGTTCTCACGCTGCGCTGGGTGGCCAGCATAACGGGCCCCGCCCGCCCGACAGCTCAGCGGCGCCGTCAGCGCCGGGGGAGCCCAGCGGCGCCCGTCAGGCCCCAGCCGCCCGGCAGCTCAGCGGTGCCCGTCAGCTCAGCGGCACCCGTCAGCCCGCCCGCCAGACGGCTCAGCGGCGCCTGGTGCGAGCAGCGGCGGTCGCTGCCGTCACCCACCACGGCAGCGCCGAGCGCCGCTCGCCTTCGAGCGGACCGAGCGGCACGTCCTTCGAGCAGACGAACGCAAGCCTGCGCTGGTGCAGGTAGTCGTCCATTCCCGCGTAGTCGTCGATGTCGTGCCGCAGCGCGACCGCCTCGAAGCCGAACTGCGCCGCGAGGTCGAGCACGGCCAGGCGCGAGGGGATCAAGACCGTCTCGTGTTCGACCGCGTTCTCTCGGCGATAGAGGCTGTCGACCTCGAAGAGGCTTGCGCGCGAGCGCGAGATTTCGGTGTCGATCACGAGCAGCTGCGGCGCGATCGCGGCGATCAGCTCGAACAGCGCGACGGGCTTTGCGATGTGGTCGAGCAGCCCGAGGCAGAGCACGACGTCGAAGCCTTCGGAGAGCTCGTGCGTGAGCACGTTGCCCTGCTCGAAGCGGTAGCGCGCCGGGTCGATGCCCTTCGCGGCGAAGACGAGCTCGGCCTGTTCGAGATACGTCGCGTTCGCGTCGATCCCTAGCACGAAGTCCGCCTGCGCCTCGACCGCCGCGAGCGACCAGAAGCCCGCGTTGCAGCCGAGGTCGAGCACCCGGCGACCTCGCAGCGATCCCCCGGCCAGCGCCAGCAGCGGCTCGAAGAAGTAGCGCCGTCGCTGCTCGTGGCGGTTGACCATCGCCGGGTCGACGCTCGGCGTGCTGAGGCCGCCGTCGAACTCGAAGCGATAGCTCCATGCCGGGAACGCGGCAATCCGGCTCGCGAGCTCCTCAGCCTCCATGCAGCGCCTGATCGATCAAGCTCAGCCAGACCTCGCTGCGCGTCGGAAAGCACGGCACGGCGTGGGCCAGCAGCTCCAGCGGCACCTCTGCGACGACCGCGATCGTCGCGGCGTGCAGCGACTCGGCGACCTCGACGCCGGTGAACGTCGCACCGACGATCACCGAGCGCTCCGTGTCGAGCACGAGCCTTGCCGTCCCCGGTGCGCCGTGCCCGACGAAGCTGCCGCCCGCGTTCGCCTCGATCTCCTGATCGACGGCGCGCACGCTGAGGCCGGCCGCGCGCGCGCTCGCGAGCGTGTGCCCAACCGCCGCAACCTGCGGCTCGGTGAAGATCGCTCGCGGCGAGAGCGCCCCGTCGGAGCGCAGCGAGCTCGCGCGCCCGAGGATCCCATCAGCCACGAGACGCGCCTGGTACTTGCCCATGTGCGTCAGCAGCACGCGCCCGTTCGCGTCGCCGACGACGTAGAGCCAGTCCCGCCCCGGCACGCGCAGCCGCTCGTCGACGTCGATCGCCTTGCCGCCTTCGAGCCCTACCGACTCGAGTCCGAGCTCGTCCGTGTGCGCCTTGCGGCCCGTGCAGACCAACAGCACCTCACCGGTGAACGACCGGCCGTCCTCGAGCTCGAGCGTGACCGCGCCGCGGGCGCCCGCGTCAGAGCCGGAGCCGGATCCGGCTCCGAATCCGGAGGCTGGCGCGCGCCGAACCGATCTCGCCTTGACGCCGAGCACGAGCTCGACGCCGGCCGCTTCGAGCGCTTCGCGCACCTGCTCGGAGGCGAACAGCTCCTCGCGGCCGATCAGCCGCTCGCCCATCTCGAAGATCGTCACACGCGAGCCGAGCGATGCGTATGCCTGCGCGAGCTCGACCGCGACGACGCCGCCGCCGAGCACGAGCAGCGAGCTCGGAATCGCTTTCGCCGTCGTCGCCTCGCGGTTCGTCCACGGCTCGGCCTCGCGCAGGCCGTCGATCGGCGGCATCGCCGCGGCGCTGCCCGCCGCGAGCACGACCGCGCGGCGCGCCGTGAGCAGCTCCTCGCCGACGCGCACGCGGCGCTCGCCGTCGAGCACGCCATGACCACGAAACAAAGCGATCCGGCGGTCTTCGAGCCACGGAAGCTGCGCCGAGTCGTCGAGATCGTGGACGATCTCGTCGCGTCGAGCGAGCACCGCGGCAACGTCGGGCCCGCCCGTGACGGCCTGTGCGGCGCCCTCGACGCGGCGCGCCTCCGCGAGCGCCTGCGCCGGGCGCAGCAGCCCCTTCGAGGGCATGCACGCATAGAACGAGCATTCGCCGCCGACGAGCTCCTGCTCGACGAGCGCGACCGACAGCTCCCCTTCGGCCAGGCGTCCCGCGCAGACCTCCCCGCTGGGCCCGGCGCCGATCACGATCACGTCGAACTCGCTGTCAGTCACTGTCGCCTCCGCTTGCTCTGTCGGGGTTCGCTCGAACGGCGCGCCACATGCCGCCGCCCCATTCCAGCACGGTCGCAGGCGCGCAGCGGTTCGGGCGCTAGCCTCAGCCGGGATGGACGAACCGCTCGTAGGCCAGCTGCTGCTCGCATCTCCGTCGCTGCACGATCCCAACTTCGAGCGCAGCGTCGTGCTGATCGGCGTGCACAGCGAGGAGGGCGCGATGGGCGTCGTGCTCAACCGGCCCTCCGAGGTGACCGTCGGCGAGGCCGCGCCACAGCTCGAGCAGACCGTCGACGAGGCCGATCGCGTGTTCGTCGGCGGGCCCGTGCAGCCGAGCTCGATCGTGTTCCTCGCGGAGTTCCTCGACCCGACGCCGGCCGGCGTGCTCGTGCTCGGGCGGATCGGCTTCCCCGCCCCCGACGCCGAGCTCGACGAGCTTTCGCGCGCAACCGGGCGCGTGCGCGTATTCGCCGGCTTCGCCGGCTGGGGCGAGGGCCAGCTCGAGGCCGAGATCGCCGACGGCGACTGGATCGCGCAGGCGGCACTGCCCGAGGACGTCTTCACCGACGTGCCCGAGCAGCTGTGGAGCTGCGTGCTCGAGCGCAAGGGCGGCAGCTACGCGCTCGTCGCGCGGATGCCGCCCGATCCGAGCCTCAACTGAGCGGTTCCAGCACCGACGCGTACTACTCTTAGCCGAGGTTCCGCCGTCCCCACGCGGACCTCCCTCCCCACAGCAAAGCCCTCGCCCACCGCAAAGGATCAAGGCATGGTCAAGCTCGCCCGCTGGTCGACAACACACCGCAAGTCCGTGCTGCTCGGCTGGATCGTGCTGCTCGTCGCGATCAACGCGCTCGCGCAGTCCGCCGGCACGAGCTACTCGAACAACTTCACGCTGCCCAACTCCGACGCGCAGCGCGCCGCCGATCTGCTGCAGCACAACTTCCCCGCGCAGGCCGGAGATCGCGACACGATCGTCTACAAGGTCAGCTCCGGCTCCGTGCAGGACCCCGCCGTGAAGGCGCGGATGAGCGCGATGTTCGCGCGCGTCGAAAAGCTTCCTCACGTCGCCGCCGTGATCGGCCCGTACGCGGGCGCGACGTCGGGCAGGTCCGTTTCGGCTGACGGCAAGATCGCCTTCGCGACTGTCGTGTTCGACGAAAAAGCGAACAACTTGCCGAAAGAGGCGCCCGAACGCGTCGTCGACGTCGCCCGCGCGGCGGCGCGCGGCGGCCTGCAGGTCGAGCTTGGCGGCCAGGCGATCGAGGCGACCGAGCAGGCCGGCTTCGGCATCTCCACAGGCGTCGGCCTGCTCGCGGCGATCATCGTCCTGCTGCTGACGTTCGGCTCGGTCGTCGCGATGGGACTGCCGATCCTCACCGCGCTGTTCGGCCTCGGCACGGGCCTCGGCGTGATCGCGCTGTTCACGCACGTCGTCGACACGCCGAACTTCTCCTCCGAGCTCGCCGCGATGATCGGCCTCGGCGTCGGGATCGACTACGCGCTGTTCATCCTCACGCGCTTCCGCGAGGCCTACGTAACGCCCGGGCCGACGTTCGGCGACGCGCGCGAGTCCGTGATCCAGTCGATGGACACGGCCGGGCGCGCCGTGCTGTTCGCCGGCTGCACCGTCGTCATCGCACTGCTCGGGATGATGTTGCTCGGCGTCGACTTCCTCTACGGCGTCGCGATCTCCGCGTCGATCGGCGTGCTGCTCGTGATGCTCGGCTCGCTGACGCTGCTGCCCGCCCTGTTGACGTTCGCCGGAGCGCGCCTGGCGCGGCCGAGCCGCCGCGCTCGCCGCAAGGCCGAGCGCCGTGAAGCGCAGGCCGGCGAGCCCGTCGCAGCGGCCGGCGCCGCCGCCGGCGGAGCACCTGCGGCCGCCGGTACGTGGCTGCGCTGGAGCATGTTCGTCGAGCGCCACCCGCGCAGGATCGCCGTCGTCTCGGCGATCCTGATGCTCGCGATCGCCGCTCCGGCGATCGCGCTGCGGCTCGGCTCGAGCGACGCCGCCAACGATCCGTCGAGCCAGACGACGCACAAGGCCTATGAGCTGCTCGCGCAGGGCTTCGGGCCCGGCTTCAACGGACCGCTGCTCGTCGCCGCGAAGCTGCCCGCGGGCTCCGGCGCTGGAGCGGGCGCCGCAGCGGGCGCTGCAGCCACGGCAGGCAACTCCGGCATCGACCGCTTGCGCACGGCGATCGCAGCGGCGCCGAACGTAGCCGCGGTCGCGCCGGCGAAGCTGAACCCGGCCGGTGACGTCGCGACGCTGACCGTCTACCCGCGCTCTTCGCCGCAGGCCTACGCGACGACGCAGCTCGTCGAACATCTGCGCAAGAAGGTCGTGCCGGCGGTCGCACCGCAGAATCGCCTGAAGGTCTACGTCGGCGGCGTCACGGCGGGCTCTGTCGACTTCGCCAAGACGCTCGGCGAAAAGCTGCCGCTGTTCATCGGCGTCGTCGTGCTGCTCTCGGCGTTGCTGCTGATGGTCGTCTTCCGCTCGCTCGTGATCCCGCTGCAGGCGGCCGTGATGAACCTGCTGAGCATCGGCGCCTCGCTCGGCGTGATCGTCGCGATCTTCCAGTGGGGCTGGCTCGGCAGCTTGATCGGCGTGCAGCAGGGCCCGATCGAGTCGTTCATCCCGGTGATGCTGTTCGCGATCGTCTTCGGGCTGTCGATGGACTACGAGGTCTTTCTCGTCTCGCGGATCCACGAGCGCTGGGCGCACACGCGCGAAAACTCGCGAGCCGTCGCAGAAGGGCTCGCGCTGACCGGCCGCGTCGTGACGGCGGCCGCCGCGATCATGGTCTGCGTCTTCCTCTCGTTCATGCTCGGCGAAGACCGCGTGATCAAGGAGTTCGGGCTGAGCCTCGCAAGCGCCGTGTTCCTCGACGCGCTCGTCGTGCGCTGCCTGCTGCTGCCGGCCGTGCTGCACCTCGTCGGCAAGCGCACGTGGGCGATCCCCGGCTGGCTCGAGCGCGTACTGCCGCGCGTGAACATCGAGGGGACCGTGCTGCCCGCGCAGCCCGACGCGCAAGACGCGAAGGCCGGCGCGCCGCCGCTCGGCGGCCGCCGCGGCGGCCGGGCCGAGGTCGCGACAGAGGGAGCCGAGGGCTGAGCCCACTCGGCCGGGGAAGGCTGCTCGCGCGCCTTTCCCTCCTCGGCGTCGCCGTGGCGGCGGCGCTCGTGCCCGCGTCCTCGCAGGCGATGGGCGCCGCGAAGCTGCCGCCGGCCGCGGGCAGCGACGGGTCCGCCGCGCCGCTCGCCGATCCCGGCAGCCCGGCGACCGCCAGCTCCGTGCTGCTCGTCTTCCTCTCCGGCGGCGAGCGTGCGATTGCGGGCGCGCCCGGTATGTCGGTCGGGCTGATCTCGGCCACGCAGGGCTCGTATTCGAGCGCGCAGCTGCTGCTCGACATCGGCCAGGGCGCGCGGATCGCCTCCTCGGCATACGACACGCCACAGCCCGCCACGCTGTCGCTCGCACAGCACGGCTCGGCCGGGTCGATCGACGGCTGGGCGGCGGCCGTGCGACGGGCCGAGAACGCGCCGCAGCTACTGCGTCCGGGACTGCTCGGCGGATCGGTTCCGGCCGGCGCCGCATATGCCGGCGTCTCCGGCGAGCCGCAGCTCGACGCGGTCGCTGCAGCCGACCCGCGCGGGCGCGTCGGCGCCGTGTCGATCGGTAGCGCGCAGACGCTCGGGCGCCGCATCGAAGCGCTGCGCGCGCGAAAGCGCCTCGTCGTCGCCGACCTGGCGCAGGGGCCAGACGGCCTCGCCGAGCTGCGAGCGCTCGCTCGCGCGCGACCCTCGCGCGAGCTCTTGATCGCCGTCGAACGCGCGCCCGAGAAGCCCGCGGACGAGCTGCTGTGGGGCGGCGTCGCCGGGCTCTCCGTCGGCGGCGGTCGCGAGCTGACGTCGCACACGACGAACCAGCGCGGCCTGATCGCGGCCGTCGATATCGCGCCGACGATCCTCGACTACCTCGGCGTGGCCGTTCCCGCGGACATGCGCGGAGATCGCATCGAAACGGACGGCGCGCTGCACGGCGCGAGCCTGCGCGCGCTCGAGCGACGCCTGCGCGTCGTCGGCGGACGGCGGCTGAAGGCGCTCGGCATCCTGCTCGCCGCCTGGGCGCTGCTGCTGCTCGCCGCCGTCGCGATTCCGCGCACGGAGCAGCGGCGGCGCGCTGTCTCTGCTTGGGCGCTGCGCGTCGGTGCGCTCGCCGTGATGTGGGTGCCCGTCGCCGTGCTGATCGGCGCCGCGCTCGAGCCGAGCGCGGCCGTCGAGTACGCGACGATCGCGCTCGCCTGCCTGCTGCTCGCGGCGGTCACCGACACGCTGCTGCCCTGGCCGCGCGCGCCGGTAGCGCCGGCGCTCGTCTCGATCCTCGCGCTCGTGCTCGATGCGCTCGCGGGCACGCAACTGCTGGTGCGCTCGCTGCTCGGGCCGAACCCGATCCTCGGCGCGCGCTTCTACGGATACGGCAACGAGCTGAAGTCCGGCCTCGCCGTGCTCGTGCTCACCGCCGTCGCCGCCGCGCTCTATCCGTCGAGACGCTCACGCCGAAATGCTGTCGTCGTCGCCGTGCTCGGCGCGCTGCTCGCCGCGATCGAGGGCGCCGCGCGGCTCGGCGCGGGCGTCGGCGGCGCGATCCTCGTCGCCGCCGGCTTCGCCGTCGCCGCCGTGATGCTGTTGCCCGGCGGCGTCTCGCGCCGGCGCATGCTGCTCGTGCTCGCGAGCCCCGTCGTCGCGCTCGTCGCGCTCGCGCTGATCGACCTCGCGACGGCGCACGGCTCCGGGCACTACACCGGCAGCATCCTGCACGCGCGCTCGGCCGGCGACCTGCGCGACGTCATCGTGCGCCGCTACGGCGCCGCGTGGAACGAGCTGAAGAACCACGCGATGCCCATCGCGACAGCGCTCGCGCTGATCTACGCAATCGCCGCCGTGCGCCTGCGCGAGCGCCTGCTCGCGCCTGTCGGGCGCGATCCGGCCTGGGTCGCTGCGCTCGCCGGCGGCTTGACGGCCGGCGTGATCGGGATGCTCGTCGAGGATTCCGGCCCCGTGCTGCTCGTCGTCGCCGTCTTCGCGCTCGGCTGCGTCTGCGCCTATCTGTGGGGCCGCCCGGCGCCGCGCTCGGCTTCGGCGCCGCGCTCGGCTTCGGCGCCGCGCCCGGCTTCGGCGCCGCGCCCGGCTACAGCGCGACGCCCGACTCCCGCACCACGCCCGGCCACGCCGCCGGCGAGCACGCCCGAGCCGTAGTACAGCGCGACCGCGACCGCGACGATCGCCGTCGACGGCGGCAGCGACGGGATCGCGTAGGAGAGCGTCACGCCGCCCCACATCGCGACGAGCGCGAGTGCGGCGGCGAGCGCGATGCCCGCGAACGGTGAGCGCGCGAGGCGATGCGCAGCCGCGGCCGGCGCCGCCAGCAGGCCGAGCAGCAGCAGCGCGCCGACCGCCTGCGTCGCCTCCGCCGCGACGGCGCCGAGCAGCGAGACGAAGCCGATCCCGAGCACGCGCGTCGGCACGCCGCGCGCCGCCGCGACCTCGGGCGCGATCGAGCTGAACAGCAGCGGGCGCCCGATCGCCGCGACGAGCAGCGTCGAGGCGAGCGCGATCGCCGCCGCGAGGCGCGCTTCGCCGGCGCTCAGGCCGAAGATCGAGCCGAACAGCGTGTGCGCGCCGATCACGCCCGAGCTCCCGGCCGAGCTCGTGCTGACGCGCGCGAGGAAGAACACGCCGA
>DASZLB010000114.1:0-5876 GCA_035552575.1 Solirubrobacteraceae bacterium | reverse complement strand
GCTGCTGCTGGCGTTCTACTCGGCCGGGCTGGCGATTCCGTTTCTGCTGATCGCGCTTGCCTTTGAGCGGATGACGAATGCGCTTGCTGTGGTCAAGCGGCACTTCCCGGTGCTGATTGGGGTTGGCGGGGCGGTGATGATCGTGCTCGGGGTGCTGATCTTGACCGGCGAGTTCACAGTGCTCAATTCGGAAGCGAATAGCTTGCTGCAGGGGACGGGGTTGGACGTTTCGGGGGTTTGAGCGACTAGTAGCGAACCGAGCGTTCGTGCACCTCATCACGACTGAGTCGGTCTGCCGCCCAGGAAGTAGCTCGGCGCCCGCGATACCCCGCTTCCCAAGCCTCCTGATTGCGCTTCGCATCCAGCACAAACGGCGACCAGCCGATCGCCTTGACGATCCACCGATTGATCGTCGACTCGGGCTCGGGCAGCGGCCGCAGCACGTCGACGAACAGCACGACGCGCGTCTCGTCGGTGTCGTTCGAGACCTCGTGGTTGAACGTATCGTCGAAGACCATGCTCTTGCCTGCTTCCCAGTGGCGGAAGTCATCGCCGACGCGGATCCGGCAGGACTCGGCGTCCTGCGGCACGATCAGGCCGAGGTGGTAGCGCAGCACGCCCTTGTACGGGCCGCGGTGGTCGAGGATGTGCTTGTGCGGCGAGAGGATCGAGAACATCGCGGTCGTCATGCCGGGGATCTCGCGCATCAGCGCGGCCGTCTTCGGGCACATCTCGACGCCGAGCTTCGCCTCGAAGCCGTAGCCGTAGAGGAAGAACGTCTTCCAGCGGTCGTCGTCGGTGATCTCGATCTGGTCCTTGGAGATGTCCTGGAAGTTCGCGAGCGCATCGCGGTCCTCGAGCAGCCACTCGGCCTCCTCGCGGATCGTCTCCCAGTTGTCCTCGAGGTGCTGGACCCACGGAAAGCGCTCGAGCGGGAAGAAAGTCGCGTCGCCGACGAGCGAGCGCTTGCCGATGAAGCGCTCGATCGGCGCGAGGATCCGTTCGCCGACGGCGATCGTCGTCTCGACCGTACGCTCCCAAAGCGACTTGGACACGTTTCGCGCTCCTGTGCTGGCTTGCGGCGTTCGAGCGGTCGCGGTGCGGCCGCGAAGCCAGCCTAGCGACCTGCGCGAGGTTTATCTCCTCCGCGCGCGGGTATCCCGCGCCCAGACCGAGTCGCTCGCGGCGCGATGAACGCGAGCCACGACAGCGCAGATCGCAGAGGCGATCGCGCCCGAACTTTGCCACCCGAGCGGTCGCTCGACTGCGCGACGAGGAGGATCGATGTCCCTACCCGTAAAGCTCGTGCCGGCCGCGGCCGTGGGCGCCGTTGCGACACTCGCGCTTGCACAATCGGCTGCGGCATTCGCCCCGGCCGGCTCGACGTCACTGCGCACGCGCGACTCGAGCGATCAAGGCGCGGTCACGCAGACGCGCACGGTCACGCTGACGCTCGCGCCACGCGACGCAGCCGGCCTGCGCGCGTTCGACGCGCAGCCAGGGCACGCTCTGCTTACGCCGACGCAGTTCGCCGCGCGCTTCGCGCCGAGCCAGGCATCTGTCGCAGCGGTTGAATCGTGGGCGGCGGCTCACGGGCTGCAGGTCGCGAGCGTCTCGCCGGACCGCCTGCTCGTGCAGCTTTCCGGCTCGCCGACGGCGCTCGGCTCGGCGCTCGGTGTCGTCTTCGATCGCTTCCGCGCAGCCGACGGCTCCTCATATGTCTCGAGCACCGGCACGGCGTCGCTGCCTGTGTCGCTGGCCGCGACGGTCACGGCGATCTCGGGGCTTTCCGATCTCTCACGCGCGCAGCTGGACATCGCGCGCCGCTCTGGCGCGGCGACGCCGGGCCTGAGTATCCCGGCGAGCTACGGGCCGCAGGAACTGAGCTCGCTCTACGACGCCTCGTCGTCGCAGACGGGCGCCGGCCAGACGGTCTCGGTGATCGCCGAGGGCGATCTCAGCCAGCCCAAGCGCGACCTCGCGCAGTTTGAGAGCCGCTTCGGGCTGCCGGCCGTGACGTGGAACCAGATCGACGTCGGCAAGACGAGCTCGGACACCGAAGGCGATGACGAGTGGGATCTCGACACGCAGTACTCGACGGGCTTCGCGCCGGGTGTCAACCAGGTCAACGTCTACGTCGGCTCGTCGCTCGAAGACGAAGACATCCTCGCGACGGTCGACCGCTGGGTGACCGACGACTCGAGCTCGCAGGCGAGCTTCTCCGCCGGCGAGTGCGAGCTGCTCGCGAAAGCGTCGGGCTTCACCGAATCGCTCGACACGGTGCTCGCGGAGGCGGCGGCGCAGGGCCAGACGCTGTTCACCTCGAGCGGCGACACGGGATCGCAGTGCCCGCTGCTGATCGGGCTCAACGGCCTGCCGCTCGGCCTGCCGGGCGTCAACTACCCGGCTTCGAGCCCGAGCGCGATCGGCGTCGGCGGCACGACGGTGCTCGGCGAAGGCCCGAATGAGATCGGCTGGTATGCGGGCGGCGGCGGCACGAGCGCGATCGAGGCGACGCCGAGCTGGCAGCAGAACGCCGGCGGCAGCTTCCTCGGCCTGCAGCGAGGTGTCCCGGACGTCGCGCTCGACGCCGACCCGAACAGCGGCTACGACGTGATCGTCAACGGCGAAGAAGAGGTGATCGGCGGCACGAGCGCAAGCGCGCCCTCTTGGCAAGGCATCTGGGCGCGGGCGCAAGGCGCGCATGGCGGCACGCTCGGCTTCGCCGGGCCCGTGATCTACGCCACGGAGCCGGAAGCGGCGTTCGACGACATCACTCTCGGCGCGAACGGCCTGTTCGCGGACACGCCTGGCTGGGACTACGTGACGGGGCGCGGCACACCCGACATCGCGGCGTTCGTCGCCGGGGCCTGAGCGAGCGCCGGCAGGCCGGGAGCCTCGACCGATCGATCGTCCGGCCGGCGCGTCGCAAGGCGCGCCGGCAGCCCTGGTTTGCGGTTGCAAGGCGATTCTGCAAGTTCGACCTCGCCCGGCATGAGCGACATCGCCCGCGCCTAGACTTGCGCGATGCCGAAGCAGTCGGGCGCCGGGACGGCGTGAGCTCGCGAAGGCCGCGCTCGACGCGAGCTGCGGCGCGCCGGCGTCGCCGGCTCCGTCGCCGGCGCATGTTTGCGCTCGCGATCGCAGTGGCGGCGGTCACGGCCGTCGCGGTGCTCGCGCTGACGCTGCTCGCGGGAGCAGACACGCACGGCGCACGGCTCGTGCGCTACTCGATTGACAGCCGCCTCGTCGGTGGCAAGTCGCTCGCGCAAGTCGGCGTCGTGCCGCCGGGTGACGCGCCTGGTCGCCGCCCGCTGCTCGTCTTCCTGCACGGCAAGGGCGGCGAGGAGGAATCGAACCTGAACAGCGAGCTGTTCGCGGCGCTTGCGAAGCTCGGGACTCAGGCTCCGGACATCGTCTTCCCGAACGGCGGCGAAGACTCCTACTGGCACGACCGCGCGGACGGCAGGTGGGGCAGCTACGTGATCCACGAAGTGATCCCGCAGGCGCTGAGACGGCTGAACGCGGACCCGCACAGGGTCGCGATCGGCGGCATCTCGATGGGCGGCTTCGGCGCTTACGATGTGGCACGGATCGATCCGGGGAGGTTCTGCGCTGTCGGCGGGCACTCGGCGGCGATCTGGCGCGGCGGCGGCGAAACGGCGGCCGGCGCATTCGACGACGCCGAAGACTTCTCGCGGAACGATGTGCTCGGCGCGGCCAGGGCGGCAAATCCGTATCGGGGCAAAGCGCTGTGGCTCGACGTCGGCATGGAGGACCCGTTCAGATCGGCCGATACGGAGCTCGCGCACGACCTGCGCGGAAAAGGCGACTCGGTGGATTTCCACATCTGGCCGGGCGCGCACGAAGGAAGCTACTGGCGCAGTCACTGGAACGACTATCTGCGCTTCTACGCGAGCGCGCTCGCACGCTGCTGAGCCGAAGCATCCGCACTGCGCCCTATCTTCGGCAATCTGATGCCGGAGCAGCCAGAGAACAGGGTCGTGCTCGTCACGGGCGCGGCGAGCGGGATCGGCCGCGCGATCGCGCTCGCGCTCGCCGCGGAGGGCTATGCGGTCGCGGTCGCTGACGTGCAGGAGGACGCGGGAGGCGACGTGGCGGCCGAGGCAAAGGCCGGCGGCGCGCAGGCGCTGGCGGTACGGGTCGACGTCACGGACGCCGACTCGGTGGCGATGGCGGTCGAGCGCGCGAGCGAGGCGCTCGGGCCGATCGCGGTGCTCGTCAACTGCGCCGGCTGGGACGAGCTGAAGCCGTTCCTCGAGACCGACGAGGCGTTCTGGCGCAAGGTGATCGCGATCAACTACGAAGGCTGCCTGCGTGTGACGCACGCGGTGCTCGGTGGGATGGCCGAGCGCGGCTACGGTCGGATCGTCAGCATCGCGTCGGACGCGGCGCGCGTGGGATCCTCGGGCGAGGCCGTCTACGCGGGCGCTAAGGCGGGCGTCGTCGCGTTCAGCAAGACGATCGCGCGCGAGCACGCGCGCGACGGCGTGACGGCGAACGTCGTCTGTCCGGGCCCGACGGAGACGCCGCTGTTGCAGGGCATGGCCGAGCAGGCGGCGGACAGCGAGCGGCTCGTCACGGCGCTCTCGCGCGCGGTGCCGATGCGCAGGCTCGGACAGCCGCAGGACGCGGCAGCGGCGGTCGCGTTCCTCGCCTCCGAGCGCGCCGGCTACATCACGGGCCAAACGCTTTCTGTCAGCGGCGGACTGACGATGGCATGAGCGAGTTGACGGACACGACGTACGCCGTCGAGGACGGCCTCTGCTGGATCACGATCGAGCGCCCGGAGCGCTACAACTCGTTCACGGCGCACACCGTCGACGAGCTGATCGGCTGCTTCAAGCGCGCGTGGGCGGACCCGCACGTCGGCGTCGTCGCGCTGACGGGCGCGGGCGAGAAGGCGTTCTGCACGGGCGGCGATCAGAAGCAGCGCGCGCAGACGGGCGACTACGGCCCCTCGGCGACGGGACTGTTCGAGATCGAGGGCCTGCACCGCGCGATTCGCGACATCCCGAAGCCGGTGATCGCGGCGGTCAACGGCCTGGCGATCGGCGGCGGGCACGTGCTGCACGTGATCTGCGACCTGTCGATCGCGGTCGAGGATGCGCGCTTCGGCCAGGCGGGGCCGCGCGTCGGCTCGTTCGACGCGGGATTCGGCACGGGCTTTCTCGCGCGCGTCGTGGGGGAGAAGCGCGCACGGGAGATCTGGTTCCTGTGCCGTAAATACGACGCGCAGGAGGCCGAGCGCTGGGGCCTCGTCAACCGCGTCGTGCCGCGAGCGGAGCTGCGCGCGGAGGTCCGCCGCTATGCGGATGACATCCTCGCGCTCTCGCCGACGTCGCTGCGCTTTCTCAAGCAGTCGTTCAACCAGGACACCGAGCACCTCGCGGGACAGGCGGCGCTGGCGTTCAGCGGCCTGCACGAGTTCGTCGGCTCGGATGAGGCGCAGGAGGGCGTGGAGGCGTTCGAGCAGAAGCGCAAGCCGGACTTCGCGCCGTACCGCGCTCGCGCCTCGGAGATCATCTAGAACGCAAAAAGGGCCCCGCCTCGCGGCAGGGCCCTTTCGTTACGTCGTCCGGTCCAGATTGGTCTGGCTATGCAGCCTCGCGGAGCGCCGCGAGCTCTGGCGACTCGGCGAGCTTCTTCAGCGCGCGCTGCTCGAGCTGGGAGGCGCGCTCGGCGGAGAAGCCGAGCCTTTTGCCGATCGCGGTGAGCGTCTGGGGCTCCTCGCGTCCGGTGCCGAAGCGCAGCGTCAAGACGGTGCGCTCGGTTTCGGGCAGCGACTCGATCGCGCGGTGCACGATCCGCTCGCGCTCGTTGTCCCATGCGGTCTCCTCGGGCGCCTCGGCGTC
>DASZLB010000113.1:0-6185 GCA_035552575.1 Solirubrobacteraceae bacterium | reverse complement strand
GGCATCTCGTGCTCGGCGAGCACGATCTCCTTGCGGCCGAAGTCGGCGAGCGAGAGGTCGGCGACCTTGAAGTCGGTCTCTGTGGCGGTGGGGGTCATTGCGGACATGACGAATCCTCCTGTCCGGTCAGGTGAGCGCCCTTGCTGCAGAGGAAGGTCGAGCGTGGCGGATCTTGCCCGTCGCAGCGCTCCTCGACCGATCTCGAACTTATCACACGCTCCCGCGGCGCTCAGCGGATGTCGGTGCGGCGCTCAGCGCTTCTCGAGCGCGGCCTTCAGTTCCTCGATGACCTTCACGGGGCCCGGGTCGACGCCGCGCAGCGTCGCGAGATAGATCGAGACGAGATCGCCGAGCAGCACGAGCGAGAAGACGCGCTCGACGGTCGTCTCGCCGCGCGTCTCCAGGTGAAAGCTCGCGGCGGCGTTGCCGGCGATGATCTGCTCGGTCAGGTCCATGCGCGCCTTCACGCGCGGGTGAGCGTCGGAGTCGTCGAGGAAGACGGCCGCGAAGCGACCGACGTCCTGCGCGCCTTCCCAGCCGACGATCTCGTTGTGGTCGAGCTCGGGCAGCTCGTGCGCGAACGCGGGCTGCTTGGCGTTCTCGTTGATCTGCGTCTTCCAGCGATAGGCGATCGGCGTCGTCAGCCCGGCGCCGGCGATAACGGGCGTCGTGCCGAGCAGCCCGCGCGCGACTTCCTTCGCGAGCGAGTCCTCGGCCGCGTCTGGGCCCCACTCGGCGACGAGCTGCTCGGTGTGCGAGGCGGCGACGTCGATCTCGGAGTTCAGGCGCGGGCCGGCGCCGCACAGCGCGGCGACCTCGAGCACGGCGACGGTCATGTAGGCGACGGCCGCGCGCGGCTGAAAGCCGCCGGGCAGCGGGATCACGGGGACGCCGTCGGCGCGCGCCATCTCGGCCAGGCGCCCACCGGTCGTCACGACGGTGCGGCGAGCGCCGAGCGCACCGGCGGACTCGTAGCAGGCGAGCGTCTCCTCGGTGTTGCCGGAGTAGCTCGCGCACAGCACCATCGTGTCGGGCGTCGTCCACGGCGGCAGGCCGTAGGCGCGCGTGACGAAGATCGGGCGCGTGGCGTGGTCTGAGAGCGCGGCACGCGCGAGCGCACCGCCGATCGCCGAGCCGCCCATCCCCGCGACGACGACTCCGGCCGAGGTGTCCCAGTCCTGCATGATCGCCGACTCGACGCGCCACAAGGCGTCGCGCAGGTGCTCGGGAAGGCCGAGCACGTCGCCGAGCTGGTCGGAGGTGTCGACGCGCGCGATCGCCTCGCGCGAGAGCGCCTCGGCGGTCGGTGCGGCGCTGGCGGCGCCTTCGCTCATCTGCTGCTCTCCTGTCGTCGGGCTTGCGTTTGGGATACGTGCACGTGCATCTCGGGAAATCGTCTCGCCTTCAACGGTTTCGCGCGTTCGCGGGGCAGCTGAGCCCTCAGAACTTGATCGCACCGTCCGGCAAGGCTACCCCGGGGAAGATACGCGCGCCATGCGCGAGCACGTTATCTGCCCCGACGGTCACGCCCTCGCCGAGCACGGCGCCGCCGGTGATCGTCGTGCCGGCGCCGATCCGGCAACCGGCGCCGACGATGCAGTCGCGCAGCGTGCAGCCCGCGCCGATCTCGGTCCCGTTGAGGATCACCGAGCGCTCGACGCTCGCGCCCGAGCCGATCGAGACATCTTCGCCGAGCACGACGAGGCTGCCCACTTGAGCGCCCTCTGCGACGCGCACGCCGCGTTCGAGCAGCGCCGGCGGGATCACGCGCCCATCGACCTGCGCGCCCTCGTCGAGCGCGAGCCAGTCGCTGCCGAGACGCTCGCCGACAGCTGTCTTGACGTTGCCCTCGATGATGTCGAACGTGCCCTGCAGGTAGCGCTCGGGCGTGCCGATGTCGAGCCAGTAGCTCTCCGACGGAAACCCGTAGAGGCCGTCGCCGACGAGCCGCGGCCAGACCTCGCGCTCGATCGAGACGTTGCGATCGGACGGCACGAGCTCGAGGATCTCGCGCTCGAGCACGTATGCGCCGGCGCTGATCAGATTCGTCTCGATCACGGCGTCGGCGCTCGGCTTCTCGAGGAACTCGCGCACGGAGTGGTCCTCGTTCAGGTGCACGAGCCCATACGCGCTCGGGTCGGCGACGGGTACGAGCGCGAGCGTCCCTTTCGCGCCGGTGCGCTCGTGCTGTGCGATCTGCGCGCTCAGGTCGATGTCGGTCAGCACGTCGCCGTTGAGCATCAGGAAGCGCTCGTCGAGCATCGACTCTGCGTACTTCAGCGCGCCGGCCGTGCCGCGCGGGTCGGGCTCCTCGACGAAGCGCAGCCGCACGCCGTAGGCGGAGCCGTCGCCGAGCACGTTGCGCACGCTCGTCGCGAGGAACCCGCACGACATGATCACGTCGTCGATCCCGTGCGTGACGAGCCAGTCGAGCATGAACGCGATGAACGGCCGGTCGACGAGCGGCACGACGGGCTTCGGCACGGTCGAGGTGAGCGGCCGCAGCCGCGTCCCCTCGCCTCCGACGAGAATCACAGCCTGCATCTGAATGCTCCTATCGCCGGCGATAGGCCGGGTCGCTCGAGATGAATGCTCGCGTCGGTGCTCACTTGACGGGAACCTTCGACGCTCCGCCGCGCCCTACGCCCTCGTAGACCAACCCGGCCGAGCGGATCGACTCGGCGTCCAACGCGTTGCGTCCGTCGATCAAGAGCTCGCCGCGCATCGTCTCGGCGACGAGCTTCCAGTCGAGCTCGAGGAACTCGGGCCACTCGGTGACGAGCACGACGGCGTCGGCTCCGGCGGCGGCGTCGAGCGGCGAGTCGGCGAAGGCGATGCCGCTGACGAGCGCGCGCGCCTGCTCCTCGGCGACGGGGTCGTAGGCGACGACGTCTGCGCCGTCGGCGTTCAGCCGCGCCGAGAGCACGAGCGAGGAGGCCTCGCGCATGTCGTCGGTGTTCGGCTTGAAGGCGAGCCCGAACAGCGCGATGCGCTTGCCGACGAGACCGCCGAGGTGCTTCTGCAGCTTGCCGATCACGCGGCGCTTCTGCAGTTCGTTGACCTCGATCACGGACGTGAGCAGCTGGAAGTGGTAGCCGGAGTTGCCGGCGAGCTGCTTCAGCGCGTCGACGTCCTTCGGGAAGCAGCTGCCGCCGAAGCCGATGCCGGCCTGCAGGAACTTCGGCCCGATGCGATCGTCGAGGCCCATCCCGCGCGCGACCTCGACGACGTCGGCGCCGGTCTCCTCGCAGACGTTCGCGATCTCGTTGATGAACGAGATCTTCGTCGCGAGAAAAGCGTTCGAGGCGAGCTTGACCATCTCGGCGCTCGCAATGTCGGTGCGCACGAGCGGCGCTTCGAGCGGCGCGTAGAGCTCGACGACGGCGTCGCCGGCCCAGTCGCCGCTGTCGCCGACGACGACGCGGTCTGGATGCATGAAGTCCTTGATCGCAGAGCCCTCCTTGAGGAACTCGGGACAGGACACGTAAGCGAGCCCGCCCTTGCCCTGCTCGGCGAACATCCGCTTGACGGCGACGCCGGTGCCGGATGGCACTGTCGACTTCATCACGAGCGCGTGGTCGTTGGAGGCCGGGATCGCGCCGATCACGGCGTTGACGGCGGACAGGTCGGCGTCGCCGGAGTACGTCGGCGGCGTGCCGACGGCGACGAACAGCAGCCGCGCGTGCTCGAGCGCTTCGCCGAGATCTGTCGAGAAGTGCAGCCGCTCGGCGTTCTTCGCGAGCAGCTCGGCGAGACCGGGCTCGTAGATCGGCACCTCGCCGGCGCGCAGGCGCTCGATCTTGGCGGCGTCGATGTCGACGCACCAGACTTCGCTGCCGAGCTCGGCGAAGCCGGCAGCGGTGACCAAGCCGACGTAGCCCGTGCCGATCACTCCGATGGGGGCGCGTTTGGTGCTCACGAGGCTGCGAAGGCTAGCGGGGCCGGACTGCTACCAGAGCACCGGTACGTCGTAAGCGGCGATCCGTCGGTCGGCGGTGACGATCGTCAAGCCCTCGCTGCGCGCCTGCGCGACGAGCATTCGGTCGAACGGATCACCGTGATGACGTGGCAATCCTCCCGCCATACGAGCGTGCGCGAACGTGATGTCGAGCTCTGCAAATCGCGCTGCAGCTACAGCGTCAAGCAGATCGCCGGGCGCCTCGAGCTTTCCCAGTGACCGCTTGAGCTCGATCTCCCAGATCGTCGCAGCGCTGACGAATGCCGGTGTAACACCGGCACTCAGCTCGGACTGCACGACGGACGGCAGCCGTGCGACTTCGTCCAGCGCCCACAACAGCGCATGAGCATCGACGAGCAGGCCGTTCAATCGCGCATTCCGAACATGCGCTCGATCTCCTCATCAGGCTCGTCGAAGTCATCGCTCATCCAGATTCGCCCACGTAGAGCGCCGAGCCTGCGGGGTGTCGGCGGTTCGGCGTAGCGGACGAGCTTGACGATCGGCGTCTTGCCCCGACGGATCACGACCTCCTCGCCGTTAGCCGCGCGCTCGATCAACTGCGACAGCTGGCTTTTCGCCTCGGTAACCGTTACTGCGTCCGCCATGATCCGAGCTTAGCAGACCTGGTCTGGTCTGGTCCGATCTGGCGGTCGAGGCCAGCGACTACGTCTAGGAGTTGATCCTGAACACAGGATGCTTGGCCGCGGCGACCCGCAGCTGCTCCTCGCTCGAGTCGGGACCGACGCCGTCGAAGAACACGCCGACCTCGGCCTTCCAGCGCTTGAGATAGGCGCGCAGGATCGGCGCCTTGACGTCCTCGCCGGTCAGCTCGACGGCGCTGAACGGCTCGCCGCGGCGGCCGAGCAGCAGCCTGCCCTCGCCGGCGGCACGGAGGTTGCGCACCCACTGCGTCTCGCCGCGCGGAGCGACGAGGTAGCGGGTTCCGTCGATCGTCAGCAGGTTGACGGGCGTGGGGCGCGACTCGCCGCTGGAGCGCCCGCGAACCTCGAGGATGCGCGAGCCGAGCACGCTCACGCCGGAGCGCATCAGCAGGTTGACGAGCGGGTTGAAGACGTGCGCCGTGAACCAGCCGGGCCGCTTGTCGGCGAAGTGCGCTGCGGCAGGATCGGGGCTCGCCATGCGGGCAGCGTAGCCGAGGGCTACTGCGCGACGGCGAGGAACGCTTCGTAGCGACGGACGTCGCGCTGCGCGCGCGCTTGGCGCTCGGTGCCGTGGTCGGCCTCCTCGGAGGCCTGCTGGGCTTCGCGCAGGCGCGTCTGGAAAGTCTCGCGGTCGAGCGCGTCCGGCGCGATCGCCTCCTCGACGAGCACGAGCGCGCGGTTCTCGGCGAACTGCAGATAGCCCTCGGCCTGCGCGAAGCGCACGATGTCGGTGTCGGAGCGGTACAGGCGCAGCTCGGTCGGTTCGAGCATCGCGAGCACCGGCTCGTGGTTGGCGAGCACGCCGATCGAGCCGACTGCGGTGCGCGTCGAGAGCATCTCGATCTCCTCGCTGAACACCTCGCCCTCGGGCGTCAGCACTTCGACTGGGAACTTCGTCCTCGCCATTAGCCTTTGCCTTTGGCAGCCTCGACGACCTGCTCGATCGTGCCCTTCAGGAAGAACGCGCTCTCGGGCACCTCGTCGTGCTTGCCCTGGATGATCTCTTCGAAGCCGCGGATCGTTTCGGCGATCGGCACGTATGCGCCGGGCGTGCCGGTGAACTGTTCGGCGACGAAGAACGGCTGCGAGAGGAAGCGCTCGATCTTGCGCGCGCGCTGCACGACGAGCTTGTCCTCGTCGGAGAGCTCGTCGATGCCGAGGATCGCGATGATGTCCTGCAGCTCCTTGTAGCGCTGCAGGATCTCCTTGACTTCGTTGGCGACGCGGAAGTGATCCTCGCCGAGAATGTCGGCCTTGAGGATCGTCGAGGTCGAGTCGAGCGGGTCGACGGCCGGGTAGATGCCTTTTTCGGAGATCGAGCGAGACAGCGCGGTCGTCGCGTTGAGGTGCGCGAAGACGGACGCCGGCGCGGGGTCGGTGTAGTCGTCGGCAGGCACGTAGATCGCCTGGATCGAGGTGACAGAGCCGCTCTTGGTCGAGGTGATGCGCTCCTGCAGCTGACCCATCTCGGTCACGAGCGTCGGCTGGTAGCCGACCTGCGAGGGCATCCGCCCGAGCAGCGCCGAGACCTCGGAGCCGGCCTGCACGAAGCGGAAGATGTTGTC
>DASZLB010000112.1:0-6836 GCA_035552575.1 Solirubrobacteraceae bacterium | reverse complement strand
GACGGGGTACTCGCCGTTGGCGAAGCGCCATGCCGTCATGTACGTCATCTGCCGCGCGCCCTCGATCTTCGTCGCCATCTCGGCGAACTTGTGGCGGATCACCTGGAACTTGCCGATTTCGCGGCCGAACGCCTTACGCTCGTGCGCGTACTGCAGCGTGCGTTCGAAGCACTTCTGCGCGCCCGCGACCATCCCGGCGGCGCCGATCAGGCGCTCGCCCTGGAGCTCCCACATGATGTGGTAGAAGCCCTTGCCGACCTGGCCGAGCACGGCCGTCGACGGGACGCGCACGTCCTGGAAGGCGAGCAGCGCCGTGTCGGAGGCGTGCATGCCGAGCTTCTCCAGGCGCTTCTCGCGGATCACGCCGGGTGCGTCCATCGGCACGAGAAACAGCGTAAAGCCGTCGTAGCCGGCGTCCGGGTCGGTCTTCGTCACGAGCACGATCACATCGGCGCGGTGGCCGTTCGTGATGTACGTCTTCGAGCCGTTGATGATGTAGTCCTCGCCGTCCTTGACCGCGCGCGTCTTGATCCCGGAGACGTCCGAGCCCGCGTCCGGCTCGGTGATACCGAGGCAGAGGATCTTCTCGCCCTTGATCGCCGGCACGACCCATTCCTGCTTCTGCTGCTCTGAGCCGAACGCGAGGATCGGCGGCATCGCCATGTCGGTATGCACCGCGAGGCCCATCGCGAGGCCGCCCGAGTTCGCGTTCGTGATCTCCTCGGCGAGCACGAGCGCCGAGTAGTAGTCGCCGCCCTGGCCGCCGTATGCCTCCGGCTTGTCGAGGCCGAGGAACCCGAGCTCGCCCATCCGCGCGAAGACCGAGTCCGGGAACGTCGTCTCCTCCCATTCCTCCGCGTGCGGCGCGAGCTCTTTGATCGCGAAATTGCGGATCGACTCGCGCAGCTGTTCGTGCTCGTCCGTGAAGATGAAGTGCTTGCGTGCGGCTCCGAAGTCCGGCTTGAGCACGCTCTCGGCGGTCGCGGCCATGTTGCAGTCTCCTTGTCTTTCCAGTTGCTCGGCGGCGTGGCTTGCCACGGTCGCCGGCAGCAGCGACAGGGCACGGGGACGCTAACGCAGGCGCCCGCAAAAGTAAATAGTAGAGCTTGCTACTTTCCGCGTCATCGCCTCGTGTGAAGTTTCGAGGTTGAGAAGAACGGGAATCGCAGGCCAATGCACTCGCCTCGCGCAGCAAGCTCCCGCGGTTCCGCCCGTCGCCTGCTCGGCATCGCCTTGCTCGCCGCCGGTCTTGCGGCGCACGCTGCGAACGCGTCGGCCGCGACGCCGCCCCCACAGCCGGCCGAACTGCAAGCGCTCGAGCAGCACATGAGCGAATTGACCGTGACGAGCGAGCGCGTCGCCGGCGACGAGACGATCAGCGGGAAGCAGCCGCACGAGCTCGGCTCGCCGAAAGCCGTGAGCACGAGCTACTCGGGCGAACAGAGCATCTCGCCGGAGTTCGTCAACGCAACGCTGACGATCGCCGGGAGGACGCTGACGCTGCTGCAGCTCGGCGAAACGCTCTACACCCACGACGAGTCGATCGCCAAGCGCGACGGCGGGCGCCCGTGGGTCGCCGAAAAGCTCTCGCGCAAGAATGGCCTGTTCGGCTCGAGCCCTAGCGTAGGCGGCGGCGGCTCGCGCGGCTCCGGCGCTCCCAGCCCGACGCCGTTCAAGAGCGATGCAGAACTGCTCAAAGAGGGCAGCGACATCCGCGCGCTCGGCGCAAGCACCGTCGACGGTCAGGCGACAGTCGGCTTCGCCGGCACGTTGACCGCGCAGCGGCTCGCCGAAGGCGAGCTCTCGAAGAAGCAGCTCGCGAAGCTGAAGCGCGAGCACCTGAAGCTGAAAGGCAGCTTTGAGACGTTCATCGCCGCGAACGGCGTGCCCGTGCACACGACCATCCTGCTGAGCATCGGCAAGCTGCACTTCAGCACGAGCGCAGACGTGCTCGCGATCGACTTTTCCGTCACCGTCCCTGCGCCGCCGCCCGCGGCCGAAACGATCAGCGCCGCCGAGTTCGAGAAGATCGAAAAGGCGCAGCTCGAGAAGCTGAAGAAGAAGCACGAGTAGACGCCTCGCCCGACTGCGCGCTCGCGCTGCGCGGGCGATTGGCCAGGGGAGGCGGCGCGGGCGCGGCGCGTCAGCCGACGGGCACGCGGCGCGGCTCGCCTGCTTCCTGCTCGGCCGCGAGCGCCGTCGCGATCGCCTGTGCGCGATCGTGCGTGCCGAGCTTCGCGTGGATGCGCTCGGTGTGCTTGTGCACCGTGCGCGGGCTGATCTGCATGCGCGCCGCGATCGAGCCCGTGCTCTGCCCGCGCGCGAGCAGGCGCAGCACCTCCGACTCGCGCGGGCTCAGGCCGAGGCTGCGCAACGCGATCTCCGTCAGCTCCGTGCGCGGGCGCTCGAAGACGACGACGAAGCTGTCGCGGCTGCCGCTCGGCAGGCGCCGGACGATCGTGTTTCGCTCGCCGCTGCGGATCAGCAGCGGGTCCCACGCCCGGCCCGTCGGCCCCGGCTCGAGCAGCGCTCGCGGCGTCTCGCCGCCGTCGCGCCAGCCGAGCGCGAGCAGGAATCCGCGCGCGGCCTGCGAGACGAACGAGAGCAGCCCGGCGTCGACGATCGCGATCGCCTCGCCGCCCGCGTCGACGCCGCGGCGAAGCGCCTCGATCAGGTCTGCGGCGCGCTCGCGCGCCTGCACGTTGCGGTACGCCTGGATCAGGTGCGGGCGCGTCAGGTTGAGCGCGTCGCGGTCGCGATCTGTGTAGTCGCGCCCGCCGCGCGAGAGCGCGAGGCCGAACGTGAGCTGCGGTGGCGAGGGCAGCGTGAAGGCGATCTGGTGGCGCACGCCGAGCGAGCGATAGAACTCGCTGAACAGCTCGAGGCGGTCTAGCTCGCGCTGGTCGGCGACGTCCGAGAAGCGATACGCGCGCCCGTCACGCGTGCGCGCGTAATGGCTCATCAGCGGGTTCTGGTGCGCGTACCGCGCCCAGTCGGCCAGGGCTTGCGGATCGTCGATCTCCGGATGGATGACAGTCGCGTAAACGGCGCCGTCGCTGCCGACCTCGTTGTAGGACGCGTAGTCGGTGCGGACCAGCTCGCTCAGCCCGATCGGCAGGAAGCGGCGCAGCTCGTCGAGATCGCCGGCGCCGTGAGCCTCGCCGACGAAGTCGAGCACGCGGCGCACGTCGTTCGCGGACAGCGTCATGCGGCGAGATCTTGACAAGCTCGCGCCATCTCGTCGCGCCGGCCGCCACGCGCTGCGACGCGCGACCGCTGCGAAAGTGAATAGTAGAACTCTGTACTTCCAGCCGGTGCGAGTTCCGGCTAGGATGCGCCGATGGCCGGCGAACCAGTCCTCTACGCACTCGACGCAGAGGGCGTCGCGACGATCACGATGAACGATCCCGACACGCGCAACGCGCTCTCGGGCGAGATGCTCGCAGGCCTGATCGCGGCGTTCGAGCGCGCCCGCGAGGAAGACGGGGCGCGCTGCGTCGTGCTCGCGTCCTCGCACGAGAAGACGTTCTCCTCGGGCGCGAACCTCGGCGGCTTCGCCGCCGACGCGCCGCTCGTGCAGCGCCACTTCGGCTCGGAGCGCTTCGTCGGCCTGTTCAAGCTGATCGGCGAGCTCGGCAAGCCGACGGTCGTCGCCGCGGGCGGGCACGTGCTCGCGGGCGCGCTCGGAATCGCGCTCGCGTGTGATCTGATCGTCGCCTCCGAGGACGCGACGTTCGGCACGCCCGAGATCAACATCGGCACGTTCCCGTTCATGATCATGGCGCTGATCTATCGCAACGTGCCGCGCAAGAAGGCCAGCGAGCTGCTGTTGCTCGGCGAGCGCTGGAGCGCGCAGGAGGCGCTCGCGGCGAGCATCGTCAACAGGGTCGTCCCGGCCGCCGAGCTCGACACGGCGGTGCGCGAGTGGGCCGTCAGGCTCGCCGGCAAGTCGCCCGTGATCATGCGCCTCGGCAAGGAGGCGATGCGCCGCCAGCTCGACATGCCGCTCGACGACGCGCTCGACTACCTGCGTGCACAGCTGACGCTCGCGATGTCGACCGAGGACATCGTCGAGGGCGTCAGCGCGTTCTTCGAGAAGCGCGAGCCGCAGTGGAAAGGACGCTGATGAGCACGACCGAGAAGCCGCCCGAGACGACATCGCTGCTGCGCCCGCTCGTCGAGGATCTGCACGCGCGCCGCGCGCAGATCGAGCTCGGCGGCGGCGAGGAGAAGATCGCCAAGCAGCACGCCGCCGAGAAGCTGACCGCGCGCGAGCGTCTCGCGCTGCTGATCGACGACGGCACGTTCACGGAGCTCGGCATCCACGGTCGCCCGCACTTCGCGCAGCGCGCGATGGACGGCAAGCAGGCGCCGGCCGACGGCGTGATCACGGGCTACGGCAAGATCGACGGACGGTTGGTCGCCGTCTGCGCGTACGACTTCACCGTGATGGCCGGCTCGATGGGGATGACGGGCGAGCTGAAGGTCACGCGCCTGCGCGAGCTCGCGCTGACGAAGCGCATCCCGTTCATCTGGCTGCTCGACTCTGCCGGCGCGCGGATCCAGGAGGCCGTCGGCTCGCTGTTCGCCGGATCGGGCCACTTGTTCCGCGAGGAGGTCGTGATGAGCGGCGTGATCCCGCAGATCGCCGCGCTGATGGGTCCGTGCGCGGCGGGGACCGCGTACATCCCCGGCCTCGCCGACTTCGTTCCGATGGTCAAGGGGCGCGGCTCGATGGCGCTCGCCGGGCCGCACCTCGTGCGCGCGGCCGTCGGCGAGGACGTCACGCAGGAGGAGCTCGGCGGCTCGCGCGTGCACTGCCGCAAGTCGGGCGTCGGCGATCTCGAGGTCGCCGACGATCAGGAATGCATCGATGCGATCAAGCAGTACCTCTCGTTCATGCCGCAGAACTGCGAATCGAAGCCGCCGATCGTCGCGAGCGCGGACCCGATCGAGCGCGGCGACGAGGAGCTGCTCGACGTGCTGCCGGAGTCGAACCGCAAGCCGTATGACATGTACGAGGTGATCCGCCGGATCGCCGACGACGGCTTCTACTTCGACATGAAGCCGCAGTGGGCGAAGACGCTGATCACGTGCTTCGCGCGCTTCGGCTCACGGCCGTGCGGGATCGTCGCGAACCAGCCCAAGCAGCTCGGCGGGATCCTCGACAACGACTCCGCCGACAAGGCCGCGCGCTTCGTCAATTTGTGCAACGCGTTCGGCATCCCGCTGCTGTTCCTGATGGACGTGCCCGGCTTCATGGTCGGCTCGAAGGTCGAGCAGGCCGGGATCATCCGCCACGGCGCGAAGATGCTCTACGCCGTCGCGAACGCGACCGTGCCGAAGATCACGGTGATCACGCGCAAGGCCTACGGCGCCGGCTACTACGTGATGAACGGCCGTGCGTACGAGCCCGACCTGATCGTCGCCTGGCCGAGCGCCGAGATCAGCGTGATGGGCGCCGAGGGCGCCGTCGAGATCGTGATGCGCAAACAGGTCGAGGAAGCCGAGGACCCGGAGGCGAAGAAGGCCGAGCTCGTCGCTGCGTACCGGAAGATCATCGACGTCTACATCGCGGCCGGCAACGACATGATCGACGACGTGATCGACCCGCGCGAGACGCGTGCGACGATCTGCCGCGCGCTGGAGATGGCCGAGGGCAAGAAGATCGAGCGTCCCTACAAGAAGCAAGGAGTCGTACCGGTATGAGCCTCGACGATCCCGTAGTGATCACGTGCTCGATCTCGGGCGCGATCGCGAACCGCGAGCAGTGCCCGGCGATCCCGTACACACCTGCCGAGTACGCCGCCGAGGCGCGGCGGATCGTCGACGAGGGCGGCGTGATGATCCACATCCACGCGCGCAAGCCCGACGGCACGCCGAGCTATGAGATCGAGGACTTCCAGGCGATCACCGACGCGATCCGCGCGGAGGTCGGCGACGCGGCGATCATCAACTACTCGACCGGCACGATCGGCGTACCGGTCTCGAAGCGGATCGCGTATCTGCGCGCCTGCCGCCCCGAGGTCGCCGCGTTGAACATGGGCTCGATGAACTACGCGAAGTACTCGCGCTCGCGTAAGGAGTTCGTCTTCAAGATGGTCTTCCCGAACCCGTTCGACGAGATCGTCGAGCTGCTCGAGGCGATGAACGAGCTTCAGATCAAACCGGAGCACGAGTGCTTCGACATCGGCCACGTCGGCAGCCTCGAGCCGCTGATCGACATGGGCGTGCTGAAGACGCCGCTGCACGTCGACTGCGTGATGGGCGTCCTCGGCGGCATCCCGCCGACCGCGCGCAACCTCGCGGCGATGGTCGAGAACATTCCCCCCCAAGGCTCCGCCTCGGGTCCCAAGTCACATTGGGGCGTGATCGGCATCTCGCGCGATCAGTGGATGCTCGTCGCCGCGGCGCTCACGCTCGGCGGCTCGATCCGCGTCGGGCTCGAGGACAACCTGTACCTGCCGAGTGGCGAGATGGCGCGCTCCAACGGCGAGCTGATCGCGAAGGCGCGGGCGCTGACCGAAGACCTTGGCCGGCGGCCGGCGACCGTCGAGGAGGCGCGCGAGCTGCTGAACGTGCCGCGGCGCGGTGCAGGAGCGGGGCCCGCAGCAGGCGCGCCCGGCGCGACGGCGGGCGCCGCCGCGTGAGCCTGCCGCTGCAGGGCATCCGCGTGCTTGACCTCTCGCGCCTCCTGCCGGGCGGCTTCTGCTCGCTGCTGCTCGCCGACTTCGGCGCGGACGTGCTGAAGGTCGAGGACACGGGCATGGGCGACTACATCCGCTGGGCGCCGCCGTACTACGAGGGCGCGCACGACAGCGCCAAGTCGGCGCTGT
>DASZLB010000111.1:0-8316 GCA_035552575.1 Solirubrobacteraceae bacterium | reverse complement strand
GTCCTCGAGCGGCAGCGGCAGCGGCACCGGCGCGGGCGCATCGACCGGCACGGGCACGCGCGAGACGGCGACGAGCGCCGCTGCAACCGGCGCGGCCGGCGGCGCCGCGAAGCAGACGGGCGCGGCAACGGCCGGCCATGCCGCCTCGCCGGCGGCGCGCCGCCGTGCCGCAACGGCCGCAGCCAAGCGCCGCCGCGCCGCCGCGCAGGGAGCGGCCGCGGTCGCTTCCGGCGGCCAAGCAGCCACGGCCTTGCCGACGGGCGCGCACGCGCCCGCCTCGGCAAACGCGCGCGCCCGAGCGCACTCACGCAAAGCGTCCGCGAAAGGCGCCGCGAGCAATCCGCTGACGCAGCTCGGCCGCCAGATCCCGTTCCCGGTGCCCGTGCCCGACTGGAGCAAGCCGATCATCCTGCTGCTGCTCCTGCTAGCGGCGTGGTTCGCGGTCCGCTCGCGGCTCGCCGCCGTGCGCGCACGGCGCCTGGAGGGTCAGCGTGCCGTGCTGCTCGGCGATCTCGATGCGATGCAGGCCGCGCTCGTGCCCGCGATCCCTCCGCGGCTCGGCGACGTCGCGGTCTCGGTCGCGTACCGGCCCGCCGACGGGCCGGCTGCCGGCGGCGACTTCTACGACGTCTTCGCGCTCGAGCCCGGCAAGGTCGCGATCGTGCTCGGCGACGTCGCCGGGCACGGCCGCGGCGCGCTGACGCAGGCCGCGCTGACGCGCTACACGCTGCGCGCGTACATGCAGGCCGGACTCGAGCCGCGCGCCGCGCTCGCGCTCGCCGGCTCCGTCCTCTCAGAGCCCGGCGAGATGCAGTTCGCGACGGTCGTCGTCGCGATCTACGACAGCGTCGCCGGCAGCGTGACGTACGCCAGCGGCGGTCATCCACCGCCGATCTCGATCGGCTTTCAAACGCCCGAGCCGCCGACAGTCTGCTGCTCTGCGCCGGTCGGCTGCCACCTGCCGACAGGCCGGCGGCAGACGACGATTGCCGTCCCGCCCGGCGGGCGCGTCTGCTTCTTCAGCGACGGCTTGCTCGAGGCGCGCACGGCCGACGGCCTGCTCGGGCGCGAGCGCCTCGCCGAGCTCGCCGCCGAGCTCGACCCCGGCGACAGCGCCGCGTCGCTGCTCGGGCGCGTTCGCGAAGACGCGCAGGCGACGCCCGACGACATGGTCGCGTGCATCGTCTCCAGCGCCGTCGCCGCTCCCGCGCCGGGCGCGTACGTCGAGGAGCTCGAAGTCGATCGCGACGTGCTCGCGCGCGCGAGCGTTCCCGTCTTCCTCGACGTCTGCCGCGTCCGCGCGGGCGAGCTCGCGCCGCTGCTCGCACGCGCACGCGAGCTCGTCGAGCAGCGCGGCACGGCGCTGCTTCGGATCGAGCGCGCGCCCGGCAGCCAGACCGTCGCCGCCGTGCTGCCCGGGCTCTCGCTCGCCGCCTCGAAGGCCGCGATCGGGCGCGCCGCCGAAGCGCCGACGCTCGCGCTGCGCTGAGCGCAGCATGACGACGGTCGCAGCAGTGCACCCGCTGCAATGGCTGAGCAAGCGCGATCGCGATCTGGCCGCATTGCGCCGCGCCGCACGCGCTGCCGTCGTGATGCCGGCGATGTTTGCGATCGGCGAGGAGCTGATCGCCAACCCGACGATCGCCACGTTCGCCGCGTTTGGCTCGTTCGCGATGCTCCTGCTCGTCGACTTCGGCGGTCCCTTGCGCGAGCGCTTGCAGGCGCAGGCGACGCTCGCCGTCGCCGCGAGCGTGCTCGTCTGCCTCGGCACGCTCGTCTCGCAGACGCCGTGGCTCGCCGCCGTCGCGATGGCGCTCGTCGGCTTCGGCGTGATCTTCGCCGGCGTCGTCAGCTCCGTGCTCGCCGGCGCCTCGACGTCGCTGCTGCTCGCGTTCATCCTGCCCGTGACGCTGCCCGGGCCGGCGTCGTCGATCCCCGACCGCCTCGCCGGCTGGGGGATGGCCGCCGGCGCCGCGTTCCTCGCCGTCGCGCTGCTGTGGCCGACGCCCGCGCGCGGCCCGCTGCGCTCGGCCGCGACCACCGTGTGCCGCGCGCTCGGCGCGAGGCTGCACGCCGAGGTCGCGTCGATGCTCGGCGGAGACGACGAGGCGTTTTCGCACGAGCGCGACCACGCCGTCAAGCAGGCCGACGCGGCCGTCGCCGCGCTGCGGCGCGTGTTCCTCGCGACGCCGTACCGGCCAGCGAGCTTGAGCACGGCCGGCCGTGCGACGGTACGGCTCGTCGACGAGCTCTACTGGCTCAGCGCGATCGTCGCGCAGGCGGCGCAGCCAGGCGACGGCACACCCGTCAACCGCGACGTCTGCGCCGTCAAGACCGCTGCCGCGACGGTGCTCGACCGCGGCGCCGAGCTGCTCTCGATGGTCGGCGGCGACTGCTCGGAGCTGCACGCCGCGATGGACGATCTTCGCGAGTCCGTCGCGCGGATGGAGCAGGGCGCGACAGCCGTGCTGCCCGTGCGCGCCCCGGCCGCCGGCGAGCGCGACGAGCGCGGCGAGCCGGCCGCCGGCGAGCTCGTCTCCTCGCTCGACCCGAGCTTCCGCGCGCAGGAGCTCGGCTTCGCGGTGACGAGCATCGCCGTCAACATCGATCTCGCAGCCGCGGCCGAGCGGCGCAGCTGGCTGCAGCGCCTGCTCGGACGCCAGCCGCAGGGCCTGATCGGGCCGCTCGGCGCCGCGCAGCAGCGCGCGACGGCGCACATCGATCGCAACTCCGTCTGGCTGCACAACAGCGTGCGCGGCGCCGCCGGGCTCGCGCTCGCGGTCGTCGTCGCGAACGAAACCGGCGTGCAGCACTCCTTCTGGGTCGTGCTCGGCGCGCTCTCGGTGCTGCGCTCGAACGCGCTCAACACCGGGCAGAACGTGCTGCGCGGGCTCGCCGGCACGATCGCCGGCTTCGTCGTCGGCGGCGCGCTGCTCGAGCTGATCGGGACCGACACGACGCTGCTGTGGTTCCTGCTGCCCGTCGCGATCCTTTTTGCCGGCTTCGCTCCGGCGGCGATCTCGTTCGCCGCCGGCCAGGCAGCGTTCACGCTGACGCTCGTGTTCCTCTACAACATCATCCAGCCCGTCGGCTGGAAGGTCGGGCTGCTGCGCGTCGAGGACATCGCGATCGGCTGCGCTGTCAGCCTGCTCGTCGGCCTGCTGTTCTGGCCGCGCGGCGCCGGTGCGGCGCTGCGCCGCGCGCTTGCCGAAGCGTACGTCGCCAGCATCGGCTACCTTGCGAGCGCCGTCGACTTCGGAATGCGCCGCTGCGACTTCGACGCGGCCGCGATCGCGGCACCCGAGAGCGAGGCCGAACGAGCTGCCGCGACGGCGCGCCGGCTCGACGACACGTTTCGCAGCTATCTCGCCGAGCGCGGCGAGAAGCCGCTGCCGCTCGCCGAGATGACGAGCCTCGTCAGCGGCGTCGGCGGCCTGCGCCTCGCGGCCGACGCCGTGCTCGACATCTGGCAGCGCGAGGACGGCTCGGCACGCGGCGACCGCTCGGCCGCACGCGGCGAGCTGCTGCGCTCGAGCGAGCTCGTCAAGCGCTGGTACGAGGACCTCGCGGCGAGCCTGCTCGACGGCCGCCGCCCGCGCGAGCCGCTGCCGCACGACAGGGTCGCCGACGGGCGTCTGCTCGAGGCCGTCCGCCGCGATCTGCAGGGCGACGACGGCAACGCGAGCGCGACAGCCGTGCGGATGATCTGGACCGGCGACCACCTCGACGCCGTGCGCCGCCTGCAGCGGCTGATCGTCGAGCCGGCAGCCGTCGCCGTCGGCGACTAGCGACCAGCCGGAAAGCGAAGCCCACGGACGCGCCGCCGATCGGCTCGGCACGCAGCCGTTGCTACCGTCGTCGCGTGGCTGATTCGGAGACCGACAAGGGTGTCGCGCCGAACCGCTGGGCCGTCCTCGCGCTGCTCGGCGTCGCGCAGCTGATGGTCGTGCTCGATGCGACGATCGTCAACATCGCGCTGCCCTCGGCGCAGCGGGCGCTGCACTTCTCGACCGACAGCCGCCAATGGGTGATCACCGCGTACGCACTCGCGTTCGGCAGCCTGCTGCTGCTCGGCGGCAAGCTCGGCGATCTGTTCGGGCGCAAGTGGACGTTCATCGGCGGCCTCGGCGGCTTCTCGCTCGCCTCGGCGCTCGGCGGCTTCTCGCAGTCCTTCGGCATGCTCGTCGCCGCGCGCGGGCTGCAGGGGATCTTCGGCGCGCTGCTCGCGCCGTCGGCGCTGTCGCTGCTGACCGTCACGTTCGCCGGCTCGCCCGATCGCGCGAAGGCGTTCGGCATCTTCGGCGCGATCGCCGGCGGCGGCGCGTCGGTCGGGCTGCTGCTCGGCGGCGTGCTGACGCAGGCGCTGTCGTGGCGCTGGTGCTTGTACGTGAACCTCGCGATCGCGATCCCGACGGCGTTCGCCGCGATGCGCCTGCTGCGCAACGAAGGCGATCCAGAGCGCCCGCGGATCGACGTGCCCGGCGTGCTCGTCGCGACCGGCGGCCTGTTCGCGCTCGTCTACGGGTTCTCCAACGCCGAGACGCACTCGTGGTCGGCGCCCGTGACGATCGTCGCGCTCGTGCTCAGCGCGATCCTGCTCAGCGCGTTCGCGCTCGTCGAGAGCCGCGCCTCTCACCCGCTGCTGCCGCTGCAGATCGTGCGCAACCGCGCCCGCGGCGGCGCGTACGCGTCGATCGCGCTCGCCGGCTCGGGCGTGTTCGGCGTGTTCCTCTTCCTCACGTACTACCTGCAGCAGAACCTCGGCTTCTCGCCGCTGAAGACAGGCGTCGCGTTCCTGCCGATGACGGCCGTGATCGTCGTCACCTCGACGACCGTGCAGACGAAGCTGCTCGGTCGCATCGGCGTCAAGCCGCTCGTCGTCGGCGGCATGGTGCTCGGCATCGTCGCGATGGTCCTGTTCGCGCAGCTCAAACCCGGCAGCGGCTACGCGAGCGACGTGCTGCCGGGCCTGATCGTCATCGGCCTCGGCATGGGCTGCGTGTTCGCGCCGGCCTTCAGCACGGCGACGCTCGGCGTCAGCGGCAACGAGGCCGGCGTCGCCTCGGCGATGGTCAACACCTCCCAGCAGGTCGGCGGCTCCGTCGGAACGGCCCTGCTCAGCACGCTGTTCGCAAGCGCCGTCTCGAGCTACGCGTCGAGCCATCGTGGGGCGTCCGGGCTCGCCAACGCGGCGTCGATCCACGGCTACACGACCGCGTTCTGGTGGGCCGCAGGGATCTTCGCCGTCGGGCTGCTCGTCGCGCTGCTCGTGCTGCCCTCCGTGCGGATGCCCGACGCACAGGTCGCCGCCGCGGGCGCCGACTGACGGGGCCCGCAGTGGCGCTCGCCGACGGCCTTCAGACGCGGACAATCGGCTCGGCGCAGCTGCAGGCGACGTTCGTGCCCGGCGCCGCGATGCTGTGCTGCTCGCTTCGCCACGAAGGCGAGGAGCTGCTCGCGCAGCGCGACGGCGTCCGCGCCTACGCCGAGCGCGGCGCGACGATGGGCATTCCGCTGCTCTACCCGTGGGCCAACCGGCTCGCCGGCCCGAGCTATCCGGCGCCCGATGGCGACTCTGTCGAGCTGCCTCACAGCACGCCGCCGCTGAAGTTCGACGCCAACGGCCTGCCGCTTCACGGTGTGCTTCCGAGCTGCCTCGACTGGGAGCTGCTCGACGGAGATGTCGGTAGCGAGACGGACAAGGACGGGGACACGGGCGGGGGCGATCGCGCCGACGCGGCTGCGGACGCGGCTGCGGAGCTGCGTGCGCGGTTGCGCTGGGACGCGCGCGAGCTTTTGGCGATCTTCCCGTTCGCGCACACGCTCGAGCTGCACGCGCGCGTCGCCGGCGCCGAGCTCGCGATCGAGACGCGCGTGCACGCGGACAGCGCCGTCGCCGTGCCGGTCGCGTTCGGCTTTCACCCGTACCTGACGATCCCCGACAGCGATCGCCGCACGTGGGAGATCGAGCTGCCCGTGCGCGAGCGCCTGCTGCTCGATGCGCAGATGATCCCGACCGGAACGAGCGAGCCGTTCGCGCGCCGGCGCTTCGTGCTCGGCGACGGCGGCTGGGACGACCCCTTCGCAGGCCCGATCGAGCCGTCGATCTTCTCCGTGACCGGCGCCAAGCGATGGATCGAGCTGCAGTTCCTGCACGGCTTCTCGCACGCGCAGGTGTACTCGCCCGCGGGCGAGGACTTCATCTGCTTCGAGCCGATGACTGCGCCTGCGAACGCGCTGCGCAGCGGCGACGGGCTGCGCAGCGTCGAGCCGGGCCGCGTGTTCCGCGCGGCCTTTCGCATCTCCGTGAGTAGCTGAGCTTCGTCGTCTGCCTCGGGCCGATCAGCTCGTCTGCACGATCATCAGGCTGTTGCCGTCGGGGTCGCGGAACCAGAACATCGGCGGCACTGGGTCGCCCATCCGCATCACCTCTGCGTCGACGTCGACGCCGCGTGCGAGCAAGCCGGCGTGGTCCGCGTCGATGTCCTGCGTCGAGAGCGCGATGCGCGTCTCGATGCCGGTCGCTTCGCCAGGGCGCGGCGAGACTAGCGCGATCGTCGTCGCGGCGCCGGCCGGCGCGACTTCGACCCAGCGCTCGCTGCCGCCGAACGGCACGTCGGCGCGCAGCTCGAGGCCGAGCTGCTCCGTGTAGAACGCGATCGCCTGGTCCTGGTCCTTGACCGGCACCATCACGGTTCCGACCTGCGTGATCTTCGTCGAAGTCTGCGTGTCGCTCATCTGAGTTCCTTTGGTTCGTGGGTTCTACGGGCTGAGACGGCGCAGCCGCAAGAATCTCATCGCTCGCCGCGCGGAGCTTCTCTAGGCTGCGTGCGATGAAGCAGATCGTGCTGCTGCGCGGCGTCAACGTCGGCGGGCGCAACCGCGTGGCGATGCCGGCGCTGCGCGAGGCGCTCGAGGCGGCCGCGTTCGAGGACGTCGTGACGTACGTGCAGAGCGGCAACGTCGTGCTCGACAGCGCCGCAAAGCCCGACGCGCTCGCGCGCGAAGTCGAAGCCGCGATCGCCGGCGCGTTCGATCTCGACATCGCCGTCGTCGTGCGCGCGCGCGCCGAGCTCGCGAAGGTCGTGCGCCACGATCCGCTCGGCGAGCTCGCCGGCGATGAAGCGAAGCTCTACCAGGTCAGCTTCTGCGCCGAGCCGCCCGACGAGGACGCCGTCGCGAAGCTCGCAGATCGAGCCGTCGAGGGCGAGCGCCTGCTGCTGCACGGCCGCGAGATCTACGCATGGTTCCCGCACGGAGTCGGGCGCTCGAAGCTCGCCGCGCAGCTGAGCAGGCAGAAGCTCGGCACGGCCGTCACGGCGCGCAACTGGACGACCGTGCAGAAGCTGCTCGAGCTCGCCGGCGGATAGCGCCGTCTTGCACGAGGACGATCCGGCCGGGGCCGGGCGCAACCTAAACTCACGCACGATGAGCGACAGCCCCGAGCGCCGGCCGATCCTCGTGCTGCAGCATGCCGGCTGCGAGCCGCCAGGCGCCTTCGAGGACGAGCTGCTCGCGCGCCGGATCGCGTTCACGCGGGTCCTGCTCGACGAGGACGAGGAGCTGCCGGACTGGCGTGCATATGCCGGTATCGTCGCGATGGGCGGTGGCATGAGCGTCAACGACGAGGCCGAGCATCCGTGGCTCGTGCCCGAGAAGCGGCTGATCGGCGAGGCTGTCGCCGCAGGCACGCCGTACTGGGGCGTCTGCCTCGGCGCGCAACTGCTCGCCGCGAGCCTCGGCGCGCCCGTCGCGCCCGGGCCCGCGCCCGAGATCGGCGTGCTCTCGGTCGAGCTGACGGCGGCCGCCGCGACGGACCCCGTCTTCGGCCCGCTGCCGCCGAGTTTCGCGACGCTGCAGTGGCACGGCGAGACGTACGAGCTGCCGCCGGGCGCCGTGCAGCTCGCACGCTCGGAGCGCTACGAGCAGCAGGCGTTCGTCGTCGATCGCGCCTACGCGCTGCAGTTTCACCTCGAGGTCGGCGCTGAGCTCGCCGGCGAGTGGATGCGCACGCCGGCCTTTGTCGCCGAGCTCGAACGCGACCAGGGCGCCGCTGCGCCGGCTGCGCTGCTTGCGCAGATGCAGGCCGTCGAGCGGGACACGGTGCCGCTCGCGCGCGAGCTGTTCGCGCGCTGGCTGCTCGACGTCGTCGGCTACGCGGAGTCCGGCGCCTGAGCCGAGCCGACGCGCTGCGTCAGCCCTCGTCGACGAGCACGGCGAGCAGGTCACCGACGTTCTTGCGGCGGACGAGGCGGTCGGGCAGCGGCGGGCCGGTCGGGATCGTGTACTTGTTGCGCCGGCCCTCGCGCTCGCGCG
>DASZLB010000110.1:0-1772 GCA_035552575.1 Solirubrobacteraceae bacterium | reverse complement strand
CCAGACGAGATCACAAGCATCCTGAAGAGCCGCATCGAGGGACTCGACGGCGGCAGCGCCGAGCTGACCGAGGTCGGCACCGTGCTGTCGGTCGCCGACGGAATCGCGCGCCTGCACGGCCTCGAGAACTGCATGTCCTTCGAGCTGCTCGAGCTGCCGCACGGCGTCACCGGCCTGGCGCTGAACCTCGAGTCCGACAACGTCGGCGCCGTGCTGTTCGGCGAGTGGGAGCACATCTCCGAGGGCGACACCGTCAAGCGCACCGGCCGCCTGCTCGACATCCCCGTCGGCGACGGCCTGCTCGGACGGATCGTCGACCCGCTCGGGCGACCGCTCGACGGCAAGGGCGACATCGACACCTCGGAGCGCCGTCCGGCCGAGTTCAAGGCGCCCGGCGTCGTCCAGCGCCAGCCTGTCACCGAACCGATGCAGATCGGCCTGAAGGCGATCGACGCGATGATCCCGATCGGCCGTGGGCAGCGAGAGCTGATCATCGGCGACCGCCAGACGGGCAAGACGGCGATCGCGATCGACGCGATCATCAACAACAAGGACACCGGCGTCGTCTCGGTCTACGTCGCGATCGGCCAGCGCATGGCGACCGTCGTCGCGCTCGCGCAGACGCTCGACGACCACGGCGCGCTCGACAATACGATCATCGTCGCAGCGCCGGCCGACGAGGCCGCGCCGATCAAGTTCATGGCGCCCTACGCCGGCTGCGCGATGGGCGAGCACTTCCTCTACAACGGCAAGCACGCGCTCGTCGTCTACGACGACCTGACCAAGCACGCATATGCCTACCGGCAGATGTCGCTGCTGCTACGCCGCCCGCCCGGCCGCGAGGCGTACCCGGGCGACGTCTTCTACCTGCACTCGAGGCTGCTCGAGCGCGCGGTCAAGCTCAACGACGATCTCGGCGGCGGCTCGCTGACTGCGCTGCCCGTGATCGAGACGCAGGCCGGCGACGTCTCGGCGTACATCCCGACAAACGTCATCTCGATCACCGACGGGCAGATCTTCCTCGAGTCGGCGCTGTTCAACTCGGGCGTGCGCCCGGCGATCAACGTCGGCATCTCCGTCTCGCGAGTCGGCGGCAACGCGCAGATCGGCCCGATGAAGAAAGTCGCCGGGCGGATCAAGCTCGAGCTCTCGCAGTTCCGCGACCTCGAGGCGTTCGCGCAGTTCGGCTCGGACCTCGACGCCGACACGCAGAAAACGCTCGCGCGCGGCGAACGACTGGTCGCGACGCTCAACCAGCACGAGCGCGAGCCGCTCGCCGTCGAGGATCAGGTCGCACAGATCTTCGCCGCGACGAACGGCTTCCTCGACCGCCTGAAGGTCGAGCGGATCGGCGAGTTCCTCGCGGAGCTGACCGAACGGATGCACTCCCAGCACAAAGACGTCCGCGAGAAGATCGCCGGCGGCGACTGGTCCGAGGACACGCAGAAGGCCCTGCGCGACGCGCTCGAGACGTTCGCGGAGGACTTCGGCTACGACCTCGACGAGGAGGGCCTCGCGCTCGACGACGACGCGCCGCTGCGCGGCAGCGAAGGCTCCTCGCGGGGCGGCGAGCAGGCTGCGGAGGGCGCAGAGCGCGAGGAGGAGCCGGCAGCCGCCTAGCGCGGGCGCTCGCCAAACGCCATGCCCTCACAGCGCGACGTCAAGGACCGGATCTCCTCGGTCAAGAACATCCAGAAGATCACGCGTGCGATGGAGATGGTCGCGGCCGCGAGGCTGCGCCGCGCCGAGCAGCGGATCGCCGCGTTGCGCCC
>DASZLB010000109.1:0-19385 GCA_035552575.1 Solirubrobacteraceae bacterium | reverse complement strand
GTCGAGGCCAGCCGCGGGCGCGGGCGATGACGGTCCTCGCGCTCGTCGCTCGCCTGCTGCGGAACGTCGATCAGCAGCTCATCGGGGCTCATCGAGCACCTTCCCCACCGAAGTTGTCCAACACAATGTCCATAGAACCGCTCAGGTTAGCGGTGTTTCGGCCGGTTGTAAAGACCGCTCGCACGTCGATCACACGATCCCGCCTGCGACCGTCATGCCGGTCGCATCGGCGCTCGAGCGCCCGATCCGGTCGACGATCAAGTTCAGCCCGAGCACGAACAGCAGCAGCACGAACGCGGCGGCGTAGGCCTTCTGCGGCGCCGCGCCTTCGCCCGCCGGCGAGTTGCCGTAGACGTAGCTCGTCAGCGTCGAGCCGGTGCCGCGCAGCAGCCCAATGCCAGGGACCGAGCCCTGCGAGTCGAGCCGCAGCGTTTCGCCGAGCAGCAGCACGATGATCGCCGTGTCGCCGATGATCCGGCTGATGCCGAGCGTCACGCCGGTCGCGATGTTCGAGCGCACGCTCGGCAGCAGCACGCGGCGGATCGTCGCGATCCGCGTCTTGCCGAGCGCGAACGCGGCCTCGCGCATGTGCATCGGCACCGCCTGCAGGCCATCGCGCGTCGCCGTGAACAGCGGCGGTAGCGCGATCAGCGACATCATCGCCCCGGCGGCGATGAACGATTTGCCGAACACGCCGCCGCCCGCGGCCTTGAACGAGAACGGCGCGAAGATCCCGAGCTGAAAGATCGACAGCCCGAACAGCGCGATCACGATGTCGGGCGTGCCCGCGACCATCTCGATGCTCGACTCGACGACGCGCGCGAGCCACGTCGGGCGCCCGTACTCGGCGATCCAGATCGCGCCGCCGATCGCCAGCGGCACCGCCAGCAGCACGCCGATCACCGTCAAGAGCGCCGTCCCGATCAACGGGTCGAGGAAGCCGCCCGAGCCGCTCTGCGTCGTGCTCAGCGCCGGGCGCTGCACGAGCAGGCTCGGGCGCAGGTACTGAATCCCGCGGTAGCCCATGTAGCCGACGATCGCCGCCGCGATCACGCACAGGCCGATCCCCGCGAACCACGCGAAGCCGAGCGCCAGGCGATCGCCCCAGCGCCAGCTCAGCGGCGAGGACTGCCGGCCACGGCCGCGCTTCATCGGCGGCCCCGAAGCCGGCGGCGTCCACGGTGCGACCGTGCTCATCCGCGCACCTGGAACTTGCGCAGCGGCAGCTTGATCAGATAGCCGGCGATCGACAGCACGAACGCGCTGAACAGCAGCAGCAGCGCCCACGCGTACAGCGCCGAGCCGAGCGCGGGCGCGCCGATCCCTTCGTGGTAGTCGACGATCCCCGAGGCGAGCGTACGTAGCGGCTCGAAGAAGAACACGAGACCGTCGACGGGCTTCGGCGAGAACGCACGCGAGCCGGAAACCATCGAGATCATGATCGCCTCGCCGAGCGCACGCGCAGTCGCGAGCACGACGGCCGCGACGATCGCCGGGCGCGCTGCGCGCAGCGTCACCGCGAGCATCGCCCGCACCGGGTTCACACCGAGCGCGATCGCACCCTCACGCCACGAGTTCGGCACCGACACGAGCGCCTCGCAGATCAGCGCGACCATGATCGGCGCGATCATCACCGTCAGGATCACGACCGTCACCGACAGGCCTGCGCCCGTCAGCAGCACGACGTTCTGGACCGATTCCTTCTCGGCGCCCGAGATCACGTGGTTGCCGACGAACGGCACGAGCACGAGGATTCCGATCAGCCCGTAGATCACCGACGGCACCGACGCGAGCAGGCGAATCACCGGGATCGCGATGCGCCGCAGCCGCGCCGGCGCGAGCTCGACGATGAAGATCGACGAGAAGACCGACAGTGCCAGCGCGAGCACGACCGCGACGCCCGTCGTCAAGAGCGTGCCGTAGACGACCGGCCACGCGCGTAGGTGATACGCCGACGGCGGCGGATGCTGCGTGGTGTTCTGCATTTCCGCGAGCTGGCGACCTAGGTCGCCGCCCGAGCCGAGCCAGCTCAGCCCGTTGTGCTCGAAGATCGGCCACGCGTGGATCCCGACGAACACGACCATCGCGACGACGAGCGCACAGACCAGCAACGACACCGCGCCGAGCGTACGCTCGGCGCGGTGGTCCGGCCATGGGTTGCGAAGCCGCTCCAGCAACAGCGTGCGCTAGATCGACAACCACTGCGTGTCGATGATCTTCTTCGCCGCGGCGGACTTCTCGATCCAGCCGATGAACGCCGAGGCGGCGCCCGTCGCCTTGCCTTTCGTCACCTCGTAGAAGCGCGCGATCCCGGCGTACTGGCCGGAGGTGATGCTCGCCTTGTTGCACGCGACGCCGTTGAGGCCGACCGCATTGACGGTGCCTTTGTCGGACTGGTAGTTCGAGACGAAGCCGATCGAGTTCGGGTCGCTTTCGACCTTCGCGCGCATCAGACCCTCAGACGGTTCTTCGGCGGCGATCGTCGAGACTTTCTTGCCTTCCAACAGCAGCGTCTGGAAGTTCGTCAGCACGCCGGCCACCGAGGTGCGGCTGATCAGGTCGATCGTGCCGCTGGCCGTCGCGCCCGGCAGACCGGCCCAAGAGCGCGTTTTACCGGTGAAGATCGAGATCACCTGCGCCTGCGTGAGGTTCGGCACCGGGTTCGACTTGTTCGTGATCACGCAGATGCCGTACTTCGCGATCGGGTAGAAGACGAGCCCGGCCGGGTCGGCCGCGAGCGGGTCGCGTGAGACATCGCCGATCGAGACACGGCCGGCGGCGACGTCGTTGACGCCGATCTGCGCGCCGCCCTGCGTGATTTTGAACTTCACTTTCTTCGGGAAGAGCTTGACGTACTTCTGTGCGAGCAGCGAGACGAGCGGGTACGACGCGGTCGCACCGCTGATCGTGACCGTCGAGACAGCGGAAGCGGCTGCCGGCGCCGCGACCCCAAGCACGCCGGCCACCGCGAACGCGAGGGAGAGACGTCGGATTCGATTCATTTAGGAGTGTCCCCGTTTCTGGTTCTTGACAAATAGTTGACAGCGTCAGGGCGGGAACATATCATAATCCCGATAGTTTCGATCCGGATAAGATAGTTTGTGCGCAACTCCGCACGGGGACTTCCGGCCGACGCTGCAACAGGTCGTTTACAAACCATGGACAACTCCACAGATCGCCCTTCTTCAGAGGCCGGCGCAGCAGCGCCCTCGCCCGCGCCCGCGCCAGCGCAGCCCGGCGCGCTGCGCCTGCCCTCGCGCCGTGCCGGGGCGCTGCTCGCGGCAGTCATGCTCGGCATCGGCATCGCCGTCGGCGCGGCAATCGGGCCGGCGCCGGAAACATCGATCGCGGGCAGCGCGCAGGTCGTGCAGAAGCTGCCCGCGCTGATCGCGGCCGTCGTCGCGAGCCGTCCTACGCAGGCGCCGGCGAGCACGACCGCGACCGTCGCGCCGCCGGCGATCACGCCGCAGCCGACGCCCGCTGCAACGGCCGGCACGCCGGCGAGCGCGACGAGCGCCCCGGCCGCGAGCAGCACGCCGACAACGAGCGCCGAAGGCGAATCTAAAAAAACCTCCACGACACCGACGAAATCCTCTGCCGGCGCGTCGAAGCTTCCGCCGATCACGAACGTCTGGCTGATCCAGCTCTCGGGCACGTCCTTCGCCGAAGCGCTCGCGAGCCCGACCGCGACGCCCTACATCACCGGCCAGCTGATTCCGAAGGGAACGCTCCTGACCGGCTGGTCGGCGCTCGGCGCAAGCGCCTTCGCAAACGATGCTGCGCTCGCCGAAAAGGCTGCGACCGTCGGCGGCACTCCGCCGATCCTTCACTCGATCGTCCAGCCGCCATGCCCCGAAGGAGCGGCGGGCGCGACATGCGCCCCCGGCACCCCCGGCGCGCTCACTGCCGCCGACGAGTTCCTCGAGGCGACGCTCGCGACGATCACCGCGACGACGACTTACTCCGAACACGGGCTCGTCGTCGTCACGTTCGCGACCGTCGCCGACCCGACCGCCGCCGAACTGCCGGCCGGGTCCTCGAGCGCGACGCTCACCTCCCAGCCTCCTGCCGGCGTCGTGCTGCTCTCGCCGTTCGCCAAGGCCGGTGCGAAGCCGACGACGACGTTCAACCCGACTTCACCGAAGCAAAGCCTCGAAAAGCTGTTGCACTCAAGCGCCTGATTCAGGTCCCACGACAACGAACGGAGAACACCGTTGCACGCATCGAACCTCGCCCACCGAAAGGCCATCTGGTTGCTGGCCGCGATCGTGGGCGCTGCCCTACTGCTCGCGAGTCCCGCCCTGAGCCAGGCCGAAGAATCGAACCCGAACAACTACAACTGCCTCGGCAGCACCGCTGGCGGTCAGCCCGAAGAAGGAAGTGAAGAACAGCAGGTCGCTTACACGTTCTATTGCAACGGGCCGATCACCGGTTACCAGGTGCAATCGCAGATCCCCGTTACGGGAGTCGCCAGCCCTCCCGCAGTCACCGACGCGACGAAAACGGTCCTGCGCGACACGTTCTCGTGCTCGGGTGAAGTCCCCGGCTGGGCCGCGAACTGCGTCGGCTCGACGAAAGCCGGCTACGAGACGATCACCGGCCAGATCGCGATCGGCACGAAGCTGTGCGTCGAGCCGCGCGTCGACCTGCTGTTGACCGTCGTCTACGCATACCTCGAAAAAGGCGTCATCACGCAGGCGATCTCGGGCCCGTACGACCTCGGGCGTCCGAAAGACTGCAAGCCCGACGCGTACTCCGGCTTCAACCGCTTCAACCCGAAACCGCTGCCGACGAAGAAGGCTGTGAAGAAGGGCAAGAAGGTCGCGAGCAAGAAGAAGGCGACTACGAAGAAGAAGTAACGCCGCTCCGGCTGCCGGGACCTGTGAGCCAGGCGGCGCCGCGCACGAGCGCGGCGCCGCCTTAGGCTTGCGGCGTGACGTTCGAGCTTCCACGGCGCCTGCTCCTGACGGGCGCCGTCCTATTCGCCGCCGCGCTCGCGCTCGCTGCCTGCGGCTCTTCGCAGCACGTATCCAGCTCGACGGCCGGCGACAGCTCGAAGGCCGGCAACAAGGCGTCGGCGATCAGCGGGCGGCGGGCCGCACCGAAGGGCAACTGCGCGCAGATCGCCGCCGCGACGCTCGGCGGCGTCGGCGAGCGAATCTACGAGGAGTCCTCGCATGGCGCCAACGTCGGCGAGGCGCTGGCTCGCGTACGCGCTTCGACCGCGCTCGCGTCGGCGATCTCCGCCGGCGACGCCGCTGCGACGCGAGCAGCGCTCGACGGGTTGCTCGCAAACCAGATCGCGCGGATCGAGGTCGTCGTGAACGGCAAGCTGCTCGCGAGCGCCGGCTCCGGTGCAGCGATCGCACCCGTGCGCGGCTCGATTCCGGGCACCGGCGCGAGCTTCGTGCTCTCGACGCAGTCCGCGCAGAGCTATCTGGCGGTGACGCGGCAGGTGACCGGCGCCGAGGTGCTGCTCTACGGGGAGCACGGTTGGCTCGCCGGCACGATCGGCCGAGGCGACGTGCCCGCCTCGCCGCCACAAGACGGCGGCGTGACGTACGCCGGAGCTCACTATCAAGCCCACTCGATCGCCGGCGCCGTCTACCCGACCGGGCCGCTGCGGATCGTCGTGCTCGTCCCGCACAGTGCGATCCGTTGCCCGAAGCAGGTCGCCGACACCCGCATCGACACGCTCGGTCACGTCGGTGAACGCATCTATGCAGAGGAGGCCGGCAGCGCGTACGTGCAAGCGACGCTGCGCCGGATCGAAGCCGACAAGCCCTTCGGGCAAGCCGTCGCCGCGCGCGACACGCAAGCGATCCGTGCGGCGATCGTCGGGCTCTTCGCGGCGCACATCCACGTAGTTCGCGTGCGCGTCTACGCATCGGAGCCAAGCGGCGCACAGCGCTTCCTCTACGACCTCGGCGGCCCGTACGTGCTCGCGCCGGTGCACGGCGTCGTGCGCGACGGCGGCAAGCTCGTCGGGCGCTTCTCCTTCGCGATCCAGGACGACGCGGGCTACATGAAGCTCGCGCAGCGCTTCACCGGCGCCGACGTGCTGATGCGCGTCGGGCCGCACGGCGAAAGGCAAGTCGTCGGCACGCTCGATCCAGGCCCCGCCGATGTGCCCGACCGCGGCACGGTCAGCTATCGCGGATCGAGCTTCGCTGCTTACTCGTTCTCGGGCGTCGCGTTCCCGTCCGGGCCCCTGCGCATCTCGCTGCTGTACCGCTCGAGCGAAGGCTGAGCCGTCGCGGCGCCGGTGCCGGCTAGAGCAGGCTGTTCGTCATGCGTTCGACCTCGGCGATCGACGTCAGCCCTTCGCGGACCTTGTCCATGCCGTCGTCGCGCAGGCGACGCATGCCTTCGCGCACCGCGACCGCGACCATCACGTCGACCGAAGCGCGCTCGAGGATCAACGCACGGATCTGCTCTGAGACGGACATCACCTCGTACACGCCGACACGGCCGCGATAGCCCGAGCCGCCGCAGCGCGAGCAGCCGACAGCCTCGTAGGGCTCGGCACCGGCGAGACCGTGCTCGGCGAGCACCGAGTCGGCGACTTTCAGCCGCTTCTTGCAGTGCGTGCAGAGCAATCGCACGAGGCGCTGCGCGACGATGCAGTCGACCGCCGAGGAGACGAGGAACGGCTCGATGCCCATGTCGATCAGGCGGCCGAGCCCGCTCGGCGCATCGCGCGTGTGCAGCGTCGTCAATACGAGGTGCCCCGTCAGCGCGGCCTCGATCGCGATGTGCGCCGTCTCGGCGTCGCGGATCTCGCCGACCATGATCACGTCCGGGTCCGCGCGCAGCATCGAGCGCAGGCCGACGTCGAACGTGACGCCCGCCTTCGGCGCGATCTGCATCTGCTTGATACCGGCGATGCGCTGCTCGACGGGATCCTCGATCGTCAGAATGCTGCGTTCGCCGTCGTTGAGGTCGTTCAGTGCCGCGTACAGCGTCGTCGACTTGCCCGAGCCAGTCGGGCCCGTGACGAGCACGGCGCCGTTCGGCTTCTTGATCGCCGCGCCGAAGACGTCCATCGCCTGCCGTGGCATGCCGAGCGAGTCGAGCCCCTGGATCACGGCGCCCTTGTCGAGGATTCGCATGACAACGCCCTCTCCGTAGACGAGCGGCAGCGTCACGACGCGGATGTCGACGCGACGTCCGTCGACCGTCAGCGCGAAGCGTCCGTCCTGCGGCACGCGCTTCTCCGAGATGTCGAGGTCGGCCATGATCTTGATCCGCGAGACGACGCCCATCGCCATCTTGCGTTTGACCGTCGCCGCCGGCGCGAGCACGCCGTCGACGCGGAACAGCACGCGCGTGTCGCCCTCTTCCGGGTTGACGTGGATATCCGAGGCGCCCTGCTGCACCGCCTGCGCGACGATCGAGTGGACGAGCTTGATGATCGGCGCATCCGCGTCGGCCTCGTCGCCGAGCTGCACGTCCTCTTCGTCGTCCGCGCCGGCATCGTCTTCGACGATGTCCTCGATCGAGTCGTCCATCTGCGCGAGACGCGTCAGCAGCAGGTTGAGGTCTTCGACCGACGCCGCGACCGGCTTGACGCGCCGGCCCGTCATCATCGCGACGTCGTCGATCGTCAGCACGTTCGTCGGGTCGGCCATCGCCAGCAGCAGCGTGCCGTCGTCGCTAAAGCCGATCGGCACCGCCTGATAGCGCTTCGACGCGTCCGGGTTGAGCAGCGTCACAGCGCCCATGTCGAGGTCGTAGACCGCGAGATCGACGTAGTCGAGCCCGAAGCGCTCAGCGACGACGCGTGCGAGCTGATCGTGGCGCAGGACTCCCTGCTCGACGAGCACGAGGCCGGTAGGGCGTCCTTGCGTGCGCGCGGTTTCGACAGCCTCGTCGACCGTCTCGCGGTCGGCGAAGCCGAGGTCGACGACCACTTCGCCGATCATCCGCGTCGAACGCCCTGTGCGATGCGGTGGGTAGAGGCCGGTGCCGTTGCCCGGCTTCTCGTCCTGGTTCTCCTCGGCCGAGTCGGCCTGTGTCCGCTCGGCCATCGGCGTGCCGACGTCGCTCATAGCTACTACATCGGCAGCAGAGGTGCCCGGCTTGACCTGCGATTGGGACCAGAGATCGCCTGGCCCTTTATGGGACGTCGGCTACCGGCCTATCCACCAAGCAAAGGCCGTTTACCTGCAGCCAGTGGCGCTCACGATCGTCACCTGAGGCTTTATATGCCCGAGCGAGCCCGAGCATGAGGAATACATCAACGCCGCGCCGCAATCGCACCCTCACGTTCTCGACGGCGCTTGTCTTGATCGTCTTTTGGTCGTCTCCGTAGAACCGGATGTCGGTAACGGGGATGTAGCACGGCGGCTCGACGTCATCGAGCCGAAGCTGCAACTTGCCGAACTGCTCATCCACCGCCAGGATTGGCCGCCCGCTCGTCTCGATTACCGCCAGCGAGCGATCACCGTGGCCCGCCTCGACGGCGTATCTCCATCCGACCCGCTCGAGTGCCGGACCAAATGCGCTCTCTAGATCCGGCGCGCTGATCCTCTCGAGAAGGCTCAGAAACTCCTCGCTGTGCATGTCCTCGATACGACGAGCGCTCGCCGGTCTGAACCGACGATCCTCGACCTCCGGGGGCGACGGACACGGCGCAGTGGGACCAAGCTCGACGATGGCCCCCATGCCGAACGGTCCGCCTTCTTCACGCAAAAGCTCGCGTGTGAGCGTGTCGCTCGGAGGCGTCGTCGGTCGAACGTGCTCAAACGTCTCGAGAGCGATGCCTGCCACGCAGACCCGCGGTAGCGCCATTCGCGTGACGTGATTGACGGCGATCCTCATTGCTCACAGGTGCACCGGGTGGACATCGGGCCATCGACCTGCGAGGTACTCGCAGACGAGCCGGCGATGACAGTGCTCGGCGGTGGCCTCGCTGCAGAGCAAGGCGGTCGGCTGCTCGAAGTCGGAGATTGCAAGCACTCGCTCTATCTGACGCTCTTCCATCAGAGCGAGAAACTTCGCTTCGTAGTCCGACCACTCACCGTTGCGCTTCTTGTACTCGTCGAGCAAAGCCTGCGTCGGAGCGAGCAGCGGCTCGTGCGCATAGCCGGCCCCGACGAGTTCCCGCAGGAAGTACGGCAAGTCCTTGGCCTTCGCGAATCCAGCCAGCTGCGAGGTGTTGTTCAGACGAACGTCGAGCAGCCGCGCGACCCCGGAGGCACCTAGACGCTCGAAGAAGCGCTCAGCCGTCGTCTGTGTGAAACCGATTGTGTAGATCTCCATGGCGTCTGCTCATCCTTGAAGAGCGCATCTTGTCCGTCCTCGCCGGACACCGCCACAGAGAGCTCTTGGCGAACGCTTCCGTCTGGAAGGATATGCCGAAGTTCCACTCCTCGGTCTGTCAGGACCTTTCCGACGAGCAGGCGTCGGTGACAGTCACGCGGATCTCCCTCGCTGCACAGCAGCGCGATCCGATGGTTTCGGGCTCCACCGACGAGGCGCTCGACAGCACGCTCGAACGTCTCCATTTCAGACATCGGCCCGTACAGCGCGTGGCCCTCGTCATCGTAGTGCTCATCGCTGACCGGACGCCCTCCAAGCTCCTCCCCGAGGAAGAGATAGCCAACTCCCCGCCGCCGCATCGTCACCTCGATCTCCTCCCGATTGAAATGAGGAGCGAAGCGTGAATAGGGATAAGACCGCACATCTACGAGGAACTCGATTTGCTCGCTCGATACGAGTCGGGCGAAGTCGTCGATCTCGTGGTTCGAATGACCGACCGTCCAGATTGCAAGGCGTAATGACATCGGTGCCTCATGGTACGGACGGCCGCCGACGAGCACACGCTCGCTACAGACCGTGCTCGAACGCGCCCTTCACCTGTGCATCGAGCGCGTTTATGCGAAACAGCGCGAGCGCCTCAGCCGAGGCGAAGCGAGCGCCCCCGGCCGTCTCTGCGCCGTGATGCAGCAGCACGCAGTGCTCCAGCGCGAGCCGCCGCTCCGGCTCGAGCGTGCGCGGCGTGTGGCGCGCGATGATCCGCAGCCCGAGCTCGACGTGCCCGAGCATGCGGCCCTCGGTGCTGCGTGCGATCTCCGCGCCGTAGGAGAACTCGCGCGTCTTGCCGATGTCGTGGACGATCGCCGCGCACAGCAGCAGGTCGCGGTCGAGCCGCTGATGCAAGCCGCACAGCTCATACGCCAGCGTCGCGACGGCGACGGTGTGCTCGAGCAGGCCGCCGAGGTAGGCGTGGTGGGCGCCCGCGCGCTGGCCAGGGACCGAGCACGGCGCGCGACGCAGCTCCGCGCGCAGCTCGCGATCGCCGAGCAGTCCGCCCAAGAGCAACGTCAGCTGCGGGTCGTACACCTCGCGCGCGAGGTGCTCGAGAAAGCCTTCGAGCTCGTCGCGATCGCGGTAGGCGGTCGGCAGGAAGCGCGCCGGGTCGGCCTGCTCGCCCTCGGCGCGCGCGATCTCCTCGACCGAGATCTGCAGCTCCTCGCGAAAGCGCTGTGCGCGGCCACGCACGCGGACGAGGTCGCCGCGCTCGAAGCGGCCCGCGAGAACGTCTGCGTCGCGAAATGCGCGCCCGCTAATCGTGCCTGTCGCATCCGACAGTGTCAACGTCAGATACGGCGCGCCGGCGCGCGAGATCTGCCGCTCCTTCTGCACGCACGCGAAGACGCCGTCGACCTCCTCCTGCTCGCGCAGCGTCGCGATGCTCTGGCCGGGCTCGCCCGGCCGATGCGGTGCACCGGCGCTGTCCTCGGGCGTGGAGGTCGTTACGGAAGGCATCGATCCATGATGTACGGTGGTTCGGATGCAGCCGCTCATCTGGGACCGCCGTCCGGACGGCCTGAGGGCCCCGGCGATGGTCTGCGCGTTCCAGGGCTGGAACGACGCAGGAGACGCAGCCTCGAGCGCCGTCTCGTTCCTTGCCTCGTCGCTGAAGGCGCGGCGCTTCGCACGGATCGACTCGGAGGAGTTCTACGACTTCCAATCGAATCGTCCGAACGTCCAGTTCAACGACGCCAACGAGCGCGAGATCGTCTGGCCGACGGTAGAGGTCTTCGAGGCGACCGCGCCGCGCGCGCCGCGCGACATCGTGCTCGTGCAGGGTGTCGAGCCGTCGCTGCGCTGGCGCGCCTTCACCGGACACCTCGTCGATCTCGCCGAAGCGCTCGGCGTGCAGGTCGTCGTCTCGCTCGGAGCGCTGCTCGGAGACGTGCCGCACACGCGCCCCGTGACGATCTCCGGCCACGCGACCGACCCGGCGTTGATCGAGCGCGCCGGGATGCAAGCTTCGACCTCGACCTACGAGGGCCCGACGGGGATCGTCGGCGTGCTGCACGCCGCCTGCGCCCAGGCCGGGCTGCCCGCGGCGAGCTTGTGGGCAGGCGTGCCGCACTACGTCGCGGCCGCCGCCAACCCGAAGGCCGCGCTCGCGCTCGTCCGCCGCGTCGAAGGGCTGATCGGCGTGTCCGTGGACGTCTCCGAGCTCGAGTCGGCGGCCGCCGACTACGAGCGGCAGGTCGGCCTCGCCGTACAGAGCGATCCCGACATCCAGGCGTTCGTCGAACGGCTCGAGCAGGCTGCCGAGAGCGAGGACGGCGCCACTGCCGAGGACGTGCCCTCCGGCGACGCGATCGCCCGAGAATTCCAGCGTTTCCTGCGCCAGCGCGGGCGCGAGGGCTAGCCGGCGCGCAGGAGGACCGGCCCGGCTACTTCTCCGCGACCGGGCAGACGATCCGGTAGTCGCAGATCGAGCACGCGGCGTGCGAGGGCGTCGGATCGAACTCCTGCGCGAGGATGCCGTCGCCGACGGCCATCACGAGGTCGGCGACGGACGCCTCGTCCTGCGCGCCGCGCGGCACGGGCACCTTCTGGTCGTCGAGCACGTAGTAATAAGCCTGGCGCGAGGAGCCGAGCTTCCAGTCCTCACGAGCCGCAAGCGCGTAGAGCGAGAGCTGCACGTCGTCGGCGAGCTGCTCGGCGCTCTTCGGGCGCGAGGTCTTGTAGTCGATCAGCTCGTACTGCTCGCCGCCGGCGCCCGAGACACGGTCTACGCGGTCGACGCGCCCGCGCAGGTGGTGCGGACCGAGCTGGAACGAGAACGAGCGCTCGAACCAGACCGGCTCGGAGTCCTGCTCGGAGAGCCGCTCGTAGTAGCGATCGAGCGCGGCGCGCGCCTTTGCGAGCAGCACGCGCTCGTGCTCGCTGTCGCCGAAGCCGGCGCGGCGCCAGCCGGCGTCGAGCAGCTCGTGCATGTGCCCGAGCGTCTGCACGCTGTCGGAGTGAAAGCGCTCGAGCACTTGATGGACGACGATGCCGAAGCGCTGGTGGATCGTCTGCTCGCTGGGAATGCGCAGGACGCGCGCGAACTTGTAGCGCAGCGGACAGCTGCGATAAGTCTCGATGTCCGACGCCGACAGCGCAAGCCCGACGCCCTTGCGCGGCAGGAACGGATCGAGCGAGTGCTCGTCGCGACCGCCGATCTTCGAGCGCTCCGCGAGCGCGTCGTCGAGCGGCGAGGTCTGGAAGATCTCCCGCTGCACGGGCGTCGTCGCCGCGAGCAGTCGCGCGTTGACGTCCGCAAGCGCGTCCTCGAGCTCCTGTCCCGGCGGCCGTTGCAACAGCGCCGCGAGCTTGACGAGCTCGAGGTAGCGCACGACACCGTGCGAGATGTCGAGTTCGGTGTCGAGACGCAGCTCGCCGAGATGTCCGCCGATCTGCGCGACGCTGTCGAGCACCTCCTCGCGCAGGAGCTGGAACGCGGCCTCGAGGTGCTCGTCCAGCGACGGCACGTCGCCCTCCGCGGAGACGTCCGCGGCGATTGCCGGTTCGGCGTGCGCGCCGGCGCCGCCGGTCGCGCGCACGGCCGGCACGACCGTCGCGAGATGGCGTGCGAGCTCGCGCGGCGTCGCCGACGGGTCGCTGCGCGCGAACTCGGCTGTCAGGTCGCGAAGGCCTTGCAGGCTCGCGTCGCGCTCGGCAGCCTCCTCGGCGCTCAGAAGCGCCCGTCCGCGCGTTCCGAGCAGCTCGATCAGCTCGACGACGAAGGCGTCCGGCGCGAGCGTGTCGAGGCCGCCGGTGGCACTGCGGTGCAAGGCGACGAAGCGCTCGATCCGTTCACGCGCCTCGGGCGGGACCTGCGGCGACTCGGTCGCCGCTGTCAGGCCCGCGACGAGGTCGAGCTTGCGCCGGCGCGCGACTTGGATCACGCGCGCGAGGTGCGTCTGGCGAAGCTCGATCGGCGGCCGCGCGAGCGCACGCACGACCGCTGCGGCGTCCTGCGGATCGACCAGCAGGCGAACCCAGGCGAGAACGTCTCGCACCTCTGCACGGCGCAGGAACGCGACGTTCTGAGGCTCGCCGCCGGCGACGGCGGTGGTGGTGGGCGCGGGCGCGATTCGAGGGGCGGGCACGATCCAAGGATACGAGCGCATCCGCTCGAGCGGCAGGACGAAACTTACGGAGCGCTGAGCCTGCGGGGCTACGCTCTATCGGTGGACTCGATCGATTGGCGTGCGGCCCAGAAGATCGGCGAGCGAATCGCCGGCTCGCCGACGTCGGGGGGCGTCCGCGTCGCGCCGATCGAGCCGCGCGCGTATGAGTTTGCGAGGCGTGTCAGCGAGTACAGCGGCCTCGGCGCCCCGAGCGCGCTGCCGCCGCTCGAGGCAGTCGACCGCTCGACGTGGATCGCAGCGAACCTGCGCACGATGCGCCCGCTGCTGGGCGGCCTGAGCGAGCGCGTCGGCGAGGGGACGGGGCCACTCGCCGGACCGCTGCGCGCAGCGTCCGGCTTCCTGCTCGGCGCCCAGGTCGGCGCGCTGACGGGCGTGCTCTCTCAGCGGGTGCTGGGCCAATACGACCTCGCGCTGCTCGACGACACCGTCGCGCCGCGCCTGCTGCTGCTCGCGCCAAACCTCGCGATCGCCGCGCGCAACCTCTCGGTCGACCGCGACGAGCTCGTGCTGTGGGTGACGATCCACGAGATCACGCACGCCGTTCAGTTCACGGGCGCACCGTGGCTGCGCAAGCACGTCGGCGGGATGCTCGAAGAGCTGATCGAGGGATTGCAGGTAACGCTCGCGGGCAAGTCCCGCGGTGATGGCGCGGAGGAAGACGATGCCGCGACGGACGGTCCGGCGCGGCGCAACGGCTCGCGCAACAGCTCGCGCGACGGCGGTCTCGGCGGCTGGGCCGATCGTCTGAGCATGCCGAAGCTGCCCGATCCGGCGGAGCTGCGCGAGATGGCCGAGCGTGCTCGGCGCGGCGAGCTGCTGCGCCTGACGCTCGGCGAGGACCGCTGGCTGCTCGTCGAGAAGATGCAGGCGACGATGTCGCTGATCGAGGGGCACGCGGAGCACACGATGGACGCGATCGGCGCCGAAGTGCTGCCGTCGCTGCCGAAGCTGCGCGCCGCGATGAACCGCCGGCGCGAGTCGCGCCCGCTGCCGTGGCGCGTGCTCGAGAAGCTGCTCGGCCTGGAGATGAAGATGCGCCAGTACGAGGTCGGGCGCCGCTTCTGCGATGCCGTCGTCGCCGAGGGCGGCCCAGAGGCGCTCGCGCGTGTGTGGACAGGACCAGAGCAGCTGCCGAGCACCGCAGAGCTCGAGAACCCGGCGGCCTGGCTGACGCGCACCGACGCTTCGAGCGGTTCGCTCGCATAGCTCGCGCTGCTGCGGCGCCTTCCTCGCCGCCGTCTCAACCGCTCGAGGAGCCGCCAGTGCCTCGGCGGGCACCGCCGGCGGTGACGAACATGTGTTCGCCTCAATTTCGGCGTCAACCGCCCGGAAACGCAGCGTTCACCGGGCAGAACGCATGTTCCTCGTGTTACAAGCTGAGCTCGGTAACGCTCCGTCGACACGGGGTCTTTGCTGCGTGGTACTCTGCGGTTGTAACAAACTTCCAGGGACGGGTTACAAACAGGTGTTCGATCCCGGCCAAACGGGTATCGAGGACCGAGAGAGCAAACCCGCACCTCCTCGCAAGCGAGGAAGAAGGAGATTCCCTCCAGATGCCAACAGCCCCCACCACTTCCCCCCGCAGCGGCAAAGCGGGCGCGAAAACGGCGAAAGCCAAAAAACCGGCCCGCAAAGCGACGGCCACCAAAGCTACGGCGACGAAAGCCTCGACGGCCGGCAGCACGCAGGCGAAGGCGACTCACGCGAAGAGCGCGCGCACGCGTGCGATCCACCAGACCGAATCGGCTGCGCGCCAGGCTCAGACGGCCACGCGCGAGACGGTCGGCGTGTTCGGCGACTATGCCGAGCGTGCGCTGCTGATCCCCGTCGGCGTCGCGCTGACGGCTCGTGACAAAGTCGTCTCGGGCGTCAGCGACACGATCTCGACGTACTCGACTCAGGCCAAGGCCCAGGCGCAGCTGCGCCGCTTCGAGCGTCGCGGCACGACGGCTCGCAACCGCCTCGAGCGCGAGGTGCGCAAAGCGCGCGTCCGCGTCGAGCGTGAACTGCGCTTGCGTCGCCGCGAGATCGAGAAGACGGTCGCCGAGATCGAAGAGAACGGCACGGAGCTCGTCAACAAGGTTCCGGAGCTCGCGAACCGCGTGCAGGAGCGTGTTCTCAGCCTGGTCTAGTCAGACCACCAGCTTCCCCCGCCCGGCCTGGAGAGACCGGTAGCGGGAAAGTCTGTCGGCCTCATATCCCGCCGGCAGTAGTAGCACCCTCTCCTCCCTCGACTCGCGGGGCGGTCCCCATCGCCCCGCGAGTCATTTAATGACCCCGGCCGCGCGGGCCTCTCTGACAGCGCGGGCCCAGAAATGCGGCAACCTTCGGTCCAACCACAGCCGGCCCGGATGGCCGGCCCGGTGACGGTCGTGGCGAGCGGAGCGGTCACAAATTGAAACGAGGAGCGGAGCTCGGCTCGAGATAAAAGGCTGGATGCCGCTCACAGATGCCCTGGACGGCGAATGCCCTTTACAGGGCACCGGCGGCCCAACCCCCGCGGTTTGTCACAATGGCCCTGCAATGGCATCGCGCGACGAAATCATGAAGGCCCTCGAGGTCGTGATCGACCCGGAGCTGCACCGCTCGATCGTCGAGCTGGACATGGTGCGCTCGATCGACGTCAGCGACAACGGCGTGGTCGACGTGACGGTCTCGCTGACGACGCCGGGCTGCCCGATCAAGGGCCACTTCCAGACTGCGGTCGCGGACGCGGCGACGGGCCTTGAGGGCGTGACGCACTGCAACGTCTACTTCGACGTGCTGAGCGATACGCAGAAGGCGGCGCTGCAGCAGAAGCTCGGCCGCGGCAGCCTGCCGGCGGGTGCGCTCGCACAGGTCGCGAACGTGATCTGCATCGGCTCGGGCAAGGGCGGCGTCGGCAAGTCGACGCTGACGGCGAACCTCGCGGCGGCGCTCGCGGCGGAAGGCAAGCGCGTCGGCATCCTCGACGCGGATGTGTGGGGCTACTCGATCCCGCGCATGTACGGTCTCGGCGCGACGCGCCCGCCGGTCTCGCCGGAGCGCAAGATCGTGCCGCTGGAGTCGCACGGCGTGAAGGTCATGTCGATCGGCTTCTTCGTCGAGGAGGACGCGGCGGTCGTGTGGCGCGGACCGATGCTGCACAAGGCGCTGACGCAATTCCTCCAGGACGTCGCGTGGGGCGCGCTCGACTACCTGCTGGTCGATCTGCCGCCCGGCACTGGCGACGTCTCGATGACGCTCGCTCAGCTCTTGCCGCAGGCGCAGTTCCTGATCGTCACGACGCCGCAGGCGACGGCGCAGAAGGTCGCGCGCCGCGCGGCGCAGATGGCCGACAAGGTCTCGCTCGAGATCGCGGGCGTCGTCGAGAACATGTCGGGCTTCACGACACCGTCGGGCGAGCGCTTCGCGATCTTCGGCGAGGGCGGCGGCGATGAGCTCGCGGACGAGCTCGACGTGCCGATGCTCGGCCGCGTACCGCTGACGATGCCGCTGCGAGCGCAAGCCGACGACGGCGTTCCGCTCGTCATCGAGAACCCCGATGACCCGGCAGCGCAGGCGATCCGCCAGGTCGCGCGCGGGATCATCGCGATGGCGCCGATCGCCCTGCCGACGCTGCCATTGGTCGAAGTGACACCGCCTCCGGTCGCCGTGCCCGCCTCCGCGGACGAGCGAAAACCGGCGGGAATGTCTTTGCCGATGGCTTAGTCAACGGTCACAGGGCCCTTGCAGACATCCTGCTGCACCGCTTGACAAGCGAAACCGCTTTGAGAGGATCGTGCGCACATGTCCGTATCTGGACAACAAGAGGAGGGGCAGCAGACAGCAGTTGAGGGAACCGAGACGACGCCGAACGGCGTCGTCGAGATCGATGAGCGCCGTGCGAAGATGGAGCGCCTGCGCGCCGAAGGCGTCGACCCGTATCCGGCGGTGTCGCTGTGGGGCAAGCGCAAGCGGATCGCGGAGATCCTCGAGGCGCACGACGCGAGCGCGCTCGATCAGGGCGCGCACGCGGACATCCGCTATCTCGTCGCGGGGCGGCTGATCTCGCGGCGCGGGCATGGCAAGACGGCGTTCCTCGACCTGCGCGACCTGTCGGGCTCGATCCAGATCGTCGTGCGCGTCGACTCGCTCGGCCAGGAGCTCTACGACCGCATCCTCGGCTTCGACATCGGCGACATCGTCTCGGTCGACGGCTGCGTCTACGTGACGCAACGAGGTCAGCTCGCGCTCGAGGCAGTCGAGGTCACGCTGCTGACGAAGACGCTGCGCCCGCCGCCGGACAAGCACCACGGGCTCGGCGACACGGGCACGCGCTATCGCTACCGCGAGCTCGACCTGATCGCCAACGAGGAGACGCGCGAGCTGTTCGTCACGCGCAACAAGATCGTCCTCGCGATCCGCGAATGGCTCGCGGAGCGTCGCTTCGTCGAGATCGAAACGCCGGCGCTGCAGTCGCTCGCGGGCGGCGCAGGGTCGCGCCCGTTCACGACGCACCACAACGCGCTCGACCGCGACCTCTACCTGCGCATCTCGGTCGAGCTGTTCCTCAACCGCTGCATCGTCGGCGGCATGGAGAACGTCTACGACATGGGCAAGGTGTTCCGCAACGAGGGCATCTCACCGAAGCACTCGCCGGAGTTCACGATCATCGAGTTCATGTGCGCGTACTCGGACTACAACGACGTCGCAACGGTCACTGAAGAACTGTTCCGCGACGTCGCGCAGAAGGCGCTCGGGCGCACGACGGTCAAACGAAACGGCGAGGAGATCGACCTCGCAAAGCCGTGGACGCGGATCACGATGCGCGAGCTGATCCTCGAGCGCTTCGGGCTCGACTTCATGGAGTCGACGCGCGAGCAGCTCGCTGAGGTACTCGACGCGCCGCTCGACCCGGACGCGACATGGGCCGAGGTCGTCGCCGACATCTACTCGGAGAAAATCGAGTCGACGCTGAACCAGCCGACGCACGTGTTCGACTTCCCGCTCGAGCCGTTCCCGATCACGAAGCGCCACGCGGTGCACCCGGAGCTCGCGGAGCACTTCGACGCGGTGATCGGCGGGATCGAGATGGTCTCGGGCGACACGGAGCTGAACGACCCGGTCGACCAGTGGCAGCGCTTCGTCGACCAGCGCAAGCGGCGGATGATCGACGACGAGGACGTGCCGCACCCGAACGACGAGGAGTACGCGCGCGCGATCGAGTACGGCTACTCGCCGACGGCCGGCGGCGGCATGGGCGTCGATCGCCTGATCATGATCCTGACCGAACGCGACACGCTGCGCGAGGTCATCCCGTTCCCGATCGTGCGCGAGATCAAGTGACGCGCGTCGAGGCACGAACTTGAACAACAAACTAAATATTGATTTTGGTGTGGTCGCGTCCTGCAAGGACGCCGCGTCGCAGATCGCGGCGCAGGTCTCGGAGGAGATCGCGGGCAAGACGACGGTCTCGGTCGAGCGCACGATCACGCGCCTGCTCGGCGTCGACGGCGCGAACGCGCTCGAGGCGCCGCTGCCGAACGTGCTCGTCGATCACGTACGCGACCGCGGCGAGCTTCACCGCGGCATCGCCTATTGGGTCGGCAACGCATTGCTCGCCGATCCGGCGGCGACGCCGCAGAGCATCGCCGAGGCCGTCGATGCGGGCGAGCTCGACCTCTGCGCGCTGCCACAGGCCGCCGAGGAGGCGATCCGCGCGCGGATCATGCACGAGTGCGAGCAGCGCGTCGCGCAGATCGGCGAGCTGACGCAGCAGCGCCACGAGCGTCGCGAGCGCCTCGGCGAGCACCCGCCGCCGCTGCGCTACGTGCTGACGGCGACGGGCAACGTCTACGAGGACGTCGTCCACGGCCTCGCCGTCGCGCAGGCCGGCGGCGACATCATCGCGGTGATCCGCTCGACGGCGCAGAGCCTGCTCGACTACGTCCCGTATGGAGCGACGACCGAGGGCTACGG
>DASZLB010000108.1:0-2075 GCA_035552575.1 Solirubrobacteraceae bacterium | reverse complement strand
CGCAGTCAAGCCCGCGGGCGCTTCGCGCGGCGCTCGCGGTAGGCAGCGATCGCGAGATGGAGCACGAGCGCGAACACGAGCAGCACGAGCACCCCGGTGAAGACGACCTCCGCGAGCATTTCGTGCGACACGCGCCAATCGTAGTGCGCGTGCGCTCAGCGTTGCGCAGCCACCCCGCACGCCAGGCGCGCTCGTGCCGTTCGCTCATCCCGCGAAGCCGCAGCCGTTTTCGTAGCCCGTCGCGTACTCGTTGTTGGCCTGTTCGCGCTGCACTTTGACCTGCGCGTCGTTGCCTTCCCTGTGCGCTTTGTCCAGTTCGCACAGCGATTCGTTGAGCATTTCCGTCAGTTCGTGGCAAGGACCGCTGACGACCTGCTTGTTGACCGCGTATTTCGTCGTGACCGAGCGGTGCGGGTTGATCGGCTTCGCCTGCGCCGCCGGCAGCGCCGACGTGGCGATGAAGCTCGATGCGGCGATGAGCACGACTGCGGTGGAGCGGATCTTCTTGGCGAACATTGCTGTGCCTCCTCTGGTGAGTTGTTTGCTTGCACAGCCATGCTCGGCGACTCAGGGCACCGCCGAAAGTGACCCTAGGGGTAGTCTCGCTCACCCTCGCCGAAGGACGAAGCGCGTCGCCGGCGCGTACGATCTGCGCGTGAACAACGTCGGCTACTTCGAGATACAGGCGAGCGATCCCGAGCGCGTCATCGCCTTCTACGAGCGCGTCTTCGGCTGGCGCTTCGTGGAGCAACCGCAGATCACCACGATCCGCTACTTCCTGATCGAGGACGCCGGCATGCCCGGCGGCCTCCTGCAGCGTCCCGTGCCGATTCCCGAGCCGCCTGCCGGCACGAACGCGTTCGTCTGCTCGATGCAGGTCGAGAGCTTCGAGCAGACGGCCGAGTCGATTCTCGAGAACGGCGGCATCGTCGCGATGGAGCGCTTCGCCGTGCCCGGACGCTGCTGGCAGGGCTACTTCATCGACTGCGACGGCAACGTCTTTGGCATCTTCGAGGTCGACGAGAGCGCTGCGTAGGCGCGGGAGCGCCAAGCGCGCTTAGAACAACTGGTTCTCGCCGCCGAAGACCTCGCTGACGGAGTCGTCGACGAAGATCCGGCGGATCGAGTCCGTCAGCAGCTCGGCGCACGGCAGCACGCGGATGTTCTCGGGACGGTCCGCGCGGACCGGGATCGTGTCCGTGACGACGATCTCCTCGAGACCCGACGTGCGCAGGTTCTCGAACGCGTTGCCCGAGAAGACCGCGTGCGTCGCCGCCGCGTAGACCTTCGCCGCGCCCTCTTCGAGCACCGTTTTTGCGGCGGCCTTGAGCGTGCCGGCCGTGTCGATCATGTCGTCGACGATCACTGCCGTCTTGCCCTTGACATCGCCGATCACGTAGCCGATCTCCGCGACCTGCTGCGCCGGGCGCTCCTTGTCGAGGATCGCCAGCTCGGCGCCGATCTTCGAGGCGAACTTCTTGTTCAGCTTGACGCGCCCCGCGTCCGGCGCGACGACGACGAGGTCTGACAGCCCGAGGTCGCCGAAGTACTGCGTCAGCATGAACAGCGCCGTCATGTGGTCGACCGGCTTCTGGAAGAAGCCCTGGATCTGACCCGCGTGCAGGTCCATCGTCAGCACGCGGTCCGCGCCGGCCGACTCGAGCATCCGTGCGACCAGGCGCGCCGAGATCGGCTCGCGCGGCGAGGACTTCTTGTCCTGGCGCGAATAGCCGAACCACGGCGTCACCGCGATCACGCGGTGCGCCGAGGCGCCGACGGCCGCGTCGATCATCAGCAGCAGCTCCATCAGCGAGTCGTTCGCGCGCACTTCCGTCTGCGGGTTGTCGCAGATCGACTGCACGATGAACACGTCCGCGCCGCGGATCGACTCCTCGTAGCGACAGTAGACCTCGCCGTTGGAGAACGTCTTCAGCGTGACTGGCCCGAGGTCGACGTCGAGCTTGTCCGCGATGTCGATCGCCAGCTGCGGGTTCGCCCGCCCGCTGACCAGCATCAGGCGCTTGTTGTAATCGAACGGAAGGCTCGCCCGCGAGGACGTGCTCGTGTCGATCGCG
>DASZLB010000107.1:0-11445 GCA_035552575.1 Solirubrobacteraceae bacterium | reverse complement strand
CACGAACAGCGGCATGAACGTCGAGTTGAACGCGACGAACATCAGCCAGAAATGCCACTTCGCGAGGCGCTCGTTGAAGCGCAGGCCGGTCATCTTCGGCACCCAGTAGTAGATCGCCGCGAAGAACGTGAAGATCAGCCCTCCCATGATCGTGTAGTGGAAGTGCGCCATCACGAAGAAGCTGCCGTGTGTGTCCGTGTCGCTCGGCGTGTCCGAGAGGAATACGCCGGACAGGCCGCCGATCAGGAAGTTGAACGTCCATCCGAGGCAGAACAGCATCGGCACGGTGAACGAGCTGCGCGCCTTCCACAGCGTTCCCATCACGCAGAGGAAGATGAAGCCCGTCGGCACCGAGATGATCTCGGTGGAGAGCATGTAGAACGGCCGCAGATCGGCGTTTATGCCGCTGACGAACAGGTGGTGCTGCCAGACGAAGAAGCTCAGCAGCGCGACGCCGAGCATCCCCGAGACGGCCAGCCGGTAGCCCCACAGTGGCTTGCGCGTAAACACGGGCAGCAACTCGAGCACGATGCCGAAGCCGGGCAGCGCGAGGATGTAGACCTCCGGGTGGCCGAAGAACCAGAACAGGTTCTCGAACAGGTACGGACTGCCCCCGGCGCCGGGGATGAAGAAGCCCGTGTTGATCGTTCGATCGAGCGCGGCCATCGCGAGCGTCGCGACCAGCATCGGCGCGGAGAGGACCATCAGCACGGAGGTCGCGAGCACCGACCAGACGAAGATCGGCAGGCGCGACCAGGTCAACCCAGGCGCGCGCAGCGTGATGATCGTCGCGATCATGTTCAGCCCGAGCAGGCACATCGAGATACCGACGAGCGCGAAGAAGATGATGTAGGAGTCCATCCCCATCACGGCCTGGTCGTTGAGTGGCTCATAGCCCGTCCAGCCGGTCGGGAAGCCGCCGAAGAAGATCGACGAGGTAAGGATGAAGCCGGCCGCCATCAGCAGCCAGAAGGTCAGCGCCTCGATCCGCGGGAAGGCCATCCGCCGAGCGCCGATCATGATCGGCACGAAGTAGTTGGCGAACGGGCCGAGCACGCCCGAGGTCATCATTCCCATCATCATCGCGCCGTGCATGCCGACGAGCGAGATGTACTGATTCGGCCCGACGGTCGTAGGTACGTCGTGCAGCAGCTCCGTGCGGATCAGCATTGCGTTGAGCCCCGCGATGAACAGGAACAGGCCGATGCCGCAGAGGTACTGGATGCCGACGACCTTGTGATCGGTGCACAGGCCGAAGTAGCGCCCGATTCCCTCGTCCTCCTTCTCGCGTAGCGACGCCGGGCGGCCGAGCAGCCGGGCCACCGGGTAGTTGGCGAAGCCGAGGCCGATCAGAAAGCCGACGACGCCGAACAGGTACGCGAGCAGCAATGCCACGTCGTTCTCGTCGGTCGCCGAGATGAATTCGAAGCTTTTGCTCGTCGACAGTTGGTGGCCGGTGAACCAGCCGAGGTAGTAGCCGGCGACGCCGAGGATCAGCGCGCTGAGCAGGTTGAAGCCGACGAGTCGCCGCAACAGCGGCTTGCGGACCGGCGCCGGCGGAGTGGGAGAGTCGATTGTCGTGCTCATTCGGCGCGCCTCGTCGGTTCGGGTAGGTAGGTCTTGCTGTACGGCGGCAGCGACTTCGTCGCCGCCGCGAACTTCGTCTGCTGTTCGGCGATCCACGTGTTGAATGCCGCGCGGCTGACGACGTGGCCGTGGTCGAACATCGAGCCGTGCCAGATGCCGCACAGCTCGGCGCAACGTACTTCGAACGTCTCTTCCTTCGTCGGCTTGACGAACACGACGTTGTCGACGTCCGGGTTCGCGTCGGCCTTGACCCCGAGCTGGTACGCCCAGAACGAGTGGATCACGTCAAGCGACGTCACGTGCATTTCGACCATCTGGTCGACGGGCAGCTCCAGGTGCGGCACCTCGACGCCTCCGTATTCGGGGAAGCGATACGTGAACTCCCATTGTTGGGCGATCACCTGCACCTGCAGCTTCTTGCCGTGCGGCACGACGACCGGCGACGGGCCGCCTCCCGAGCCGGCGCCATCCTGCTCCAGGCGCACCGTCCCGTAGACAGCGAGCGACAGCACGAGGATCGAGGTGACGACGATCCAGACCGTCTGGATTCGCTGGTTGCCGCGTACCGCCGGGCCTTCCAGCGCGCCGCCCTTGGGCTGGCGAAAGAAGGTCACCGCGTAGATCAGGTAGATCACGACGAGCAGCAGCACCGGCGTCGCCATCGCCAGCAGCACCGTGTTGTCCGTCACGTGCCCCGATGCCTGCGCCGAGCCGTTGCCCGGCGGCAGGATCGGACCGAGCAGCACGATCACCAGGGGTGTCGCGATGAGCGACGCGAGGACCCACAGGATCGTAAAGCGTCGCGCGTGGTTCGGCTCGGCCATGCTCAGACGACGTCGAGGAAGCCGTCCATGTAGCCGAGCGTCTGCATCGGCCCTCCGCCTCCGGTGAGGAAGCCCGCCGCGCACGGCACGAAGCACTGCCAGTGGTAGCGGCCCCTCTTGTGAGTGCGGATCGTGAAGCTGATCGTGCGGTGCGCCTCGGCCATCGTGCACGGCGCGAATTCGCACTGGTTCTTGGCTTCGTCCTCGACGCCGGGCAGCGGAACGAGGATTCCCATTTCGGGCACCGCGAAGGTGTGCGAGGCTTCTTCGGGATCGATTGCGTTGACCGTCTTGCCGTCGATCGTCTCCGTCGCGCCGACGGTTCCCTGGACCTCGGAGAGGAATGGATTGCGTAGCCCGCTGTCGCCGTCGTACTGCAGCACGGTCACGTGCACGACCGAGTTCGCCGGCACCCTGTAGTCGGTGCTGTGGATCCACTTGCCGTGGCTCTGCACGAGGTAGGAGACCCAGTCGGGATGCTCCGGGCTGTATTTCGCCCCAACGGCTGCCACCGTTTGCAGCGTCAGCTGTGTGCTCACGCCGGCCGTCGTGCTGCTGCCGGCGGCCGCGACCGAGCGCGGGAAGCTCGTCGCCCAGCTTGCCACGTAGAGCGCGATCAAGGCGCTGACGAGCGCCACTCCGGCCCCGATCCCCATGACCTTCTTGCCCAAAGGGCTCACACCCGGCTCCCCACTCGCCAACGCACCCCGCTCGGGAGAACCTACCGCGGCATGACGGCGCCGTGTTGCAAATCCTTCCCGCTTTTTATGAGAGTTCTCTTAGGCGAGCCAGGTTGGCAGACGCGTTCGTCGAGGCACACCCGCCTGCGCTCGGCGTCCGCTCTGGATCGCGAGCCCGAGAAACCCGGGCGAATGCAGGCATGTCCCGCATAGTCGGACAGATGTCCACTAAACGCGTTCGTCCATCTGGAAAGCCGCCTTGTCGTCCGAAAGGTACGACATGAGTTGCCCGATACGAACGCACAGGACGACAGGATGTCGCCTCGTTGGGGCAGAACGCGATGCAGGAGGCATAGCGATGAATGCAGCAACGGGTGTGAGCGCAGCCGGAGGCGTGCTCGAGCGGGATCGTCCGGTGTTTCAGTGGGGAGGCGCCTTGACGGCACTCGCCGGCGAGTCGGACGCGGTTGGCTCCGGGCTTCGCCTGCCGTGCGTGTCGAGCGGCTCGCCGGATGGCTGCTCGTGCCGCTCGCAGGTCGCCAGGGACGTAGTCGCGCAGGCGTGGGCGCGCGAGCTCGAGGCCGGCGCCGACCGCGAAGCGCGCTTCTTCCACTTCATCTCAGACGGCGGCGTGTGGATGGCCTACGGGCTCTCCGACGGCAACGTGCGCGGCGTCTACTGCCCGTCGCACAACAGCCAGCGCGCCGAGCGCTCGCGCGCGGCGAGCTGCCGCGCCGGCGACGTCGTGCTCGAGCTGCCGCTCGCGGCCTGAGCGCGGCGCCGACACGACGGCGTCCCCGTGGACACGCGGCGCGATCGTCGTCGGGTGGGCCGGCCCCTCCGCCGACGCCGTGGCCGCGGTCCGGGCGCTCACGCCGGCGCGCGGCGGGCGGATACGATCAAGCGCTTGCCGCCCGACCAACTGACAGACACGCCCGCGACGGTGCCCGAGCGCCCGACGCTCGACGGCCTGGAGCAGAAGTGGAGCGAGGCGTGGGAGCGCGACGGCTGCTACCGCTTCGACCGTTCGGCTCCGCGCGAGCGCGTGTTCTCGATCGACACGCCACCGCCGACCGTCAGCGGCTCGCTGCACGTCGGGCATGTCTTCTCCTACACGCACACCGACGCAGTTGCGCGCTACCAGCGCATGCGCGGCAAAGCGGTCTTCTACCCGATGGGCTGGGATGACAACGGGCTCCCGACCGAGCGCCGCGTGCAGAACCACTTCGGCGTGCGCTGCGACCCGTCGGTCCCATACGACGCGAGCTTCGAGCCGCCGGCGGAGCCTTCGGAGAAGGAGCCCGTCTCGATCTCGCGACCGAACTTCGTCGAGCTGTGCCTGCGCCTGACAGAGACGGACGAGCGCGCCTTCGAGGACCTCTGGCGCGGGCTTGGCCTGTCGGTCGACTGGTCGATGACGTACACGACGATCGGCGCCGGCGCGCAACGCATCTCGCAGCGCTCGTTCCTCGGGCTGCTCGAGCGAGGCGAGGCCTACCAGCTCGAGGCGCCGACGCTGTGGGACGTCGACTTCCAGACGGCCGTCGCGCAAGCGGAGCTCGAGGATCGCGAGCGGCCCGGGGCGATGAACCGCGTGCGCTTTCGCCTTGCCGACGGCGACGGCGACGGCGCGGACGGCGACTCGGCGCTGATCGAGACGACGCGTCCCGAGCTGATCCCCGCGTGCGTGGCATTGCTCGCGCACCCCGACGACGAGCGTCAGCGCGGCCTCGTCGGCAAGCAGGTGCTGACGCCGCTGTTCGGCACGCGCGTGCCCGTGCTGACGCACCCGCTCGTCGACCCCGAGAAGGGCACCGGGCTGGTGATGGTCTGCACCTTCGGCGACCTGACCGACGTCGTCTGGTGGCGCGAGCTCGGCTTGCCCGTGCGCTCGGTGCTCGGCGCCGACGGGCGCCTCGCGGAAGTTCCTTGGGGCGCTGCCGGATGGGAGTCTGTCGATCTCGAGCGTGCGCGCAGGGACTACGAGGAGCTGCAGGGCAGGACCGTCAACCAGGCGCGCAAACGGATCCTCGAGCTGCTCGAGCAGGCAAACGACATCGTCGGCGAGCCGACTCCCGTGACGCGTGCGGTGAAGTTCTTCGAGAAGGGCGAGCGTCCGGTGGAGATCGTCACGAGCAGGCAGTGGTTCCTGCGCACGATGTCCCACCGAGAGAAGCTGCTGCAGCGCGGCCGCGAGCTGAGCTGGCACCCGCCGTACATGCGCGCGCGCTACGAGGACTGGGTCAACGGGCTGACCGGCGACTGGTGCGTCAGCCGCCAGCGCTTCTTCGGCGTGCCGTTCCCGCTGTGGTATCGCCTCGACGCCTCCGGAGCGGTGCTCTACGACGAGCCGATCGCGGCGCGCGAGGAGCAGCTGCCGGTCGATCCTTCGACGGACGTGCCCGACGGTTACTCGACCGAGCAGCGCGGCGTCCCGGGCGGATTCGTCGGGGATCCGGATGTGATGGACACGTGGGCGACCTCGTCGCTGACGCCGCAGATCGCCGGGGGGTCGGCGGGGTCGGCGGGCACCGGGTCGACCGCCGGCGAGGATCAGGAGTTGTTCGCGAAGGTCTTCCCGATGGACGTGCGCCCGCAAGCACACGACATCATCCGCACTTGGCTGTTCTCGACGATCCTGCGCTCGCAGCTCGATCACGACGCGTTGCCTTGGAAGAACGCCGCGATCTCCGGCTGGGTACTCGACCCGGACCGCAAGAAGATGTCGAAGTCGAAGGGCAACGTCGTCACGCCGATGCACCTGCTCGAGGAGTACGGCGCCGACGCCGTTCGCTACTGGGCCGCGAGCGGTCGGCCGGGGACGGACACGGCCTTCGACGCGCAGCAGATGAAGGTCGGGCGGCGCTTGGCCGTGAAGCTGCTGAACGCTTCCAAGTTCGCGCTCGCGGACCTGTCGCCGGAGGGCGAGTCGCTGACGAGCCCGCTCGACCGTGCGATGATCGCGCGCCTTGCGGCGGTCGTCGCCGACGCGACGGTGAGCTTCGACGGCTACGACTACGCGCGCGCGCTCGAGCGCGTCGAGGTGTTCTTCTGGTGGTACTGCGACTACTACCTCGAGCTCGTCAAGGGGCGGCGCTATGACGCCGGCGAGTCGCAGGACGCACGCCTCGGGGCGGCATCAGTCAGCCGCGCGCTGCGACGCTCGCTGTCGGTCTTCCAGCGCCTGCTCGCGCCGTTCCTGCCGTTCGTCACCGAGGAGGTCTGGTCGTGGTGGCAGCAGGGCTCCGTGCACCGCGCGAGCTGGCCCGACGCGGCAGAGCTCCTTTCGGCGCTCGGCGGCGTCGAGGTCGACTCGGCCGCGAGCGAGGACGAGGCGCTCGCGATCGCAGCGGACGTGCTCAAGGAAGTTCGCAAGGCGAAGTCCGAGGCGCGCCGGCCGATGCGTGCGCCCGTGGCGCGCGTCGTCGTCCACGACAGCGCGACGCGGCTCGCGGCACTCGCGCTCGGCGTCGAGGACCTGCGGCTCGCCGGCTCGATCGAAGCTGTCGAGACGACCGAGGCCGACGAGTTCGCCGTCGAGGTCGAGCTCGCCGAGGAGCCGGCCGAGGGTTAGTCGCCGGCCGGGGCGCCGCCGCCCCCGCGCCCCGACGGCGCAGCGATGCGAGCGGGCGCTGCGATCCATGCTGGCGCAGGATGCCGAGCTGGAGCGTGGAACTAACCGCGCATGACAACTCTCCGCAGGCACCACCTAACAGCGAGCGTCCTGCTCGCCGCGACGATCGCGATCTCCGCCCTCTCGAGCTCCGCCTCGGCGGCCACGCCGCTGAAGATCACGAACTGCAACAAGGCCGCCTCGCGCCCGAAACTGCTTACGCTCACCTGCGGCGACGGGAACACCGCGCTGAAGAACATGGCCTGGTCGAGCTTCGGCGGTGCGACGGCCTCGGGCAAGGGCACGTTCGTGTCGAACACCTGCGAACCGAACTGCGCCGAAGGCAAGGACGTCAGCTACGCCGTGAGCGTCAAGGCGACGGGCTCGAGGAAATGCAAAGGGGCGACCGTCTACGCGAAGCTGTCGCTGACGTACACCGGTGCGAAGAAGCCGCCGCCGAGCGAACCTCGCCAATGGTCCTTCCGCTGCCCTTCCTGATCCGGACGGGCTCGAACGGCTGATCGCTCGCCCGCCCCGAGACCGCGCACGCGCTCAGGAGAGCGGTGGCGGGGCGGGCCGATCGTCCGGCAGCGGGTTCTCGCCGTCCCACTCACCCTCGGCGCCGTAGGTCCGGAAGCGGATGAAGGCCGACGCGTGGTGGAACGGGCGCTCGGCGTGTGCCCTGACGGCGTCGCGGTGCTCGCCGGCGGACGGTCCGCCGGCGTATGCACGCATCGCAGCGGTGCTCTGCCACAGTGAGAACGTCGCGACGATTCCCGGCGGTCGCGCGAGCCCTGTCCCGCGCAACATGGCCGGGTCGCGCATCGCGAGCCGTTCGGCTGCGGCTCCAGCCCGCAGAAAGCGCTTCGCCTGCGAGAAGCGCAGGCGACCGATCGTCAGCGCAGCGACGGGCTCGTCGGAGGCCATCGGGGACTGCTCGCCGAGCAGGCCGTCGAGCGGTGGCCACGCGCCGAAGACGTGCGTCGCGCGCAAGCGGCTGCGCCAGCCGCCGGCGAGCGCCTGCGCGAGCGGGTCGGCCGCGAGGAAGCGGTCGAGTGCGCCGTCGTCGTCCCACGCGGCGATGAGCGCGACGCGGCCGGCGTCGGGCCGCGGCAGGAGCTGCTCGCTGAGTGGCGCCGTTACGGCCAGCACGCTGTAGCGCAGGCCCGGAACGTCGGGGCGAGCGGCGCGCGAGCGAAGCAGGCGCAGCCCGGCGAGCTTGCCGACGTCGGCGATGTGGAAGGAGGCGATCACGCGCTTTTGAGCTGTCCTGAGTGCATGTTACTGTCTAGTATACCAAATGGTAACTTCGCAGGAAACGGACACTTCTACAGCTCCAAGGCGGTCGAAGCTGCCGGCTGCCGAGCGCCGCGCGTTGATCGAGCAGGCGGCCGCGCGGCTGTTCGCCGAGCGCGGCTACGAGCTGACGACGGTCGCCGATATCGCAGCTGCGGCGGGCGTCAGCAAGCCGATGCTCTACCGCTACTTCGAGTCGAAGAAGGAGCTGCAGATGAAGCTGCTCGAACGCCGGCGAGACGAGCTCGCGGCGGCGCCGCTCGGCAAGTTCCTCGAAACCGGCGGCTCGGCGCCGCAGCGGCTCGAGCCGATGATCGACGCGTGGTTCGTGCACGTCGAAGAGCACGCCGACTCCTCGCGCCTGCTGTTTCAGGACGTCGCGGGCGATGCGGAGATCAAGGAGCTGCAGCGCGAGCTGCGCCGCCGCCAGCGCGCGGCCGACGTCGCGATGCTGCGCGAGTTCGGCCCGCCGCTGCCGGAGGCCGAGTTGGAGCCGCTCGGCGAGATCATCCGCAGCTCGCTGACGGGTCTCGCGCTGTGGTGGCTCGACAGCCCAGGCGTGCCGCGCGCGATCGTCGTATCGGCGATGCTGAGGATGCTGCGAGGGATGCTCGCGGGCGAGTGAGCCTCTGGCCGGCGCGTGCGGATCGGGGCAGAGCCGACGCGCTAGCTTGGATAGGGTCCGGCTCATGGAACGCACGCTGACAGCCGACCTGCCTCAGAAGCTCGAAGAGCGCGTCAGGATTCGCGGCTGGGTCAACGCGCTGCGCGACCAGAAGCGTGTGCAGTTCATCGTCGTGCGTGACGAAACGGGCATGGCGCAGGTCGTGCTGCCGAAGGACGAGCCGCCGAGCGAGCTGAACGAACGGATCTCGGCGCTCACGCCGGAGTCGGCCGTGACGATCATCGGCACGGTCAAGGCCGACGAGCGCGTGAACCTGAGTGGCCTGGAGATCAAGCTCGAGCAGCTCGAGGTCGACTCGCTCGCGGAGCCGGAGGTGCCGATCGCACCCGACTCGGCGCTCGACAAGCGGATCGATTGGCGCTACCTCGACCTGCGCCGGCCAGACCGCAAGCTGATCTTCGAGGTGCAGACGACGACCGAGCGCGCGATGCGCGACTTCTGGTTCAAAGAAGGCTTCATCGAGCTGCACTCGCCGAAGCTGACCGGTGCGGCGACGGAGTCCGGCGCGGAGCTGTTCAAGCTCGAGTACTTCGATCGCACGGCGACGCTCGCGCAGTCGCCGCAGTTCTACAAGCAGATGGCGATGGCGGCCGGCTTCGGCAAGGTCTTCGAGGTCGGTCCCGTGTTCCGTGCGAACCCGTCGTTCACCTCGCGCCACGACACCGAGTTCACGAGCGTCGACACGGAGATCTCTTGGATCGACTCGCACGAGGACGTGATGTCCTTCGAGGAGCGCTGGCTCGCGCACACGCTCGCGGCCGTCAACGACGTGCACGGCGAGCAGATCGCCGAGACGTTCGACACGGAGCTCGTCGTGCCCGAGGTGCCGTTCCCGCGCATCACGCTCGAGGACGCCAAGCAGCTACTGCGCGACGCCGGCCATGGGGCGCCGGGCGAGGGCCACGACCTCGACCCGCCGAGCGAGCGCGCGCTCTCGGCGATCGTCAAGGAGCAGCACGGGCACGAGTTCACGTTCGTGACCGACTACCCGACGTCGGTGCGGCCCTTTTACCACATGCGCTACGAAGACCGGCCGACCGTGACGAAGAGCTTCGACCTGCTGTGGCGCGGCATCGAGCTGACGACCGGCGCGCAGCGCGAGCACCGCCACGAGCAGTTGCTCGCGCAGGCTGCCGAGAAGAAGGTCGACACCGACGCGATCGGCTATTACCTCGACTTCTTCCGTTTCGGCGCGCCGCCGCACGGCGGCTTCGGCTTCGGGTTGACGCGCCTGTTGATGCAGATGCTCAGGCAGGACAACGTTCGCGAGGTGACGTTCCTCTATCGCGGGCCGCATCGGCTCGAGCCGTAGGGCGGCCGCCCCGCGCGCGGCGCGCGTGCGGGGCGTATCGCGACTAGCTATCGCCGGATCGGGGTAGCCCGCGTAGGACACGCAAAGCGATCGTCGCGAGGAGTTCTCAAAATGGCCACAGCACTGCCCCGCCGCAAAGCCCTCGCGGCGGTGTGCGCATTCGTGTCGGCCCTTGCCGCGATCGTCTGTTTCGTAATGACCGCCGCACCGGCCCGCGCCCTCGAGCTGCCGCCAGGCGCTCCGCAGGTGCCAGATGCCCCGTCGCCGCCGCCCTCGCCGCTGAGCGGCGCTGCGCCGCGGAGTCCCGATTCGGGCCCTGTCGCGGGCGCGGTGGACACGAGCGGCTCCTCTCGAGCGCTCGGCGAATCCGTGCACAGAGTTTCACCGCCGCCGAGCCTGACGCCGACACCGGCCGGCGCGTCGCCGGGCCGCCCAACGTCGACCCCAGACGGTCACACGCCGCCGAGCCGGCCGGCGCCGCGGCAGCCGATCGAGACGGCGCTGGAAGCGACGGTCCACGCGGTCGAAGCCGACGTGGCAGGAGCAGCTGGATCCCGAGCAGGCCCTTCGAGCGGGGCACAGACCGCCTCGGCCTCCTCGACGAAGTCCGCAAGCGGCAGCGGCAGCGGCGCGCCTGCGCGGCCGAGCGCGCCTGCGTCGCCGAGCGCGCCGGCGGCGGGCCGCAGGCCGCACGTCGGAGCGGCTGCTGCGTCGCTGGCTCACTCTGCGACTGCGGCGACGGCCCGTCGCTCGGTCGAAGTTCGACCCGCAGCCGGGTCCGGGCCCGCGGGTGGCAGCTCGTCGGCCGTCGCCGCGAACGCGGCCGCCGCCGCTGGACAGGCTGGCACGAGCACACCGAGCGCCCCGAGCAGCTCCTCTCTGGCGAGCGCTGCGCACTTCGACTTCGATGCTCCTTCGCGGCACGGTCTCGTCGCTTCGACGCGATCGCACGCTTCGCTGTTGAGCGAGATCGCGCCGGCACGCAGCGGATCGCTGCTCGCGCTGCTGCTCGTGCTCGCGGCGGCGATCGGCGGAACGCTCGTCGTGCTCGGCGGAGTCGGACGTCGCCCGCGCGTGCGCGACTGGCGCCGGCGCGGCATCGGCTAAGCAGACGGAAAGTCAGCTTCGAGCTCGGTGGCGATCGTGGCGATCGCCTCCGGCCCGAGCGGGCCGGAGCGATTCAGCTCACGCGCTGTCGGCCACCGGTGGTGAAGGCGGTGGCCGCGGATCTTGCCGGTGCCGAACAAGGGCAGGTCCGCCTTGGTGAAGCAGAGGATTCCGAGCACGGGCACGTCGTCGTGGCCGTGTCGCGCGAGCGCGCGGCGCACGGCATCCACCTATCTGTCGAGTCCGTCGATGAGCTTCGTCCGGTTGCGCCCGGCGATTGTCAGGCGCGGCTTGCCGAACAGCGGTCGCACGATTCGCGCGTTGCCCTTGTGTGCCTTGGC